>DATAPB010000268.1:0-8709 GCA_036265435.1 Solirubrobacterales bacterium | reverse complement strand
GCGGTCATGGAAACGATCGCGACTGCGTTCCACGACGATCCACTGTGGTCCTGGATCTTCCCGGACGCTGCCGCCCGCTGGAACCAGCAGACGACGATGTTCGGCTTCTACGTGCAGAGCTCGCTGCCCCGCGAAACCGTCCTGATGGCGGACGCTCGAGCCTCGGCGACGATCGTCTACACCCCGCCGGGAGAGCCGGAGCTGACGGAGGACGTCGAGCGAAGGATCGAGCCGTTCCTGAAGGACGCTCTCGGTCCCCACGCCGGGGCGGTTCTGGACACCCTCGAGCGCTTCCAAGCCGCGGTCCCTGACGGGCCACCCTTCTACTACGTGAGCTTGCTCGGGACCCGTCCGGATAGTCGCGGACGCGGCATCGGCATGGCCCTGCTGGACGAGGTCTGCGCCGAGGCCGACCAGGAGCGGAAGCCCGTCTACCTGGAGTCCACCAATCCGGACAACAACCATCGGTACGAGCGGCACGGGTTCGAGCGCCGAACCGAGTTCTGGACGCCGGACGATCAACGCGTGGTCACGACGATGTGGCGTGACCCGCGCTGAACATCCCGAGACGCGCCCGGCAGGATTCGAACCTGCGGCCTCTCGCTCCGGAGGCGAGCGCTCTATCCACTGAGCTACGGGCGCGGGGTGCCAAGTCTAGGCTTGGCGGGCCATGGATCTCTCCGTCGTCTTTCTCGGCACCGGCGGGTCCGTGCCCTCTGCGCGGAGGGCGACCGCGTGCGTGCTGATCCGCTCGGGTGGCAGCCGGATCCTGGTGGACGCCGGGGAGGGGGCGCAGCGCCAGATGATCAACTCGACCGGGCTCGTCCAGGTCGATGACATCTACATCACCCATTTCCACGCCGACCACTACCTCGGGCTCCCGGGCCTGCTCAAGACCTACGACCTCCTCGAGCGCCAGAGGCCGCTTCGCATCCTCGGGCCGTCCGGGCTGATCGGGCTGTTCGACGCGCTGCGGCGGATCTTCGGCAGGCTGCGCTACGACGTCGAGCTCGTCGAGCTGGAACCGGGGGAGGGGGTGGAGCACGACGGCTTCGAGATTCGCGCCTTCGCGGTCGAGCACCGCATGAAGGCACTCGGCTACGCATACGTGGAGCCCGAGCGTCCCGGTCGCTTCGATGTCGATGCCGCCCGCGGCCTGGGGATCACCGACGCCCGTGACTTCGGGCGGCTGCAGCGGGGCGAGGCGATCTCCGTGAACGGCTCCGAGGTGCGCCCGGATCAGGTCATGGGAGAGCCCCGCCAGGGGCGCAAGGTGGTGATCACGGGAGACACCGCCCCCTGCGAGATGACCCGCGTCGCGGCGCACGCCGCCCAGCTGCTCGTCCACGACGGGACCTTCGCGGTCGAGGAATCAGCTCGGTCCGCGGAGACCGGGCACTCGACCGCGCACGACGCGGCACAGCTCGCGGCCGACGCCGAGGTCGGCATGCTCGCGATCGTCCACGTTTCGTCCCGCTACAACGTCTCGAAAGTGCTGGACGAGGCTCGCGAGGCGTTCCGCAACACGGTCGCACCGCGCGACTTCGACCTGATCGAGATCCCGTTCCCGGAGCGAGGTGAGCCCCACCTCGTGCCGGAGGGTGCGAAGCAGCGACCCGAGCCGCAGGCCGAGCCGGCTCCGATCCCGGACTAGCCGGAGTTCGCCGCGCCCGCGATGGCCTCGGCGACCGCCGGCGCCCGATCCTCCTGGAGGAAGTGCTTGGCGGAGATCACCTTCGCCTCGATGCCGAGGACGTCCTCCAAGGCGCGACGCCGGTCCTCCCCGAGCGCCGGATCGCGATCGGCCCAGAGAATCGTTGCCGGCCAGCCGATGTCCCCGAGGCCCTCCATGTAGAAGCGCTCCTTCTCCTCGGTGAGCTCGAAGCCGCGGACGATCTTTCGGAAGGACCGCCCGCCACCGTCACGATGGAGCAGGGCGAAATGGGCATCGACCTCGTGGGCCGGGGTCGCAGACCGATCTGCGATGCCCTGCATGTAGAAGAGCCAGCGCGCCGCCGGCGGCCTGATCGTTGCGACCCAGAGCGGACCGATCACGGGCGGAGCCGCCAGGTCCATCGTCCAGACCCGCCGGAAATGGGCGACGTCTATGAGTGTGTCGAGGACGGTGAGCGACGCGATCCGGTCCTGGTTGCGCAGTGCCCATTCGAGCGCGATCGGGCCGCCGATGTCATGAAGCACGAGATGGCAGAGATCGATACCCAGCGCCTCGATGGCCTCGCCAGTCCAACGTCCCAACCCGGACCAGGTGTAGTCGAAGCCCTCGGGTTTCTCCGCCAGCCCGAGGCCGGGCAGGTCGAAGGCCACTCCGCGAAGACCACGCTCTGCGAGCAGCGGCAGCACCTTGCGGTACAGGAACGAGCTCACCGGGATGCCGTGCATCAGCACGACCGGATCGCCCTGGCCCTCCTCGCGGACGAAGCTCCTGATGCCGCCGGCCTCGAACTCCCGGCCGGCGCCCCGATGCTCCTCGATTGCTTTCGCAACCTGCGGGTTCATGAGCCGAGATCGTCTCACCTCGCTGCTACGCTGGCGCGGCAAGCCCCTTTAACCACGGTCCCGTGAGGCCGGGAAGGAGCAAGGCAGTGAGCGACGAGAAGGTCGTGCTCGATCACGACGATTTGAGGCGGACGCTCGTCCGTATCGCCCACGAGATCGTCGAGAAGAATGAGGAGACGGATCGGCTGGCGCTGGTCGGGATCCACACGCGAGGCGCCGTGATCTGCCGCCGCCTCCACGCGCTGGTCGGCGAGCTCTCCGGGGCCGACGTGCCGCTCGGCGACCTGGACATCTCCTTCTACCGCGACGACATCGAGCGCCGCGAGCCCCGCGACGCGCCTGTCGTCCACGACTCGCATCTCGACTTCGACCTCTCCGGCCGCACTGTCGTGCTGGTCGACGACGTCCTCTACACCGGCAGGACGGTCCGCGCCGCGATTGACGCGCTCTTCGACTACGGCCGTCCCGCCCGGGTGCAGCTCGCCGTGATCGCCGACCGGGGCCACCGCGAGCTTCCGATCCGGCCGGACTACGTCGGCAAGAACCTGCCGACCGCACCCGGCGAGCGGGTGAACGTGCGCCTGGAGGAGACCGACGGCGTCGACGAGGTCGCGATCACGCCCGCAGACGCGACCGCAGCGACAGCGAGGGAGGAGTGATGAAGCACCTGCTCGGAGTGGAGGATCTCTCGCGGGAGGAGATGGACCGCATCCTCGAGCGAGCGGAGAGCTTCGCCGAGGTCGGCCGGCGCGACATCAAGAAGGTGCCGACGCTGCGCGGCCGGACGATCGTCAACCTCTTCTACGAGTCGAGCACGCGCACCCTCTCCTCCTTTGAGCTCGCGGCGAAGCGCCTCTCCGCGGATGTGGTCAGCGTCAAGTCGGCCGGCTCCTCGGTCGACAAGGGCGAGTCGTTGAAGGACACCGTCGCGACGCTCTCGGCCTACGACCCGGCGGCAATCGTCATCCGCTCGCCTCACGCCGGTGCGGCACAGCTCGTCGCCGGGTGGACCGAGGCCTCGGTGATCAACGCCGGTGACGGCAAGCACGAGCACCCGACGCAGGCGCTGCTCGACGTCTTCACCCTGCGCCAGCGAATCGACTCCCTCGAGGGAGCCGACATCTGGATCGTCGGCGACGTCCTGCACAGCCGCGTCGCCCGCTCCTGCCTCCTCGCCTTCCAGAAGATGGGGGCGAAGGTGACGCTCTGCGGTCCGCCAACCCTGATCCCGCGAGGCATCGAGTCGCTCGGCTGCGAGGTCTCATACGACCTCGATGGCCTGGGAGAGGCCGATGTGGTCTACGCCCTGCGAATGCAGCGCGAGCGGATGAGCGAGAGCTTCGTGCCCTCGCTGCGTGAGTACGCCGCCCGCTACCAGATCGACTCGCGCCGCCTGGGGCCCCGGCAGCTGCTGATGCACCCGGGTCCGGTCAACCGCGGGGTCGAGCTGGCGCCCGAGGTGATCGACTCGCCGCAGTCCCTGATCACCGCCCAGGTCGAGAGCGGCCTGGTGGTGCGCATGGCGATCCTCTACGAGCTCCTCGCGGGCGGCGACCGCTCGAGGCCCGAGCGCGGCCCGGCGCCCGTGGACACTCCGACCATCGGGCAGCCTGCGTGACCGTCTCCGCGAACGGAACGAGCGGCGGGCCGGGCGTGCCCCGGCTGATCGTACGCTCCGGGCCGCCCGCGAACCTGATCGTGCGCGGCGCGCGGCTGTTCGACCCGCGATCCGGTCTCGATGCGATCCGCGATCTCGTCATCCGCGACGGGGAGATCGCCGAGCTGGGGGAGCCCGGCCGGGGTCCGGACGTCGAGGGGGCCGAGACCGTGGACGGCGAGGGTCTGCTGGCGCTGCCTGGCTTCGTCGACCCCCACGTCCACTTCCGTGTCCCCGGGCAGGAGCACAAGGAGGACCTCGAGACCGGCACCCGCTCCGCCGCCGCCGGCGGCTACTGCGCGGTGATCGCGATGGCCAACACCTCGCCGCCGATCGACTCCGCCGCGGTCCTCGGATCGGTCCGGGAGCGCGCCGAGCGTGAGGCGTCGGTCCCCGTCGGCTTCATCGCCAACGTCACCCGTGGCATGGATGGCACCGAGCTGACCGAGATGGCCGAGCTCCGCGGCGCGGGAGCAATCGGCTTCTCCGACGACGGCCTCCCGATCGCCAACGCCCGGGTCCTGCGACGGGCGCTCCAGTACCAGCGCCTCGCCGGCGGGCTGATCGCGCTCCACGAGGAGGATCCGGAGCTCTCCGCCGGCGGGGTGATGCACGAGGGGCAGGTCTCCGCCGCCCTGGGGATGGCCGGTGTACCCACGGTCTCCGAGTCGACGATGATCGCCCGGGACTGCGCGCTCGCTCGCTACGAGGACGCCCCGATCCACGTCCAACACCTCTCCGCCCGCTCGTCGGTCGAGGAGGTCGCGCGGGCCAAGGCCGCGGGCGTGCGGATCACGTGCGAGGCGACGCCTCATCACCTGACTCTCACCGACGAGGCCGTCCGCAGCCTCGACTCGCGCTTCAAGATGAACCCGCCGTTGCGGAGCGAGGACGACCGTCAGGCGCTGATTGATGGCCTGCGCGACGGGACGATCGACTGCGTCGCGACCGATCACGCCCCCCACGCCGCCGAGGAGAAGGAGGTCCCCTTCGAAGAGGCCGCCTGGGGTGTCACCGGGCTGGAGACCGCCTTCGCCGCTCTCTATACGGACCTCGTCGCGCCGGGCGTGCTGCCGCTCGAGACCCTCGTCGAGCGGCTGACCTGCGGCGGCGAGCCCTTCGGGATCCAGGCGCCCAGGATCGAGACCGGAGCCTCCGCGAACATCGCGCTGATCGATCCCGAGCAGACCTGGACCGTGGGGGAGGAGGGTTACGAGAGCCGCTCCTACAACAACTGCTTCGCCGGGCGCGAGCTCACCGGCCGCGTGCTGATGACGGTCGCAGCCGGGCGGGTCGCATTCCGGCAGCGCTCCTTCGCGTTGGGGGTCGCTTCTTGAGCGGCAAGCTCGCGCGGGACCGCACGACCCTCGTCGTCGTCGACGTGCAGGAAGGATTCAGGCAGGCGATCCCAGACTTCACGCGGGTGGCGAAGGCAACCGCGACCCTGGTCGAGGGAGCCGGGGTGATCGGCGTCCCCGTGGTGATCACCGAGCAGTACCCGAAGGGCCTGGGAGAGACGGTGGCCGAGGTGGCGGAGCACCTGCCCGCAGGCACCGAGCCGCTCGAGAAGGTGGTCTTCTCCGCCTCCGAAGCCGAAGGCTTCGACCTCGCCGGCCGCGACCAGGCGCTGGTCTGCGGGATCGAGACCCATGTCTGCGTAAACCAGACCGCCCACGATCTGCTCGAGGCGGGGATCGACGTGCAGGTCGCCCAGGACGCGGTCGGCTCGCGCACGGAGGAGAACAAGCGCGTCGGGCTGGAGAAGATGGTGCGCGCGGGCGCGGTCCTGACCAGCGTCGAGACGGCGCTCTTCGAGCTGCTCGGTCGCGCGGGCACCGACGAGTTCAAGCGCATCCAGCGGCTGATCCTCGAGTACGCGCCAAACGAGGAGCAGATGCGAGGGTCCCCCGCAGGCAAAGCCGAGGGGGAACCCGTTTCATGAGTGGCGGCTACCTCCTGCTCGAGGACGGCACCCGATTGGACGGGGAGTTCCTCGGTTCGGGCAGCGAGATCACCGGGGAGGTCGTCTTCAACACCGCTATGACGGGCTACCAGGAGGCCGTCACGGACCCCTCCTACGCAGGCCAGATCATCACCTTCACCTACCCCCTGATCGGCAACTACGGCGTCTCGGGCGACGCGATGGAGTCCGATCGAGTCCAGGCCCGCGGGGTGATCATGCGCGAGGGGAAGAACGGCGAGGATGCGGCCACGGCGGAGGGCGGCTGGCTCGACTGGCTGCGCGACAACGGCGTCGCGGCGATCGAGGGGATCGACACCCGCGCCCTCGTCCGCCACATCCGCGATCGCGGAGCGATGCGTGGCGGCATCTTTCCGAGCGGGCTGGCCGAGGCCGATGCCCGTGAGCGAATCGAGGCGGAGCCCTCGATGGAGGGGGCCGACTTCGCCCGCCAGGTCACTCCGCCCGAACCGGTTGAGCTCGACGGCGATGGCCCGCACGTCGTCGGCATCGACACCGGAATCAAGCTCTCGATCATCAGGCAGCTGTGCGAGCGGGGCTGCCGGGTGACGCTAGTCCCCTGCGACACCTCAGCCGACGACGTCCTCGCCCGCGACCCCGACCTCATCTTCCTCGCCAACGGCCCCGGCGATCCGGGCGCCCTCGACTACGTCGTCGACAACGTCCGCGGCGTGGTCGGCAAGAAGCCCGTCGTCGGCATCTGTCTCGGCCACCAGTTGCTCTGCCGGGCGGTCGGCCTCGAGACCTTCAAGCTGCCCTTCGGCCATCGCGGCGCCAATCACCCGGTCAAGGATCTCGAGACCGGGCGAATCGACATCACCTCCCAGAACCACGGCTTCGCCGTGCTGGGCCCCGGTGGCGACCGCACCATCGAAGGCGACGAGCCCGTCCGCTGGCAGACCGACTTCGGCGAGGCCGAGCTCTCTCATCTCAACCTCTACGACCGCACGGTCGAGGGGCTGGTCCTCAAGGACGTCCCGGGCTGCACGGTCCAGTACCACCCCGAGGCCGGCCCGGGCCCCCACGACGCCCGCTACCTCTTCGACCGCTTCCTGGGGCTCGCCCGAACGTGACCGCTGGTCAGAGCAACCTTGACACGGTTCGCGACTGGTATGCGCGAACGGAGGGTCGGTACGAGGGCGGCGGTCTGGAGGCGGCGTCTGAGCTGATCCCTGAGATCTTCGACCCGGAGGTCGAGTTCTCGCCATGGCTTGCCAGAGAGGTCGAGCAGCGGACATATCACGGGCACGATGGCCTTCGCACCTTCTTCGGGGAATTGCAGGACATGCTGGGCGAGGTTCGATATGCCTCCCCGGCGTTTCATTCTCTGAGCGATGACCTGATCGTCGTCTTCACTCGGCTGGAGGGCGTGGGCCGAGGCAGTGACGTACCGGTCGGCCAAGACCTCGGGCTCGTGTACGAGTTTCAGGACGGGCTGGTGATCCGACTCACGGCGTTCGGCTCCCACGATGAGGCTATGCGAGCCGCTCAGGAGCACCAGCATGCCTAGGCGCGACGACATCCAGAAGATCCTGTTGATCGGCTCCGGACCGATTGTGATCGGCCAGGCCGCCGAGTTCGACTACTCCGGCGTGCAGGCCTGCAAGGTCCTGTTGGAGGAGGGCTACGAGGTCGTGCTCGTCAACTCCAACCCGGCGACGATCATGACCGACCCGGAATTCGCGGACCGGACCTACATCGAGCCGCTGCTCCCCGGCCCGGTCGCCAAGGTGATCGAGCGCGAGCGCCCGGATGTGCTGCTGCCGACGCTCGGCGGGCAGACCGCGCTCAATCTCGCCAAGGCGCTGCATGACGACGGCACGCTGGAGCGCTTCGGGGTCGAGCTGATCGGCGCAGACTACGAGGCGATCCACCGCGCCGAGGACCGGGAGGCCTTCCGCCGGACGATGGAGGAGGCCGGGCTGAGGGTGCCTTGGTCGCAGATCGTCACCTCGGTCGCCGATGCCGAGGCGGGTCTTGCCGACGGCAACATCACGCTGCCCGCGATCATCCGGCCCGCCTTCACGCTGGGCGGACACGGCGGGGGCGTCGCCAACAACGAAACCGAACTCGCGCAAGTCGTCTCCGAGGGGCTCGCCGCCAGCCCGATCAACCAGGTGCTGGTTGAGGAGTCGGTGCTGGGCTGGGGCGAGTTCGAGCTCGAGGTGATGCGCGACCGCAACGACAACGTGGTGATCATCTGCTCCATCGAGAACGTCGACCCGATGGGCGTCCACACCGGGGACTCGGTGACGATCGCGCCGGCCCAGACGCTCAGCGACTCGCTCTACCAGGACCTGCGCGATCAGGCGATCCGGGTGATTCGCGCGGTCGGGGTCGAGACCGGTGGGTCGAACATCCAGTTCGCCGTCAACCCCGAGACCGGCGAGGTGGTCGTGATCGAGATGAACCCGCGCGTCTCGCGCTCCTCCGCCCTCGCCTCCAAGGCGACCGGCTTCCCGATCGCAAAGATGGCCGCCAAACTCGCCGTCGGCTACGCCCTGGAGGAGATCCCGAACGACATCACGCAGGCAACCCCGGCCTCCTTCGAACC
>DATAPB010000267.1:0-14733 GCA_036265435.1 Solirubrobacterales bacterium | reverse complement strand
GGGCATGAAAGGGCCGAAGTCCTGGCTTGTGTCGATAGCGCTGGGCCTGGTCGGCGCTGCCCTCGGTTGGCTGATCTTCACGGCTGGGCTTGGGATCGGCGACGAAGACGTGTTCGACTGGGGCGGCATCCTGAGCGCGCTTATCGGCGTTGTCATCGTTCTCCTCCTCGCGGGCTGGGTGATGCGGCGCCGCGTCTCCAGCAGCAAGCGCCGTCGGGCGCCCGACACTCCTGGCGGGCCCCCCTCCACCTGAGGGACGAGCAGCTGGAGCCGTCATCGGCACCGCGGGATACTGCGTGGGGGATGTCGGAGGAAAACGTCGAGATCGTCCGAAAGGGCGTCGACGCATTCAACCGTGGCGACTATGAAGAGGCGCTCGCAGTCCTGGATCAGGACGTGGAATGGCATGTACCCGACGTGGCGGCTCTCGACGCTCCGGCCTCGGGCATGGTTCGAGGGCGGAAACGGGTGGCCGAGGTGTTCGCCCGCTGGCTCGGGGCATGGGATCCGTTCTCCTTTGAGGTGACGGAGATCCTCGGACACGGAGAGCAGGTCTTCCTCGCTGGCCTACAGGTTGGTCGTGGTCGACATAGCGGCCTCGACGTCAGCGTTCCGACGTTCCACGTGTGCACGCTGCGCGATCGCAGGATCGTCGTGGATGCAGACGTTCCCCGACAGAGCCGACGCCCTCGATGCCGCCGGGCTGTCGGAGTAGCGCTTTGGACGAGAAGCGCCGCTTTGCATGGAAAGCAGCACCCCCTCCCTCCGCGAAGTACTGCGTGAGCGATGTCAGAAGAAAACGAGGACATCGCTCCCACTCAGGAGTACTCTTAGGTTCAGGTGTGCCGGGAAGTCTGGTCGGCGTAAATACCGTCGACCAAAGGAGCACAGATGGCTTCACTCAGTTCCCTGGCAAGAGGTCTCCCCCGCGAGTTGCGCGGCTCTTCCCGGAGGGCGTTCCTAGCGCGGCTAGGGGCGTTCCTCGCCGGCCCTCGCTACGACGCCGAGCTTGCCGACGGCACTAGCCCGACGAAGAGCATCTACCACGCGGCTCGCGCCGGACGAATAACCAGGCAACGCGCCTGCCGCAGGGTCGCCCAGGCGCTCAACGGAGCTGTCGAGGCGGCGGAACGCCCGCCAGTTCCGAATCGCCTGGATCCAAAGGTGCCGCTTGATTCTCTCGCGATCCGGGTCTGCAAGGACGAGGTGCTGTCGCTGGCTGACACGCTCTGCACGATCGAGCGGCCGCCCGCGCGCGGTGTCGCCATCGCGCGCCAACTGGTGTTCGACGGCCGCAGCCCGCTCTTCCTCCAGGCGCCAGATCGTCGGAAGGGGAGCGATCGGCGGCTCGCCAGCACCCTGGATGCGGCTCAGCGCGCCTTGGAAGTCTCGGCCGACTTCGACTGGACTTGCAGATTATCTACCGACCGGCGATCCCGCCGGACCCATCAACCTCACGGCTGAAAGGAAAGGCGTCCCAATGGAATCAAGCGAGCAAGACCGTCCAATGGAATCAAGAGGGTCTAGGGAGGTAACGCACCTGGACCACGCCGGCGACCAAAACGCTGGGATGGTCAACGTGCTTCATGCCGTAATGGTCCTCGCGATTGTGGGCCTCATAGTGGCTTACATCGTCGACAAGGCGTAGACCTGCTCTGGACGAGAAGCGGCGGTTTCCCCAGGGGGCCGGGTTCGATGCCTTGAACTTCTTGAGACTCGAGTGCCGCGGCACTTCTTCGCATGTTTTTTCTCAGGTGAGCGGTTCTTCCGACCCTCCCCCTATCTGACCCTGCTCCCGCTGCCTAAGATCGGTGCCCGTGCTGGTGCTGATCGGCCTCATTCTGCTTGGAGTTGCCGTCATAGCCCTCGCCTCCGTGGTGCTTCTGCGCCCACGCCGGGCGGGTGAAGCGCGGAAGGTGCAAGACCTCTACCCGGAGGGGAGCGAGAGGGCGGTCTACGAGACCCTCTACGGAAAGCGCTCGCTGACGGTATCCGCACCGGTGCCCGTAGAGCGACCACCAGAAGCCGATGTGGATAGTCCTCAAGCTGGGTCGCGGGAGTAGGCGATGTCACGGGAAACGCGCATCGCGGAAAACGAGGTCCTGTGTCGGGACCTCAACAGGAGCAAGGACGACTGGCTTCGGGCTGGCCTTCAGGTGGCGGGTTTTCGATGCGAGTGCTGGCGCATCGATTGCGGCGTGCGCCTGCGACTTTCGAGGCAAGAATGGCGGGAGGTCCGCTCGCGACCGGAACGCTTCGCCGTCGCGCCTGGGCATACAGCGATTGACGTTGAACCCGGCGTTGAGGAGGTCGTCAAGAAATACGAGCACTTCTGGATCGTCGAGAAGCGCGGCGAGGCGGGAGAGATAGCCGCCAAGCGGGCGTAAGCGATGTCGGACGAGAACGTCAAGTTCGTGCTCGACGGATACGCCCGATTCAACGCCGGCGAGAGAGAGGCGGAACTGTGGTTCTTCACTCCGGACGCCGAGTACCAGGTCGCCCGCGAGGATCCGGACTCCGCAATCCATCGGGGGATCGACGCCGTTAGGGGACAGTTCGCCCGATGGGTCGAGGCGTATCCCGACCTCACCGTGGAGCCCCTGGAGGCAAAAGGAAGCGGGGACAAGGTCTTCCTCTGGGTGCGTTTCAGCGGTCACGGAGAAGGGAGCGGGGCACCGGTGGAGATGGAGCTGGCGCACGTGCTCACCATCCAAGGTGGCAAGGTCGCCCGGACGGTGGAGTACTTCGACCGCGACGAGGCCCTCGAAGCCGCCGGACTGTCGGAGTAGGCCCAGACTCGTCTACCTCCTCTAGCTGCGCGCTGGCCGCGCTCCAGCCTCAGCAGCCGATACAGGTTGCGCTCGAGCCGCCGCCCGGCTTGCCCTTCGAGTCCGAGCCGCAGCCAGAAGCCGCGAACAGAGAGACGACTATGGCCACCGTCGTCAGGCGAAGCCGCATCCCGCAACCCTACGACCGAGCGGCCACGGCCTTGTTGCCCACCTATGATCGGGTCGATGGCCGCCGCACCGCCCAAGGGACCCCACAACCCGCTGAAGCGGGAGTCGGACATGTTCCGCGTCCTGGTCATGTTCGCCGTGGCCGCGGCGATCGTGATCGGGGTCGCGCTGCTCCTCGGCTCACTGGCCGGCGTGATCGTCGGCGCGATCCTGATCGCCATCGGCCTCTGGCGAACCTGGAGCCTGATCCAGGACTGGCGTCGATACGGATCCGACCCGGCCGAGCGCTAGCTCCGCCCTCAAACGCCCAGGGCTGCATCGAGGGCCGGCGTCCAAACTGTTCTTGGTCACTTCTGATCGCTATAGGGATCCAAAGCGACCAATGGATGCCAAATCTCGTCCCAGTTACTTCTTGCCGCCGCCGCCACCCCCAGCGGCAGCGCCACCACCCCCACCACCCGTGGCGGTCTGGAGGTAGGCGACCAGCTGCTGGAGCTGGTCGGGCGTGAGCGTCTGGCCAAAGTTCTGGGGCATCACGTTGGGCTGGTAGCCGGGGGTGATGACGGCGTTCGGGTCGGTGATGTCCTGCGAGATCATCTGAGCGCCCTGGCCCGGAAGCGCCTCGTCCAGGTTGGGCCCGGTGGTGCCGGTGGTTCCGGCCTGCGCCAGGGTGTGGCAGCCGCCGCAGTTGGTCGCGAAGAACTGCGGCGGGGAGAACACCGGCGGCTTGATGCCGGGCACGCCCGCGACGCTGGCGACGTACGCGGCGACGTCGTCGAGGTCATCGCCGGTGACGAGGTCCGGCGGCATGTAGACATCGACCTGCTGGGGCGTGGCAGGCCGGGGGTTCTCGACCTGCGCCTTGATCACGCCCGCGAAGGTGTCGGAGTCCTGGCCGTTTGCGCGCGCCTGCTTGAAGGCGTAGTCGAGGTTCGGGCCGACCGTGCCGTTGGTGCCGGCGCCGGTGAGCGTGTGGCAGCTGCCGCACTTCTGCGTGAAGAGCTGCTGGCCCTTGTCGAGGTCAGGCTTCGGGCCGAGGTTGCACCCGGTCATGGCAACCAGCGCTGCGGTTGCAATCATCGTGGCGACCACCCAGACCGCCCGCCCATTTGTGCGGCCACGGGGTGCGTCGTCGCCGTTGATTTCGACCTTCATCGGGGCCGGAATCCTATATGTCGCCCCCGCGCCCTCGGCGCGTCACCAGGCGTGGGATAAGCTTGCGCGGAACGGCACTTGGGGTTGCCAGCAGGCAGCTGCTAGTGCCTTGCCGACGGCGGAAAGGAGCGGTCAGTGGAGGTTCGCCAGGGCATGTCGAGCGTGGTACTGGCCGTCGGGCCTGGCCACACGCTGCGGGAGACCGCGACGAAGATGACCGAGAAGGGGACGGGCGCCGCCCTCGTCTTCGACGACGAGTCCCCGGCCCCGCGGATCATCACCGAGCGCGACATCCTCAACGCCGTCGGGACCGGGAAGGACCCGGACACCGAGAAGGTTGCCGATCACATGAGCGAGAGCGTCATCTCGGCGGCCCCGGACTGGAGTCTGGAGCAGGCTGCCGAGGAGATGGTCCAGCGGGGGATCCGCCACCTGGTCATCGTCGACCGGGGCGAGCTGGTCGGCGTGCTGTCGATGCGGGACATCGTCCGCTGCTGGACGACGACGGGCGCGACGTCGTCGATGAGCCCGCCGTAGCGGCCACCGGGCCGCACCACTTCACTGGACGGGTCGCGCTGACGCGCGCCCTCGCATCAGGGGCGTAGCCCCGAGCGGTTATGTGGGGCGGCCGCTGTGGCCGCGATCTGATGAGGAAGCCGTGTTACTCGTCCTCGGGCACGGACACGCTCAGCGGGATCGGCGCGGTGTCCGTGTGCTGGTGACGCGGCATGCGCGCGATCTCGCGACGGTTGGCGCGGAGCCAGCCGATCAGCGAGACCAGCGCGATGAATCCGCCGATCACCGAGTAGGGCCACCAGGCGTACAACCCGACGATCACCGCCGCCAGCCCGAAGGCGAGCAGCGCCGGGTAGACCGTGGCCCTGGGCAGGTAGATCGACTCGGTCGGCCGTTCCGGCTGACTCATCGCAGATAGAGGACCGAGATGTAGAAGGCCAGGCCGAACACGAGCAGGGCCAGGGAGCTGGCGATCATCCCTGACTTGATCAGTGCTCTTGCGCGCTCGCGATCCACGGCGAAAACCCTATCCACTCCGGTAGCTAGAGCGCGCGGTCGAGCGCCATCGCGATGAAGAGCAGCGCGAGGTAGGCGAGCGAGCTCAGGTACAGCCGGCGCGCAGCCTGCCGCGTCGGGCGTGCGTTGAGAACGAAGGCGAGGCCGACGAAGCCCGCGCCGAGGGCGAGAGCGGCGATCAGGTAGAAGGCTCCGAACAGGCCCGTGACGACCGGCCCGATCGTGACGGCGACGAGCAGCAATGCGTACGCGACGATCTGGTGGCGGGTGGTCGTCTCTCCGCGAACCACCGGCAGCATCGGCACGCCGGTCCGCGCATAGTCGTCCGAGATCAGCAGCGAGAGGGCCCAGAAGTGGGGCGGCGTCCAGAAGAAGACGATCGCGAACGGCCACAGCGCCTCTGCGCTGAGACCACCCGTCGCAGCCGCCCAGCCGACCAGCGGCGGCATGGCGCCCGCGGCGCCGCCGAGGACGATGTTCTGTGGGGTTCGCGGCTTCAGCCAGAGCGTGTAGACGAAGACGTATCCGAGGAGGCCGGCGGCGGCCAGCGCGGCGGTGAGGACGTTCACCGTGAGCGCCAGCTGCACCACCGCGATGACCCCCAGCGCGGAGCCGAAGAGGAGGCCGTGCCGCGGCTCGATCCGGCCGCTCGCAAGCGGCCGTCCCTGCGTGCGGGCCATGCGCGCGTCCGGCTCGCGCTCGATGTAGTGGTTGATGGCGCCGGCACCACCCGCGGCGAGGTAGCCGCCCAGGCAGGTCCAGAGGATGGTCGAGAGCGCGGGGCCGCCCGGATCCGCGACGAACATCGTCGCCACGCAGGTGAGGAGGAGCAGCGAGATGATCCGCGGCTTGGTCAGCGTGACGTAGTCGTTCGCCACCCCGATCGCCGCCCGCATCGTGCGCGCCCGCGCATCGCTCGGGGTGACGGAGACGTGGTCACCGCCAGGGCGGGGGCGGCGCCCCACGCGGTGGCGGGTGCCGAGATGGACGCTCATGCCGGCGCCGCCGATGCCTCGGCCCTCGGCGCTCGCTGTTGGGATCGAGCGGGGCTCGGCAGCCAGGCCAATCGGTAGGCGATGGAGATGACGGCCGCCCAAAGCAGTGTGGCGACGGTGAGGTGGGCCACGATCAAGGACGCGTGCTCGCCGAGCCAGACGTTCATGCCGCCGAGCAGCACCTGGCAGAGCAGCAGCAGCGCGGCGAGTACGAGCAGGCGGTCGCGCGAGCCCCGTGCGTAGGCGACGGAGAGCAGCACGATGATCGCGAGCGTCGCCGCGTAGACGAAGACGCGGTGCGTCAGGTGGATGTCGGTCAGCCGGTTGTTGCCGAACGGCAGGAACTTCCCGTCGCCGCAGGTCGGGAACTGATGCCCGCAGGCGAGGTGCGCGCCGGCGATGTTCGGCCCGACCTCGTTCACGCCGCGCTCCTCGGTGCCCGCCATGTAGCCGCCGGCGACGATCGCACAGAGGAGCAGCACCGCCGCGGTCGCGGCGTACGGCTTCAGGCCCCGGATCGGCTCGCGCACGGGCCGGTCGGCCTCCAGCGCCGCCTCTGAGCGCGCCTTGTAGCTGAGCCAGAGCAGCAGTCCGAGGAGCAGCATCGCCGTGCCCAGGTGGGCGGCGACCAGAGTGTCCTTGAGGCTGTGTTCGACGGTCAGGCCGCCGAGACCGGCCTGGATCAGGACGATCACGGCAGCGGCGATGCTGCCGCGGAACGCCCAGCTGTTGCGGTCTCGGAGGTCGCGATGCGCGCGCCAGCAGAGGAGCGCAATGAGGACGACGACGACCGCGGCGAGCAGGCGGTGGGAGAACTCGATGAGAGTGTTCTCGTCTCCGACGAGGGGGATCACGTCGCCGCCGCAGAGCGGCCAGCCCTTGGTCCCGCTGCCGCCCGCGCCGCAGCCCAGGCCGGAGTCGCTCACGCGAACGACGCCGCCGACGATGATCAGCAGGAATGTGACAAGCGCAGTGAGGTCTGCCAGGCGGCGAAACCGGCGGAGCCCTGCACCGCCGCCGCCGGCACCGGGTCCGGCCATGCGGTCAGGCTACAGGCTCGCGCATCTCTGACGGCTCGGCGCGAGAGGCGTCCCGACGGCGCACCGCCTCGCGGATGTCGCGCAGCGGCTCGTCGCTGCGAACGTCGGGAACCACGTCGAAGTTGTGCGGTGGCGGGGGCGACGTCGCGAACCATTCGAGCGTCTCGCCGCCCCACGGATCGGGACCTGTGCGGACTCCGTTCTTGAGCGAGGCGTACGCGTTCATGATCGTCAGCACCATCCCCAGCGAGAGCACGAACGCGCCGATCGTGGCGATCAGGTTGTACGCGTTCAGGCTCATCGAGTTGATGGCGTCGCTCGCCTCGAAGAACTTGAAGATGTCGACCTGCTGGCCCTCGAGCCCGGCGAGGAAGAGGGGGATGAAGGTCAGATGCGCGCCCAGTACGATGAGCGTTGCCGAGGATCGCGCCAAGCCCTCGCCCATGACGCGCCCGGTCATCTTCGGGAACCAGTAATAGAGAGCGGCGAAGCCGCCGAGCACGGCGCCGCCGACCAGGACGTAGCCACTCGCCGCCGTCGACGCGGTGGTGTCCCCGAGCAGCCAGTTGACCGGGATCACGCTCTGGATCAGCTCGAGGATCAGGCCGAAGCTGAGCGTCGAGATCGCCGCCAGCGCGAACACAAGCGGCGCCCGCATGCGCAGCACGCCTCCGGCGAGCGTCCCGAGCCAGTTGACGAAGATCGCTCCGATCGGGATCACCAGCAGCAGGGCCATGAGCATGGCGGCGTAGAGGAAGCCGATCGGGATCGAGGCACTCATCATGTTCTGCATCCAGGCGAGCAGCCCGAGCGGCATGATCGCCGTGAGCGAGATCACCATCGCGCGACGCGAGAGCAGCGGCTTGCCGGAGAACACAGGCAGGATCTCCGAGATCGCCCCGAACGCCGGCATCAGGAAGAGCAGATAGCAGCCGGTGAAGAAGATCCAGGAGAGGTGCTGGTAGTAGAGCGGCGCGCCGCCCTCGCCGGGATCGAAGAAGACGCCGTTGAAGTGGCGGTCGATCTCGAGCATGACCAGCGCCGCCACCATCGCGGTGCCGGCGATGATCATCGTCCAGCTCGAGACGGCGGCGGAGAAGCTGAAGGTCGGCAGCCGGCGCCAGGCGAGGCCCGGCGCCCGGAGCTTCGAGACGGTCACCGCGAGATTGATCGAGAGCAGTACCAGGCCGAGCACGGTGAGGCCCACCGCGGTGATCCAGACGTCGATCCCGTTGTTGGAGATGAAGGCCGTGTCCGAGAGGGGCGGCCAGGAGTTGAACCCTCCCTCCGGCGGCGTGTAGACGAAGCTCACGTAGAGCAGGGCGCCGCCGAAGAGATAGAGCCAGAGCGAAAGCGAGGCAAGGCGCGGGAAAGCCAGCGACCGCGACCCGATCTGAAGCGGGATGACATAGGTGAAGAGCCCGAAGACGAGCGGCAGCGCGAAGAGAACGATCAGCGTCGCGCTCCCCACGGAGAGCAGGCGGTTGAACGTGACCGGCTCGATCAGGTTGTTCTCCGGCACGGCCAGCTGGAGCCGGATCAGCAGGAAGGCGACGATGCCGAGCACCAGGAACGAGAGGGAGGCTCCGATGTAGACCCGGCCGACGTCCTTGTGGTCGGAGCTCATCACCATCTCGAGCCAGCGCGGCCGCGTCGGCGCGGGGCTGTCGGTCACGAGCTCGGGACGGTGGGGCGCGAGTGTCCTTCCGTTGCTCATCCGCCGGTCTCCGCGTTCGCCTGCTGCACGAAGGTCTGGGCCTCCTGGATCCCAGCCGCCTGCTGCTCGAGCCACGCCTGGTAGGTGGGCACGTCCACGACATGGACCCGGGTCCGCATCACCGCGTAGGACGCCCCGGAGAAGGCGTAGCTGGCGCCGTCGAAGTCACCCGTCTCATCGGCCTTGAACCAGGTCTGGTTGCTCTCGCCCGGCGTCGCGTCGAACTTGCCGGTCAGACCCGGGACCCACCAGCGGTGGACGACGTCGGTCGAGCAGAGCTTGACCACAACCGCGGTGTCGACCGGGACGACGAGCTCGTAGTAGGAGTAGGTCCCGTCCGGATACTCGTACCGCCAGATCCACTGCTGGCCGCAGGCCCTGATCTCGAGTGGCGCGGTCTGGGTCGGGGTCGCTGGGGGAGTGAGGCCTCGCTGCGCGGTCAGCACGGTCGAGCCCTGCAGACCGTTCGCCCCGGTGGCCTCGATCTGCTTGGCATTGTCGGTCTCGATCACGCCGAGGATGAAGGTGACGATCGCGAGCACGGCGAAGGCCCCGGCCGTGCCGAGCTGCGCCGGGCGACGCACGACGAGCCGCCGCGGCTTACGGCCCCGCTCGGAGCGGAAGCGCATGACGAGCGCGAGCAGCGCGCCGTTGATCGCGATCAACAGCAAGACCCCGATCACGAGCATCACCCAGTAGAGGGTGTTGAGATCGTCCGCGTTCGGCGAGTGGCCGCCGGGAGGGCTCAGGAGGGCTAGCAAGGCGGCGTGAGTCTATTAACTCGTCTCCCCTCAGCCACCACTGGCTGGCCAGCCAAATTTGCCGCCTGGTCTGCCAGAATCGCCCCGGCATGGCCGGAAACGGCAACGGTTCTGACGGGAGCGCCCAGCGGGCTCTCCGCCGGATGGCGGAGTCCGACCCCGAGCTCGCGGCTCGGCTGATCATCCAGTCACTTCCGGCCGCGGCGGCGAAGCTGCCCGACGGGATGAGCTATCGCCTCGAGCTCGATGGCATCGGCACCTGGACCGTCAGCTCCCTCGGGGGCCGGGCCAAGGTGGCCGAGGTGCTCGCCGGCGCGGATCTCAATGGCGAGACCTTCGCGATCTCCACCGACGCCGAGACGCTCGCACGGGTCGCCTCCGGTCGCAACCCCGTCGGCCCGTTGATGAACGGCCGGCTGAAGCTGCGCGGACGCCGCCGCAAGGCGCTGGCCCTGCGCAAGCTCGATCCCGATGCCGGGCCGCGCGAGCTCGCCCGCCTCGGCCACCCAGTGGACGCCGACCTGGTGTTCCGCTCGCTGCCCTACGCGATCGAGTCCGAGTGGACGCGCGGCCACAGCTTCACCGTCGCCTACGAGCTGGTCGGCGAGGGAGGGGGCACCTGGCGCGTCGAGGTCGACGATGGCAGCGTTCGCGTCGAGCGTGGACTCGGCGAGGACCCTGATGCGATCGTCAGGATCCGCTACTCGGACTGGCTCGCGCTCCTCTCCGGCGAGCTCACTCCTCCCGACGCGATGCGGCTCGGCAAGACCGAGGTCGAGGGCAGCATCCCGCCCGTCACCCTCCTCGGCCGCTGGATCGACCGCGCCGAGGGCATAGACGGTCCGGAGCTCGAACGCGAGGAGCGCCAGCGCCGCCGGCAGTCCGAGAACGCGGGCAGCTGGGGAAGCAAGGTCACGACCAATGGCCCTTCCACGGACGCCGGCGACCCGGCCGAGTCGAAGCGCCCCAGAGGCGGGCTGATGAGCTACGAGCAGCTCTACGCGCTCTGGGAGCGCCAGAACTGGCGCGCCCACGAGCTCGACTTCTCCGTCGACCGCGAGCAGTGGCTGGTCACCCCGGCCGAGGCGCAGCGACACACGGCCTTCAGCATCGGCAGCTTCTACGTGGGGGAGGAGCGGGTCACCGCGGACCTGGCGCCCTTCCTGCTCGCCGCCCCGAGCGGGGAGATCGAGGCCTTCCTCGCCACCCAGCTCGTCGACGAGATGCGGCACGCCGTCTTCTTCGATCGCTGGGCGAGCGAGGTGATGGGGCTCGAGTCGGGCAGCTTCCGCGAGCGGCTGCACGAGATCGAGGACCGGATGCTCGGCCCGTGGCATTTCCTCTTCGACGACTCCCTGCGCGAGATCGCCAACAGGATCAAGGACCGCCCCGATGACCTCGAGCTCTTCGTAGCGGGCATCGTCACCTACCACATGGTCACGGAGGGGGTCCTGGCGATGCCCGGCCAGCGGATCATGATCGAGTACACGGGCGATCACGACCTCTATCCGGGGTTCAACGAGGGCTTCCGTCTGGTCGAGCAGGACGAGCACCGGCATATCGCCTTCGGGGTCCGCTTCCTGAAGGACGTCTGCGACGAGCGGCCGGAGATGAAGGACGTGATCGTCAGGCGGCTCGAGGAGCTGCTCCCCAAGGCCGCCGAGGTCTTCTGCCCGCCGGAGGCGGACGATCCGTCGGATTTCGTCTCCTACGGCCACCACTCCTCGCAGATCTACGGCTTCGCCTACCAGGCGCTGAAGCGGCGCATGGCGGCAATCGGAGTCGAGATCCCATCCCCCGAGCGGCTGATGCCCGGGGCGGTGGATTTCGGTGGACTGGCGGAGCGGCGGGTGCTCGCGCAGGAGGCGGCCGGCGCCTAACCGGCCCGCCTCCGCCGGACCCGGAGGTTGATCGCCCACGTTCGCGATGCGAACATACGTTCGTGTCCGATGGGGCCTCGATCCTGCACGCTGACGCCGACGCGTTCTTCGCTTCGGTCGAGCAGCGGGACGATCCAAGTCTCCGCGGCCGCCCGACCATCGTCGGCGCCGGCGTGGTGATGGCCGCGAGCTATGAGGCCCGCGCCTATGGGATCGAGGGGGGCATGAACGGGTGGCGTGCCCGCCGGCTCTGTCCCCACGCGGTCGTCGTCCCGCCGCGGTTCTCCGCCTACACGGATGCGAGCAGGGCGCTGTTCGACCTGTTCGAGGAGACGGCGCCGCTCGTCGAGGGCCTCTCGCTCGAGGAGGCGTTTCTCGACGTGCGCGGCTTGGAGCGCATCTCGGGGACGCCGCGGCAGATAGCCGAGCGAGTGCGACGCCGGGCGCGTGAGCGCGTCGGGCTGGCGGTCACCGTCGGGGTCGCGCGGACGAAGGTGCTCGCCAAGATGGCTAGCCAAGCCGCCAAGCCCGACGGCCTGCTGGTCATCGAGCCCGAGCGCGAGGCGGAGTTCCTGAGGCCGCTGCCGGTCGAGGCGCTCTGGGGCGTCGGCTTCGCCACCGCGGAGAAGCTCCGCGCCCACGGGATCAGCACGATCGGCGAGCTCGAGCGGCGGGACGAGGCGGAGCTGGCGATGTTCCTCGGCGGACACGCCGCGCGGCACCTCCACGCGATCGCCAACCGCCGTGACCCGCGGCGAGTTCGTCGTGGCCGCCCCCGGCGCTCGATCGGCACCCAGTCGGCCTTCGCCGGTGGCGGGAGGTCGGGATCCGATCTCGACGCGCTGCTGGTGACCCTGGTCGATCGGGTGACGCGAAGGGCGCGTGCTGCCAACCGCGCCGGCCGGAGCATCACGCTTCGCTTCCGCTTTGCCGACTTCTCCCGCGCCACCCGCTCGCGGACGCTTCCCCATCCGACTGCCGGCACCGGCGCGATCCTCGCAGCCGCGAGGACGCTGCTCGCCGCTTCCGGGCCCATGATCGACCGGCGCGGCATCACCCTGCTCGGGATCACGGTCGCCAACCTGAGCACCGAGGCACAGCTCGAGCTGCCGCTGGAGCCGCAGGTGAATCCGGCGCTCGATCTCGCGATCGACGAGATCCGCGAGCGCTTCGGCACCAACGCGATCAGGCGCGGCTCGACGTCGCCCTCGACGCCCCGGCACTTCACGCAGGTCTGATGCGACCGACCTGCCTGACGGGCTCAGGTCGGGATGTCGCCTCCGCCTCCTCCGCCGCCGTCACCGTCGTCGGGAGCGCATTGCCGCAGCGCCGGCGAGCGATCCGCCGCATTGGCGAGACCGTTCGAGCCGTCGTTGCCCACTCTCATCTGCGAGCCGCGCAGGAACGCGGGTGGGACCGGATCGACGATTCCTCCGGAGACCTCGTAGCCGCCCCGGTGGGAGTTCTCGGCCTCGTTGCAGACCGTCGCCGCCTGTCCCGCCGGCGCGAGCGCCGCGAGATAGGCGACCGCTGCCGTCCCGGCGGTCGCGATTGCCTTCGTCCTGTTCTTCACCATGACCTCCGTGTCCTTTGTGCGGCTTCCTTGCCGCACGTCCTTCGGTGTCCGTCGAGCTGGGGCTGCCCGGGCTTGAGAGCTCTGGACGCCCGAATTGGGGGGTCTGGACGGACGAACGAGGGCCGCCGCGCGGATCGGAACCGCATAGGGTCCGGTGCGTGAGCACAGTGCGCGAAGTCGCGTTCGAGCTCTTCCGGGAGCACGGGATGACGACGATGTTCGGCAACCCCGGCTCGACCGAGCTGCCGATGCTCGCGGAGTTCCCCGACGACTTCCGCTACGTCCTCGGGCTGCAGGAGGCGGTGGCCGTCGGGATGGCGGATGGCTTCGCCCAGGCCTCGGGCAGGCCGACCCATGTCAACCTCCACACGGCGCCCGGCGTCGGCAACGGCATGGGGGCGATCTTCAACGCCCAGGCGAACCACACTCCGCTGCTGGTGACGGCGGGCCAGCAGGTTCGGGCCCAGATCACCATGCAGGCGAACCTGACGAACCGCGACGCGACTCGCGTCGTCCATCCGTTCGTCAAGTGGAGCTTCGAGCCACCGCGCGCCGAGGACGTCCCACACGCGCTCGCCCGGGCGATCCACACAGCATCGCTCGCCCCGAAGGGACCCGCGTTCGTCTCGCTGCCGATGGACGATTGGATCGAGGAGGCGGATGCCGAATCCGGCCACGTGGTCGAGCGCATCGCCGAGCCGCGGATGGGGCCGGACCCGGGAGCGATCGAGTCGCTCGCGCAGCGGCTCGCGTCGGCCAAGAGCCCCGTGCTCGTCGCCGGCCCCGACATCGATGCGTCGGGGGCGTGGGACGACGCCGTGGCCCTAGCCGAGCGGCAGAAGCTGCCGGTCTTCGCCTCCCCGGCACCCGGCGGTGGCCGGCTCGGCTTTCCCGAGGGCCATCCGCTGTTCCAGGGTGTGCTGCCACCAGCCATCGGGCCGGTCGCGGAGACGCTGAAGGGCCGCGACCTGATCGTCGTCATCGGCTCCTCGGTCTTCCCGTACTACCCGTATATCCCCGGGCCGCTGCTGCCCGAGGGTGCCTCGCTCGTGGCGATCACGAGCGATCCCGACGAGGCGGCCCGTGCCCCGATGGGCGACGTGATCCTGGCCGATGTCGGCCTCGCGCTGCGGGCATTGCTCGAGGAGGTCGGAGAGGCGAACCGCGCGGAGCCCGACCCGCTCCCGGAGCCGACCGCCGGAGACGAGACCGACCCGCTCAGCCCGACGATGGTCCACAACACCCTTGCTGCCGTGTTCCCGGAGGACGGCATCGTCGTCCTCGAATCGCCGTCCAGCACCCTTTCGCTCCGCAACCAGCTGCGGATCTCCAAGCAGGGCAGCTACTACTTCGGCGCGGGGGGCGGCCTCGGCTTCGGCCTCGCCGGGGCAATCGGAGTCCAGCTCGCCCAGCCGGACCGGCCTGTCGTCTGCGTGCTCGGCGAGGGCTCGGCGCAATACGCGATCACAGGCTTCTGGACTGCCGCCGCGTATGACGTCCCGGTGACCTTCCTGGTCCTCCGCAACGAGGAGTACTCGATCCTCAAGTGGTTCGCCGACATCGAGGAGGTGCAGGGAGCGCCCGGCCTCGACCTCCCTGCGCTGGAGGTCGCGAAGGTCG
>DATAPB010000266.1:0-7606 GCA_036265435.1 Solirubrobacterales bacterium | reverse complement strand
CGAGCTGCGCGCGCCTGCGCCCGGACGTCACGCCCGAGCACGTCGAGCGTGTCCTGCGGGAGTCGATCGACACGCCGCTGCGCGGTGCGCCGCGCGTGACGCTCGAGGAGGTCGACGGCGACGCGCTCGTGGTCCGCATCGCCGCGACGCCCGCGAACCCCGCCGACGGGCCCCGGCTCGCAGGCGAGGTGCTCTCGGCCGTCACGTCGCAGATGGCGACGAGCTCCGGCGACCTGGTGGAGGCTTCCCTACCGGCGGCGCCGTCCTAGTTCCGCGACGAAGAGCCATGAGCACCCACGCGCCCACGCTCAAGACGATCCGGACCGACATCCCCGCGCGGATCGATCGCCTGCCGTGGTCGCGGTTCCACTGGCGGATCGTGATCGGCCTCGGGACGGTCTGGATCCTCGACGGGCTGGAGGTGACGATCGTCGGGTCGATCGCGCCTCGTTTGACCGAGGACGGCAGCGGCATCGCGATGAGCAGCGCCGACATCGGCACGGCCGCCGCAATCTATGTCGCCGGTGCCTGCCTTGGCGCCCTCTTCTTCGGCCAGCTCACGGATCGCCTCGGTCGCAAACGCCTGTTCATGGTCACACTGCTGCTGTACCTAGCCGCCACCGTCGCCACCGCCTTCGCGCACGAGGCCTGGTACTTCTTCGTCTGCCGCTTCTTCACCGGATCGGGCATCGGCGGCGAGTACGCGGCGATCAACTCGGCGATCGATGAGCTGATCCCCGCGCGGAACCGCGGCCGGGTCGACCTCGCGATCAACGGCAGCTACTGGGTCGGGGCGGCGATCGGCGCGATCGGCGCGATCTTCCTGCTCGACACCTCGCTGTTCGCGGCCGACGTGGGCTGGCGGATCGCCTTCGCGATGGGCGCGATCCTCGGGCTCGCCATCCTGATCGTCCGCCGCCAGGTTCCGGAGAGCCCTCGCTGGCTCTTCATCCACGGTCGCGAGGAGGAGGCGGAGCGCATCGTCGACCAGATCGAGGCCGAGGTACGTGAGGAGTCCGGCCGGGAGCTGCCGGAGCCGGGGGAGAGCATCACCATCCGCCAGCGTGAGGCGATCCCTTTCCGGGAGATCGCGGGCGTCGCGGTGAGGCGCTATCCGCGCCGGGCGATCCTCGGCCTTGCCCTGTTCGTAGGCCAGGCCTTCCTCTACAACGCCGTCGTCTTCGACCTGGGGACGATCCTCAGTCAGTTCTTCGGGGTTGGCTCGGGATCGGTCCCGTTCTTCTTCGCGATCTTCGCGCTCACCAACTTCATGGGACCCCTTCTGCTCGGGCGGCTGTTCGACACCGTCGGGCGGATACCGATGATCTCCGGCACCTACATCGGATCCGCGGCCCTGGTCGCGGTGCTCGGCGTCCTGATGATGACCAACAGCCTGGAGACATGGTCCTTCATGGCGCTGGCGATGGCCGCCTTCTTCCTCGCCTCGGCCGGCGCCAGTTCCGCCTACTTGACGGTGAGCGAGGTCTTCCCAATGGAGACACGCGCGCTGGCGATCGCGCTCTTCTTCGCGGTCGGGACCGCCACCGGCGGGATCGTCGGGCCGGAGCTGTTCGGCCAGTTCATCGACAGCGGCAACGTCGATCTCGTCGCGCTCGGCTTCTTCATCGGTGCTGCGGTGATGCTGATCGGTGGGGTCACCGAGATCTTCCTCGGGGTCCGGGCGGAGCAGCAGTCGCTGGAGAACATCGCGCGGCCGCTGACCGCGGAGGAGGCGGACGCCGCCGCCGCGGAGGGCGTGGCGGCCAAGGACGGCTCGTACCCCGAGAGCGAGAACGAGCAGCGGATCCGGGAGCGCGTAGCGCGAAAACGCGCCCGGGAGCGCGCCGGGGCGCGCCGATTCCGTCCCGGGCCGGCGACGGGAAGCTCGTTCTACTCGCCCGGGATGGTCGGGACCGCGGGCACCGCATCGCGCTCGGACGCCGCGGCCGCGCAGTCGCTCGATGGCGAGATCGAGGCCGTCGCCACCGACCTGACCCAGCACGGAGAGTCGGGCAGCCATGAGATCGAGCAGCGGCTCGGCGGACGGGGCTGGGGTCCGGGCCGGTTCCGAGCCGCCCTCCTCGAGTCGGTCGACGAAGGTAGGGCTCGGCAAATCTCACAGGACCGGTACGGGCCGGCCGCCGACGGCAAGCCGGGAAGACGCTTTGCTCCCAGGCGTAGTTCGCGTCCCAAGGCCTAGTCATGCCGCGCAGGTCCCCCCCAAGGCCTTCGGCAACTACGCCCTCGCACTGCGTGCCCAGACGATCGAGGCGGGCCGGCGGGCCCGGCGCGAGCTGATGCTTCTGATTAAGCCCGTCGACGCCGACGCTTATGCCAGGGAGGACGCCGGGAGAACCTCGAGACGCGACGCGGGTCGACCGCAGCGGGGCACTGCCGGGGTACCGCTAGGCTGCCGGTATGCACCTTGTTATCGAGTACTGGGACCCGAACAGACACGCATTGGACGATCCGGTTGTCTGCGACTCGGGCGGGACCGGCGAGCAGGCAATAGCCAGGGCATTTGAGGACGCGGGGATCGAGACAGTCGGCTGCTACCAGGTCCGGCCCGAGATGGACCCCGACGCAGACCCCGCGTTCTACGAGCTAACGATGGACGGGAAGGTGATCCTGAGAGACCTCCCCTGCTACTAAGCGGCGCCCACGGGCAGCAGCTCGTCGTAATCACTCCCAAACAAGACAACGGAGGCCTGATGCAGCGCCAGATGCTCAAGTCGAAGATCGATGGCGCGACGATCACGGACTGTGACGTCGGCTACGTCGGCAGCATCACCCTGGACCGCGAGCTGATGCGGCAAGCAGACTTGCTGTTCAACGAGCAGGTCCACGTCTGGGACATCGACAACGGCGCTCGCTTCGTCACCTACGCGATCGAGGGCGATCCAGGATCGGGCACGGTCCAGGTGAACGGCCCTGCGGCCCGGCTTGTCAAGTCCGGGGAGAAGGTGATCATCGCCAGCTTCGGCGGCTTCGACGAGAAGGACCTCGAGCGATATTCGCCGGTGGTCGTCCACGTCAACGACGAGAACGATGTGGTCGCCGTCCACAGCGATAGCAGGCATCGGTGATCAAGATGGGCGAGAACCCTTATTTCGGCAGGCGGCTGGGCCGCCTCCTACGAGACGCCGAGCGAGAGTAAGCCCGGCGCAAGCACGGCCCGAATCCCCGGGGCATCAAGGGGGGCTGAGCACAGATTTCCTAGGGTCGCGTCCTCGGTCGCGTGCTGCTTTCCATGGAAAGCAGCACCCTGTCGGCCGAGCACACGTGGTACCGCTTTGGTACCCGATGCATCGTCCTATCTGTCCAGATCGTCCACGGCCCTGGACACATAGGAAACGACGGACGCTCCGGGACACATAGACACCTGAATCCGCTCGGCTGGGGGCCGAAAGGTCGCTGGTTCAAATCCAGTCGCCCCGACTGCTTCTCACCCTCTCCGCGAACGGCGCGCGTCCCAAGCGTCCCGCCGTCCCCGCGACTTCGGGCACTCGGAACCGCCCCGGAGTTCCTGGAGTCACATAACCACCTGATAGTTTGGCCCGGTCTCGACCCCTGACCGAAAGAGGAACTCGTGTCCGTGATTCTCATCGTCATCCTGGCGATCATCTGGATTACCCTGGCGTTCTGGCCGGCCCGGGTTGCCGCCCGCAAGGGCCACAGCTTCCTGGGCTACTTCATCTTCAGCCTGTTCCTATGGCCGATCGCGCTGATCACGGCCTATGTCGTCCAGGACCGCACAGTGGTCCGGGGCCGCCCCGCTGTGTGAGCTCCGGCGAACCTTCTCCCTGCTGCGGCCCGTCCCGCTCCGCCGGTGGGACAACGGCTGAAGCCGAGCCCCCCACGGTTGAGGATCGCCCTGCGAGGGAGATCCCTAGTCGTCTCTCGCCGGCCAGGGTCGAGCTGAGAGGCGCCAGCTTCCTGATGGGCACTGACGATCCGGATGGTTTTCCGGGCGACGGAGAGGGCCCTGTGCGCGAGGTCGAGCTGAGCGCCTTCGGGATAGAGACCGTCGCCGTCTCAAATCAGCGGTTCGCCGAGTTCGTCGATGAAACCGGCTATGTCACCGACGCTGAGCGCTATGGCTGGTCCTTTGTGTTCGGCGGCCTGCTTCCCGACGAGTTCCCGGACACCAGTGGAGTCGCCGACGCGCCCTGGTGGCGGCAGGTCTTCGGGGCGAGCTGGCGCCATCCCGAGGGCCCTCAGTCGTCAATCGACGATCGGCTGGATCACCCCGTGGTCCACACGTCCTGGCGGGACGCCGACTCGTTCTGCCGCTGGGCGGGATTGCGTCTGCCGACCGAGGCCGAGTGGGAGTACGCCGCGCGCGGCGGGCTCGAGCAGCAGCGCTTCCCCTGGGGGGAGGAGCTGGAGCCGGACGGTGAGCACGCGATGAACGTCTGGCAGGGCCGGTTCCCAGCGGAGAACACGCTCGACGACGGATACCTGGGCACCTGCCCCGTGGACGAGTTTCGCCCCAATGCCTATGGGCTCCACAACACGAGCGGGAACGTCTGGGAATGGTGCGCCGACTGGTTCGATCGGAGCGCGCACCGACACTCTCGCCGACGGGATCCCGACGGCCCGCCGAAGGGCGAGGCAAAGGTGATCAGGGGAGGCTCCTACCTCTGCCACCGCTCCTATTGCAACCGCTACAGGGTCGGGGCCCGGAGCTCCAACACACCGGATTCGTCCCTGGGCAACACCGGTTTCAGATGTGCCAGCACATCCCAACCCCGAACCAGGCAGGAGAGCACATGACCAAGAAGAGTGAGAAGGCCCGAGAGGCGGAGATCGCTGACCAGCCGAACCGGGGAGCTCTCCCAATCCCCCATCGTGAGCACACCGGCCTGATCACCTACGACGCCAAGGATCCCGACACCTCCTTCCCACCGATCGAGCCGCTGCTCCCCCCCGAAGGCGCGCCCAACGTCCTGATCATCCTCTTGGACGATGCCGGCTTCGGGTCCGCCAGTGTGTTCGGGGGCCCGTGCGACACACCCGTCGCCGAGCGGCTCGCCGCGAAGGGCCTCAGGTACAACCGCTTCCACACGACTGCGCTGTGCGCCCCGACTCGCCAGGCGCTGCTCACGGGCCGCAACCACCATTCGGTCGGCATGGGCGCGATCCCGGAGATCGCCACCTCCGCGCCCGGATACAGCTCGGTGCGTCCCAACACAGCGGCGCCCCTGGCAGAGACGCTGACCCTGAACGGATTCTCGACTGCGCACTTCGGCAAGTGCCACGAGGTGCCCGTCTGGGAGACCAGCCCGATGGGGCCCTATGACGCCTGGCCCAGCAAGGGTGGCGGCTTCGAGCACTTCTTCGGCTTCCTGGGCGGCGAGACGAATCAGTACGCCCCCGCCCTCTATTCGGGAACGACTCCGATTGAACCCGACAAAACCCCGGAGGAGGGCTACCACTTCACGGAGGACATCACCGACCGGGCGATCGCCTGGGTTCGCGAACAGAAGGCGCTGATGCCCGACAAGCCGTTCTTCATGTACTTCGCGCCCGGGGCCACCCACGCGCCGCACCACGTGCCAGAGGAGTGGTCAGCGAAGTACAAGGGGAAGTTCGACCAGGGCTGGGACAAACTGCGCGAGGAGATCCTGGCCCGCCAGAAGAAGCTCGGCGTGGTGCCGGAGGATGCCGAGCTGACGCCGAGGCACGAGGAGATACCGGCCTGGGACGACATGCCGGACGAGATGAAGCCGATCCTGGCGCGCCAGATGGAGATCTACGCGGGCTTCATGGAGCACACCGATCACCACGTCGGGCGACTGCTCGACGCGGTCGAGGACCTGGAGATCCTCGACGACACCCTCGTCTACTACATCGTCGGCGACAACGGGGCCTCCGGCGAAGGCACCCTGAACGGCTCCTTCAACGAGCTGCTCTACATGAACGGCGCGTCGCAGCTGGAGACCCCCGAATTCATGGCAGAGCGGATCGACAAGTTCGGCACCCCGGAGGCCTACAACCACTATGCCGTTGGCTGGGCCCACGCCATGGACACGCCCTATCAGTGGACAAAGCAGGTCGCTTCACACTGGGGCGGCACCCGAAACGGCACGATCATCCACTGGCCGAACGGGATCAAGGCAAAGGGCGAGATTCGCCCGCAGTTCCACCACGTGATCGACATCGCGCCGACGATCCTGGAGGCCGCTCGAGTACCCGAGCCCACGAGCGTCAACGGGGTCCAGCAGATGCCGCTCCAGGGCACGAGCATGGTCTATTCCTTCGACGATTCCGCGGCGGCCGAGCGGCGGGAGACCCAGTACTTCGAGATGTTCGTCAACCGCGGCATCTACCACAAGGGCTGGACCGCCGTAACGCGTCACAGCACACCGTGGGAGACGGGCGGGGAGCTGCCGCCATATGACGACGACGTCTGGGAGCTGTACGGGCCCCACGACTGGTCACAGACGAAGGATCTCTCGAAGGAGAACCCCGACAAGCTGCATGAGCTTCAGCGGCTCTTTCTGATCGAGGCAACTCGCTATGGGGTGCTGCCGCTGGACGACCGCCGGGTCGAGCGCTTCGACCCGGGCATCGCCGGCCGGCCCCTCTTGATCCACGGCAAATCGCAGCTGTTGTTCGGCGGGATGAGCCGGCTGACCGAGAACACGGTGATCAACATCAAGAACAAGTCCCACTCCGTCACGGCCCAAATCGAGGTTCCGAAGGACGGAGCCGAGGGCGTGATCGTCGCCCAGGGTGGAGCCTTCGGCGGCTGGAGCCTCTATCTCAAGGATGGGAAGCCCACCTATTGCTACAACCTCGCCGGCCTGATGCAGGTCAAGGTCGGCGGCGAGAAGGACGTTCCGGCTGGCGAGCACCAGGTCCGGGTGGAGTTCGGCTACGACGGAGGGGGCCTCGGCAAGGGCGGTGACCTGACGCTGTATCTCGACGGTAAGGAGGCCGGGAAGGGACGGATCGAGGCCTCGGTTCCGTTGATCTTCTCCGGCGATGAGACCACAGATGTCGGCTCCGACGGCGGCACTCCCGTCAGCGACGACTACCGAGTGATGGACAACGAGTTCACCGGACGGGTGGACTGGGTGCAGATCGACATCGACGACGCTGCCGAAAACTCCGACCACCTGATCACGGCCGAACAGCGCTGGCGCGTTGCCATGGCGCGTCAGTAGCGCGCCGAATCGAGCCCGCTCCTCTCATCGATCGAGTACGGCCCAACTCCATGAGGTGGGTCAATGACAACCGCTGCGTTCCATGCAAAGCAGCACTCTTCGCGGCGCTGTCGCTCTCGGGTGAAAGCGGTTTCGGTCCTGGAGGGCTCGTTTGACCGGCGTGCCCGATTGTGAGCCCGCGCCGTGGTACCGCCTTAGGTACCGGATGCATCGTCCTATCTGTCCAGATCGTCCACCGCCCGGGACAGATAGGAAACGACGGACGCCCCGAGACACATAGACACCTGGATCCGCTCGGCTGGGGGCCGAAAGGTCGCTGGTTCAAATCCAGTCGCCCCGATTAGTCCTACACCACCATGATTCGTAAGCGATGATGGGCCGAGATGAGGTCGGTCCAGGATGCGACCGGCTTGAGTAAAGCCGGCAGATCGTGC
>DATAPB010000265.1:0-3164 GCA_036265435.1 Solirubrobacterales bacterium | reverse complement strand
CCCCAGCCTCGCCTTGAGCCGCTGGAGGGCGTCGAGGGTGTCGAGGTGAACGGGCACCCAACCGCGGTAGGGGTAGTAGGAGTCGATCATCTCCCGCCAGACCGAGACCGGCATCGTGAAGTCCGCCGTCGTGTCCCAGGGCACCTGCACCACCTGCAGGCGCCCTTCGGCACCCGCGTAATAGATGCTCCCGTTGAAGTGGAAGGCGAGCGGGATCTCACCGTCGTCCACCGAGTGGAAGTACTTGGCCGCTGCCAGCTCCACGTCGTAGTTGCAGAGCACCTCGACCTCGGCCGTCGTCGAGCCGACGAACGATGGGAGGAGCACGCTCTCGCTCGTCCAATGCATCCGCTGCGCGGTCGTCGTCCAGCGATGCGGATCGCCGAACAGCTCGGTGAGCTTCGCCCGCTCTTCGGCGCCGTAGGTGCGCTTCGCCGGCTCGATCTGGATCTGAACGCTGAGCCCCGCCATGAAGATCTCCCGGCCCGAGGGGTCGTTCACCCCCAGGGTGAACCGAAGCGTGGGGGCGGCCGCATGCGGCACCGCCCGAACGCCCTCGATCACGAGCCTCAGGCCCGGCTCGCCCGGCCGCCGGGAGGTCTCCGGGCCACCCCGCTCTGCCGTGTCCGCCTCGACCTCGGGCGGACGCGGGTGTGGGGCACCGCGCGCGGCCATCTCCTCGAGCCGCTCGCTCATCGCGGCTCCCGCGAGCGTTGCCGAAGACGCTCGAAGAAGGTGGGAACGGCGCGCTCGATGGCGTCTCCACCCGAGATCCCCTCCCAGCTGACTTTGACCCCGCCCACCAGGCCGTAGCACTCGTCGATCGGCGCGATCACGTAAGCGGGCGGCTCGGATATCCGATTGACGACCAGCGCCTCCGCGTCTGGCTCGAGCGAGTCCAGTTCTGGATTGAGGGCCCGCAGGTCCTCCCAGGCATCGAGCTTGAGCTCGGACTCGGTGGCGCCGGCCGGGCTGGGATACATGGCGACCATCCCTCCGATCGAGCTGCTCCGCATGAAGAAGGCGAGAGCTATCGGCACCTCGAGCCTCGCCCAGAGCTCGTCGGGCAACTCGAAGTCGTCTAGCCAGACCACGCGGCTGCCGGTCGGCCGGAGCTCGGGATCACCCGAGCGCTGGGCCCAGCAGGTCGCACACGCGCAGAGGATCCTCCGGTCGCCGAGATGGAGCAGGTGCTCGTGCTCGGAGGGGATTCCGACCCCGCACAGATCGCAGCGCTCCTCGTCGCGGCTGGGTCCGTTTCCGCCCGCCTTCGCTCCGGCCGAGCCCTCCGGGCCGCGCCGCATGCCGCGCAGCCCCGCGATCATGTTGGTCCGCCTCCGGGCGGCCACGGCGTCGCCGATGGCGCGCCCATTTCCGCTCATCGGGCCAGCGCCACCCGCACCCCCTCGCTCTCCGAGGCGAGGAGCGGAACGGGTCCGAGATGAATTTGCTCGTCGTCCAGCGAGCGCCCCGCCCTCGGCAGGAAGTACCGTCGTTGACAGGTCGGGCAGGTCAGCATGCCTTCGTCCAGCTCGCCGCCCCCGATCGATCCCTGACAGCTCGGGCAGGAGTCGAGATAGGCGAGCAGGGACCCCTCAACCCTGGCCACGACGATCGGCGTGCCGCCCACCTCGATCCGGGTGAGCTGATCCTCGCCCAGGCCGTCGAGCTCGCCGTTGAGCTCGTGCCAGCCCGAGGATCCGGGCGGCGCCGGAACGGGCGAGGCGCCGTTCGAGCCACCCGCCTGCACGACGGGCAGTGGAGTGCCGGTCACCTCGACGGGATCGAGCAGGTCCTGCTCGATTCCCTCGACCTCGATGCCCAGTAGGTCGGGTGCCCTCTCCTCGAGCGCAGTCTTGATCGCCAGCTCGAGCGTCGACGAGGAGGCTGGGCAGCCGTCGCAGCTGCCCTCGAGCCGGATGCGCGCGACGCCGTCCTCCAGGGAGACCAGCTCCACGTTTCCCCCGTGCGACTCCATGTAGGGCCTGACGTCATCGAGCGCCTCGGCGACACGCTCCTCGATCGGGACGGGATAGAGATCATGGATCAGCATCAGGCTGGCGACGACTCCGTCGTCCACCAGTTGCTGCTTGACCGCCGCCGCGCCCTCGTCCGAGTCGAGGATCTCCACGATCCTGGCCAGGCCGAGGCCGTACATGTCGATCACCGCCGACATCAGGTCCTCGGCCGCCCGGCGCGACCCCGCGTCAGGGATCCGCTCGACCTGGGCGGTCAGCTCCTCGACCCTCTGGATCAGGACCTCGGGGCTGACCGCTTCGGCTCTCGCGATGGGCATTCCAGCGCTCCGTGGGGGCTAGGACATCCCGGTGGGCGTGTGCGTCACCTTGCGGACCTGGCCCCCGCGCTGGTCATACATGTGAACGCCGCACGGCAGACACGGATCGAAGCTCCGCACCGCCCGCATGATGTCCACACCCTTGAACTTCTCGGGTCCGTTCTCCTCGAAGATCGGCGTGTTCTGCACCGCGTCCTCGTAGGGGCCGGGGGTCCCATGGGTGTCGCGCGGGTTGCTGTTCCACGGTGTCGGGGGGTAGGGCTGGTAGTTCGCCACCTTGCCGTCCCGGATCACCATGTGGTGGGAGAGCACACCGCGGGCCGCCTCGCAGAACCCGACCGAGACGGCCTCCTGCGGGACCTTGAAGTCGTTCCACGACTTCGTCCGGCCCGCCCGGACCTCGGTCAGCGCTCGCTCCAGGTTGTGGAGGGCGATCAAGGCCGAGAACGCCTCGTGGTAGGTCCGCGCGCGGTCGCGCTCGATCGCGTTCGACTTCTCGGGGATCTTCCACTCGAGCTCCATCTCGGGCTTCGAAGCCGTCCGCGGCAGGACCATCTTGATGCTCTCGCCCGTGGCCTTGGCGTAGCCGAAGTCCACGAGGCCGGCCTTCGCCGTCACCCACGAGCGGGCGAACGGGCCGCCGCCGGTGTCACAGGCGACATACGTGTCGTTTCGTTCGTCGTAGATCCGCGGCGAGGCGACCCAGCTGTACTTGTCCTGCCAATCTCGCTTCTGCGGCTTCGGCAGGGTCACCTTGTTCCACGGATGGCGCTTGTCGACCGGGTTCCCCAGCGGGTCCTGGGTGACGAACGTCTCCTCGTTCGTCCAGTCGTCGAAATACGAGCTGCCGAGCAGGATCCTGATCATC
>DATAPB010000264.1:0-2544 GCA_036265435.1 Solirubrobacterales bacterium | reverse complement strand
GAGGAGGGCGAGCTGAGGCGCAAGCTCCGCCACGCCTGGGACCGGATCTCGGGGAAGGGCTAGACCCGTTCGGGTTCTGCTGGGCGGGTGGCCGGCCGCTGCGCGCCGTCGCAGACCAGGTAGAGGATCCCGAGCGGAAGCACGACGTCGAGCGCCAGGCCGAAGAGGCTGGCGACGTTGTCGCCGGTCGAGTAGCTGCCGGTCGTGGTCAGGTGGTAGATCAGATGCGGCAGGCCGGCCGCGATCCAGCTGAGTGCGGCCGCCTGGACCACGCGGCGATCCATCCAGTACGCGGCGAGCCCTGTCAGCACGGCGATACCGAGCGAGGCGCCCCCGAAGTCGCGCTCGAGGTGCTCGTTGTAGGGCGGCAGCGCCGATACCCAGTGAGCACCGGCGCCCGGGAAGTCGTCGTAGAAGCTCCGCGGGGCGATCAGGATCCAAAGCGCGAGGACACCGGTGGTGATCGTCAGATAGAGCAGGGCGATCCGGATCGGCGCCCTGTGCCGCTGGATCTCCATCGAGCGCGACCCTATCGGGGCGCCGGCTCGAAAGCCTTTCTGAAGTTCTCCGTCGGGCGGGCCTCCGTCCGGGCCTGCTCCTCGGACTCGAAAGCGTCCTCGCCGTCGGGGAGAAACGGCGCCAGCAGTCCCGTGAGCCTGACCGCCGTTCGCGGCCTGATCGAATGGCCCGCCTTGGGAAGCACCACGAGCTCGGAGTCGGGGATCAGCTCCGCCACCCGCTCCGTCCAGGCCTCGGGCACGAGGTGGTCGCGCTCGGGTCGTACCACCAGGGTCGGCGCCTCCACCCTCGAGAACTTCCGCTCGACCCGGTCCCCCAGCGCCTCCCGCAGGGTCCGCACGGTGCGCCAGGGCCCCGCGTCGATGAGGTCGTGCACGACCGTGGGGGCGAGACGGGGCGACCAATGCGGCGCATTCCGGGCCCAGCGCAGCGCGACTCTGCTCGCGCTGCGTGCCTTCGGATCGAAGGTGGGGCCGACCAGGACGAGCCGGTCAACAGCGGCTGGCTGATGTACCGCCAGGTCCACGGCGACCTGACAGCCGAAGGAGACGCCCACGACGATCGCAGGGGCGAGGTCGTTGTCGAAGAGCCAACGACGCAGGGCCTTGGCGAGGCCGGGAACGTCCAGACGATGGAGCGGCTGGTCGCTCATCCCGAAGCCGGGCAGATCCGGCGCGTACACCGGTCGCCGCGTGCCAAGGGCGCGGATCAGGGGCTTGAGGGTGCGGCTGGAGGAGAGCCCGTGGACCAGGACGATCGGCGTGACATCGAGCTCAGGAGCATCCCAGTTTCCGCTGAACTCGTTCGAGTGCTCCGCGCGCTCCTTGAGCTCGGCCGGAACGCGCACAAAGATGCGCCTGTTGCCGGCGCGTGTCCAGCCCCCGTATACGCCGTTGCGACGTGATCCCACGGCCATTCCCCGAGCCAACATAGCCGCAAATTCCGGGAACTTGGGCGATTCCCTACGCCTGAACGGCCAGTGTCACGCGCTCGCCAAGGTGCTCGAGCAGGGGCTCGACGGTGAGCTCGCCGCAGCCGGCGCGCTCGAGGATCTGGGTGGGGGAGAGGCGACGGCCATGGCGGTGGACCCGGTCTCGCAACCATCTCCCCAGCGAGGCGAGGTCGCCATCGCCGATCTGGGCCGGGAGGTCACCGAGATCGCGCCCCGCGGCCACCCAGAGCTGGCCCGCGATGACGTTGCCGAGGCTGTAGGTGGGGAAGTAGCCGAAGGCGCCGCCGGCCCAGTGCACGTCCTGGAGCACACCGTGGGCGTCATCGGGGACCTCGATCCCGAGGTAGTCGCGGTAGCGGGCCTCCCACGCCTCCGGCAGGTCGACCAGCGGCAGACCTTCCTCGAAGATCTCGAGCTCGAGCTCGAAGCGGATCAGGATGTGGAGGTTGTAGGTCACCTCATCGGCCTCGATCCGGATCAGCGAGCGCTCGACCCGGTTCGCCGCACGCTCGAGGCCGGCCGCGTCCACGTCGTCGAACGCTTCGGGGAACCGCTCCCGGAGGGCCGGCAGGTGATATTCGAGCCACGATCGGCTCCGCGCGACCCAGTTCTCCCAGAGGCGGCTCTGCGACTCATGGAGGCCGAGCGAGCGCACGTTCCCGAGCGGTGACTTCTCCAGCTCCGGATCCACCCCGGCCTCATAGAGGCCGTGTCCCGACTCGTGCATCGCGCTGAACAGGGCCATCCCGAGGTTGCCCTCGTCGTAGCGCGTCGTCAGGCGGACGTCCGTCGTCGAGATCGAGAGGGCAAAGGGGTGCTCGGTCGGATCGAGCCGCCAGGAGTCCTCCGCGAAGGGAAGCTCGGAGATCAGCTGCTTGATCAGCTCATGCTGCGCGTCGACCGGGAAGTCGCCGCGGAAGGGGTCGACCTCAGGTCCCGCTCCGTTCTCGGTCGCCTCGGCGACGAGCGGGACCAGTCCCTCCCTGAGGTCGGTGAGCACCGCGCGCATCTGGTCGGTGGTCATCTCCGGCTCGTACTCGTCGAGCAGGGCGTCGTAGGTTCGGCTGAAGCCG
>DATAPB010000263.1:0-5148 GCA_036265435.1 Solirubrobacterales bacterium | reverse complement strand
GGATCGGCCGTATAGACGCCTTCCACCCCGTTCTTGGCCATCAGGATCGCCTCGGCGTGGATCTCGAGCGCCCGCAGGGCCGCCGCGGTGTCGGTGGTGAAGAACGGGTTGCCGGTGCCGGCGGCGAAGATCACGGCCCTTCCCTTCTCGAGGTGGCGGATCGCGCGGCGGCGGATGTAGGGCTCCGCGACCTCGGTGACGGCCATCGCCGAGAGGACGCGCGTGTCCACGCCGACCTTCTCGAGTGCATCCTGCAGCGTGAGCGCGTTGAGGACCGTGGCGAGCATCCCCATGTAGTCGGCCGTGGCGCGGTCCATCCCCTCCGCGGCACCCTCCAGCCCGCGATAGATGTTCCCGGCGCCCACGACGATCGCGACCTCGACGTCGCGGTTGCGAACCTCGCGCACCTGATTCGCGATTCGCTCGATCTGGGCGGGGTCGGTGCCGTAGGCGAGATCGCCCATCAGCGCCTCCCCCGACAGCTTCAGCAGGATCCGGCTGAACTGAGCAGAGGCCAAGCGACCTACTCCTGCCCCACCTCGAAGCGCGCGAAGCGGGCGATGCGGACGTTCTCCCCCGTCTTGGCCGCTATCTCCGAGCGCAGCTCCTCGATCGTCTTGCCCTCGTAGACCTCCTGATTGAAGTGCTTCTGATCGAGCAGGACGATCTCCTCGGCCCACTTGCGAAGCTGGCCCTCGACGATCTTCTCGATCACGTTGTCGGGCTTGCCCTCTTCCCTCGCCCTCTCCTCCAGGATCCTGCGCTCGTTGGCGACATCCTCCTCGGGGATCTCCTCGAAGGAGACGTGCTGGGGGTTCAGCGCGGTGACGTGGATCGCCACCTGGCGAGCGAATTCCTGGAACTCCGGGTTGCGGGCGACGAAGTCGGTCTCGGACTGAACCTCGACCAGGGCTCCCTTGCGGGCGTCGGCGTGGACATAGGAGGCGACGACGCCCTCCTCCGTGCTGCGGCCTCCCCGCTTCGCGGCCGAGGCGGCGCCCTTCTTGCGGAGGATCTCGATCGCCTTCTGCTCGTCGCCCTCGGCGTCGCTGAGGGCATTCCGCACATCCATCATCGGCGCCCCGGTGCTGTCCCGGAGCGCCTTCACTTCCGCGGCTGACGGCTTGTAGGGCGCCATCAGGATGAGTCACCCCCGCTCTTGGCGGGCTGCGGCTGCGGCTCCTCCGTCGGCGGCGGTTGAGGGATCTCCTCGCTCGCCTCGCGGTTCGCCTCGGCCTGGTCCCCCTGGCGGTCGTGCGCGGGCGCTTCCGCCTCGGGTTGAGGCTGCGGCACCTCGGCCGCCGCCTCGCGGTTCGCCTCCGTCTGCTTCGCCGCCTCCTGTGCCTTCGCGTCCGCCTCGGCCTTGGCCTTCGCCTCTGCTTCGGCTTTGGCCTTCTCCTCCGCCTCCTGCTTCGCCTTCTCCGCGGCCTCGCGCCGCTGGCGCTCTTCCTCCTCGCGCCGCTTCCGCTCCTCTTCTTCGGCGCGGCGACGTGCCTCCTCCTCGCGCCACTTCGCGGCGGCGCCCTCGATCGCCTGGCCCAGCGTGCCGATGATCAGCTCGCAGGAGCGGATCGCGTCGTCGTTGCCCGGGATCACGTAGTCCACGGGGGTCGGGTCGCAGTTGGTGTCGACCAGGCCGACGATGGGGATCTCGAGACGCTCCGCCTCGCGGAGCCCGATCTCCTCCGACTTCAGGTCGATGATGATCACAGCGTCCGGGAGCCGCTGCATGTCGGCGACGCCGCCGAGGTTGTACTCGAGTTTGCGGAGCTCGGCCTCCATCGACATCCGCTCCTTGGTGGGCAGCAGGTCGAGGCGGCCGCCCTCCTTCAGCTCGCGGAGCTCGTGCAGGCGCTGGATGCGCTTGCGGATCGTGTTGAAGTTGGTCAGCAGGCCGCCGAGCCAGCGGCGGTTCACGTAGGGCATCTCGCACTGCTCGGCCCATTGCTCGATCGAGTCGCGCGCCTGCTTCTTGGTGCCGACGAACAGGATCACACCGCCCTTGGCCGCCACCTCGGTGACGAAGTCGGTCGCCTGTTTCAGGAGCTCCTCCGTCTGGAGGAGGTCGATGATGTGGATTCCTTCCCGCTCTCCGTAGATGAAGCGGCGCATGCGCGGGTTCCAGCGCCGCGTCTGGTGGCCGAAATGAACTCCGGCCTCCAGCAGCTCCTTGATGCCTACCTCGGCCATCTTGCCTTCCTATCGCTTCGTGGTGTCTATGGCCCCGTCGCGGTTCAGGGAACCCGCCTTGCGGCGGGCAGCGTCCCATCACCTCTCGGCGGGGGTTGGGTGCAAAGTCCGCGGAAGTGTAGGCGCTGAGCGGAAAAACGCCGATCCGCGTGCCTCAGCCGCGTTTCCGCGCGCGCCCCAGCGCCGCTCGGAGATCCTCCGGGAGCTCCGAGCTGAAGCTGAGCCGCTCCTCGGTGCCCGGATGCGTGAATTCCAGCCGCGAGGCGTGCAGGAACTGCCGCTCGAGCCCGTACCGGCCTTTGCTGCCGTACTCCGGGTCGCCGGCCACCGGGTGTTCGATCGCGGCGAAATGAACCCGGATCTGGTGCGTGCGCCCGGTCTCCAGCCGGGCGTGGAGAAAGGTGTCCGCGGGGAGGTTCTCGATCACCTCGAAATGCGTGCGTGCCTCCCGCGAGCCGGTGCCGCGGACCGCCATCCGCGTCCGGCGGCGGCGATGTCGCCCAAGCGGGGCGTCGATCGTGCCTGTGCGGCTGCCCAGATGCCCCTCGACGAGCGCGGTGTACTCGCGCAGGACGTCACGGCGCTTGACCGCGGCGGAGAGCGCTCTGTGCGTCGCTTCGTTCCGAGCGACGAGCATCAGACCGGAGGTGTCCTTGTCCAGACGGTGGACGATCCCCGGCCTGTCCCGCTCTCCGCCGCCGGCGATGCCCGACAGCAGGTCGACGAGCGTCTCGCCACGGTGCGACGGAGCGGAGTGGACGACCAGACCGGCGGGCTTGTCGATCACCGCGAGATCGTCGTCGAGGTGGACGATCAGGCGCTCGGCCTCGGGCCTCACGTCTCCTTTCGCCCCTTGTCCGAGCGCTCGACGTCGAGCAGCAACAGGAGCACGCCAACCGTGATCGCCACGTCGGCCAGGTTGAACGTCGGCCAGAGCGGCAGATCGATGAAGTCAATCACCGCCCCGTCGCGCACCCTGTCGGCGAGATTGCCGAGGGCGCCTCCGAGGAGCAGCGCCGCCGGCAGCCAGACGCCCCAGCCTCCGCCACCCCTGAGAGCCAGGAAGACAAGGAGGCCGACGAGCAGGACGATCGTCACCCCGATCAGCGCTGCGGAGATGTCGCCGCCGAGGCCGAAGGCGACGCCCTCGTTCCGCACGTTCTCGATGTGCAGAAAGGGCAGGACCTCGACCCGCTCGCCCTGGTCGACCAGCGAGGTCGCGAGCGCCTTCGTGCCCTGGTCGAGGGCGACCACCACCCCACAGGCCGCCAGCCCGGGGACCAGATATGCGAGGGCGCGCTGACAGGCGCCACTCGTTTCATGAGGCCGGTCCGTCAACCGGCGATCAGCGCCACGACCACGCGCCAGACGATGCTGAGGACGATGATCGCCAGGATCGGGCTGATGTCGATGCCCATCCCGCCGGCGCCGATCGGCGGGATCACCCGCCGGAAGATGTTCAGGTAGGGATCGACGACCTGGTGGATGAAGTCGACGGTCGCGCGCAGCCACGGGTAGTAGGGCATCCGCGGGATCCACGAGAGCAGGATCCGGATGAAGATCAGGATGAAGTAGACGAGGAAGATCGCGCTGACGTAGTTCGCTACGTCGTCGCGCGTGATCGCGAGCAGGAAGGTCACTCGCGCACCCGAGCAAGGGAGGCATCCACCGCCGCCAGCAGGATCTCGCGGATCTTGCGCTCCTCGAGCGCGTTGAGTCCGGCCTCGGTCATGCCTCCCGGGGAGGCGACCGCACGCTTCAGCGCCCCAGGCTCCTGCAGCTCGAGGAGGCCTCCGGTCGCGCTCATCGCCTTGGCGACCATGCGCGTCGTCTGGTCCTCGGTCAGGCCCTCCTTGACGCCCGCCTCCACCAGGACCTCGGCCATCAGGGCCAGGTAGCCCGGCGTGCAGCCCATGATCGCCGTGGCTGCGTCGATCAGGCTCTCGTCGAGCTCGATCACCTCGCCGACGAGGCCGAGCAGCTGGGATATCCGGCGCTTGCGGGCATCGTCCGTGCCCTTCGGAAAGACCACGCAGAGCACTCCCTGGCGGAGCTGGGCGCCCAGATTGGGCATGACGCGGATCAGGTCGAGGCCCGGGAGAGCTTCGTGGAGCGTCCCGAGGCTCGTGCCGGCCAGGATCGAGATCACGGGGGTTCCGGCCTGGACCAGGTCGGGCGCCACCTCGTCGAGGACGTTCGGCTTGACCGCGAGCACGACCAGATCGACGTTGTCGGCGAGCGGGAGGTTGCCCTCCACGGCGTCGCCGCCGACCTCTTCGGCGAGAGTGCGCGCCTTGTCCGGATCGGCATCGGCGAACGCCATCGATTCCGGCGCGCCGTGCTCGCCCGTCGCCGCGGCCCAGCCTCGGGCGAGCCCGCCGGCCATGTTTCCTGCGCCCACGAAGCCGAGCTTCATGGGGAGGACTTTATTCGGAGGTCGCTCCCGGCTCGCTCAGTGCTTCTTTTTCTTCTTGCACGTCTTCTTCGCGGACTCGGCCGAGCGCTTGTGCTTCTTCTTTTTCTTGCACCTCGATTTCGTGGGCGTCGTGGACGAAGCCGGGTCTGGGTACTGCACGGTGGCGTTGAACGCGAACTCGGCGCTGGAGAACGTATCCAGTGGGGCAAGCGACGAACCCTCCGTGGAGTGCTGGGATCCAAAACGAGACGACTCCCTGCGGCACGGACGCTCCCGACCCGGCGACCCCCCTGGTTGTTGGGCAGGTCCAACCCGATCAGATCGCCGACCTGGATCGGGACATTTGCGCTGAACGTGTAGTCGCCGGGGGCAAGGATGTTCTGAGCGATCTTTCCGGCGCCGTGCCGCCGGAGGCGGGTCGCAGTATCCGGAGCGCGTACTCGCCCGTCCCCGTGGGCTGGGCGCGCCACTGCGTGATCGTGCCGCTGACCGGAGCAGTCACATGGGCGCCCGATTCCTGGATGGTCGTATTCGCAACGGTG
>DATAPB010000262.1:0-12435 GCA_036265435.1 Solirubrobacterales bacterium | reverse complement strand
ACCCGACCGCGATCGTGATCGGGTCGACCCGCCACGGGACGTCCAGGCGCGTGCAGGTCGGCACGGTCGGCGGGTCGCTGCTCTCCGGGGTGCACAGCACCGTCGCCGTGGCCCCACGCGGCTACGCCGATGCCGACGCCGGGCTCCGCCGGATCGGTGTCGCGCTCAACGGCGGCTCGGAGTCGAGACGCGCACTCTCCGCCGCGGCGCTGCTCGGACAGCGGTCAAACGTGGGCCTGCGCGTCTTCAGCGTGATGGGTCAGCCCCACTACGTCCTCGGCGGACTCCTCTCGCCGCTCGGCCCCGAGGAATACCGGGAGTACAAGGAGAAGGAGTGGGAGCGCGTCTACGAAGACGCTGCGGGGCGCCTACCCGACGGCCTCCCAACCGAGCCGGTGCTCCTGCACGGCGATCCCGCCGAGGCCCTGGTGGAGGTGACCAGCGACCTCGACCTGCTCGTGCTCGGCTCTCGCGGGTACGGTCCGGTCAAGGGGACCCTGCTCGGCAGCGTCTCGGCCCGCGTCATGGCCGCGGCGGCCTGCCCGGTGATTGTGGTTCCGCGTGGCGCCGGCGTCACTCCCCTCGAGGGGTAGCCGGCCGCAACCGTGGTGGGCTTAGGCTGACCGGAATGCCCACTGCGGGAGCCGCCTACCCAGCCGAGCACGAGGCCGAGGTGGTTCTTCGTGACGGCTCGACAGTGCACGTGCGCCCGATCCGGGCGGAGGACGAGAGGGCCATCCACGGATTCCTCGAGGACCTCCATCCGGAGTCCCGGATGTTCAGATTCTTCTCGGTGACCACGGATCTTCAGACAGCGGCCCGCGCGATGGTCGACGTCGATTACTCGCGTCGGTACGGGCTACTGGCGCTCCGCGACGAGACGGTGGTCGGGCAGGGACTGTATTTCGGAGCCGGCCCGAACGACGCCGAGGTCGCGTTCGCGGTGTCGGACCGCCTCCAGGGAATGGGCCTCGCCACGCTGCTGCTCGCCCATCTGGCCGAGGTCGCCTCGCAGCATGAGATCTCCGTCTTCTGGGCTGAGGTCATGCCGCAGAACCACCGGATGCTCGAAGTCTTCCGCGAGAGCGGGTTCCCGGTGGAGATGTCATCCGAGCCCGGGGCGATCCGGGTCGAGCTGCCCACATCCTTTGCGGAGGAGGCGGTGGCCCGGTTCGAGGACCGTGACCGGCTCGCCGCGATCGCCGCTCTTCGCTCCTTCCTCGAGCCCGTGGCAGTCGCCGTGATAGGGGCCTCTCGCGACCGCGACACCGTCGGCGGACAGCTCTTCCACAACGCGCTCGAGTCCGGTTTCGAGGGTGTCGTCTATCCCGTTAATCCGAGGGCCGACGTGGTTCAGGCCGTACACGCTTATCGGAGTGTCGCGGACGTGCCCGAGGACATCGAGCTGGCGGTGATCGCGGTGCCGGCCGCCAGGGTGATCCACGTCGCGCGGGAGTGCGGCGAGCGGGGCGTGCGGGGGCTGGTCGTGATCTCGGCCGGCTTCGCCGAGGCCGGACCGGAGGGAATCGACCGCGAACGTGAGCTGGTCGAAGTCTGCAGGGCAGCCGGGATGCGATTGGTCGGCCCGAACTGCCTGGGCATCCTGAACACCGCTCCCGGCCACCACCTCAACGCCACCTTCGCACCGAACACCCCACCCCCTGGCGAGGTCGGCTTCGTCAGCCAGAGCGGAGCTCTCGGGCTCGCCCTGATCGACCTCGCCGGAGACCGCGGGCTGGGGGTCTCCTCCTTCGCCTCGATCGGCAACCGCGCCGACATCACGGCCAACGACTTTCTCGAGTACTGGGAGAGCGACGGCGAGACCCGGGTGGCCCTGCTCTACATCGAGTCTTTCAGCGACCCGCGCCGGTTCTCCCGGCTGGCGCGCCGGATCGGCCGCGAGATGCCGATCGTGGTGGTAAAGAGCGGCCGCTCGGCCGCCGGACAGCGCGCGACAAGCTCCCACACCGGCGCCCTGCTGGCGGCCTCCGACGTGACCGTCGACGCCCTCTTCGAGCAGGCAGGCGTGATCCGCACCGAGACGCTTTCAGAACTCCTCGACGTGAGCTCCCTGCTAGCGAGCCAGCCGGTGCCCGAGGGCTCCAACGTGGGCATCGTGACGAACGCGGGCGGCCCGGGAATCATGTGCGCGGACGCCTGCGAGGCGGCCGGCCTGCAGGTTCCCGAGCTGCCGGACGCCGTGCGCGAATCGCTGCGGCGGATACTTCCTCCCGAGGCCGGGCTCCTGAATCCGGTGGACATGATCGCCACCGCGACCGCGGAGCACTACCGCGAGACGATCGCCGCGCTGGCCGAGTGGGACGGGATCGACGCGCTGATCGTGATCTTCATCCGGCCGCTGCTCACCCGCGCGGTTGACGTCGCCGGCGCGATCGAGGAGGCGGCCGGGCAAATCGCAAGGGACATCCCGACCCAGGCGGTGTTCATGTCGCCCCAGGACCACGCCGCAATCCGCGAGGTGAGCTCACTGCCGATCCACAGTTATCCCGAGGATGCCGCGCGAGCGCTCGGGAGGGTGATGCGCCACGTCGAGTGGAAGGGACAGCCGGCGGAGGAGCCTCCGGAGTTCGAGGAAGTTCTCGGGGAGACCGCTGCGGCGCTGATCGCCGAGTCGCTGGAAGGCGGTGAGGAGTGGATGGCCATGGAGGATGCCTCGCGGCTGCTCGACTGCTACGGAATCACGATTCCCGACTGGCGGATCGCGGGAGACGCTACCGCCGCGGGAGCTGCGGCCGAGGAGCTCGGGGGCTCGGTCGCGCTCAAGGCGCAGGGGCCCGGCCTGCTCCATAAGAGCGAGATGGGCGCCGTCCGGGCGCCGCTCTCAGGTGCTGAGGAGGTGCGGCGGGCGGCCGACGAGATGGACGTCGCCGTCGCGGGGGCCGGTGGGGAACGGGAGTCCTTCATCGTCCAGGACATGGCCGATGCGGGGCCGGAACTGCTGGTGGGCGTCGTGGAGGACGTCACCTTCGGTCCGGTGCTCGCCTGCGGAGCGGGCGGCACCCAAGCGGAGTTGCTCAAGGACGTCTCCGTCCGGATCTGTCCTGTCACGCGCGGCGATGTGAGCCAGATGCTGCGATCGCTCCGGACGTTCCCGCTGCTGACGGGCTATCGGGGGGCGCCGCCGGTACACCTGGGGAAGCTCGAGGATCTCCTCCTTCGGGTGAGCGCGATGGTCGATGCGCACCACGAGATCGCGGAGATGGATCTCAATCCTGTGATCGCAGGCCCCGACGGGGCCCTCGGGGTCGACTACCGGATCAGGCTGCAGTCGCCCCGGCCTCGTCGCCCCTGGCCCCGAACCTGGAGGTAGCCAGACCTCCTACCGCAGCTCAGCGCTTATCAGCCCAGTCGCGTTCGGCCTCGGCCTCCATCCGCTCGAGGCGCTCGTAGTAGTCGGGGAATTCCTTCATGTGGGCGAGCGCGATCTTGCCGGTGACTATCGGGTCGTCCCCGGTGACATCCGTCTGCGGATCGTGGCTGCCGTGCTCGTATTCGACGTCCATTCCCGTCCGGAACTGCTCCAGATCGAAGCGGTCCCAATCGATCCCGATCTCATCCCCGATCCGGCGGGCCTCCTCGGTACTGGTACGTCGCTTCTCGGCCATGCGCGTCCCCTTTCGGTTTCGGTGACCCTTCTCAGGAAGTGCTGCTGGTCACCGGGGGCGGAGAGTATGAGTAGCCGCTCGAACCTGAGGAGTAGCCGTCCGAACCCGAGGAGTAGTCGCTCGAGCCTGACGAGTAGCCGCTCGAGGAGCTGCTCGTGGATTTGGAAGCCGAGGCCTTGGTCGCGCGATTTGCGGCCTTCGGGCCGAGCGACGGGTCGCTCCCGGCGGCCATCTGCGCGGCGATCAATCCGCCGATCGCCAGGGTCGCGACGATGGCGAGCATCGCGACCTTCGCCGTCAGCGCCTTGGTTGACTGGCGAGGCGGCCGGCGGTATCTGCGGTACTCGGACATCAGAACTGCTCCGACGGGAGAGGGACCCGGCGCCGCCTGCGGCCTCTGGCCGGCTCGTCGCTCGGCAACAGGCGGATCGCGGCCATCACCGCGACTGGCGCGACCGTCGCGATCAAGATGACCAAGAGCCAGAAGGACCGGGCGTCGGTCCCCGCGCCAAGGGTGTGAACGACGGCAAGCAAGTAGACGGCCAGCGTCCAGCGATGCATCTTCCGCCAGAGCCTGGGGCCGATCCAGCGGCGCACGTAGAAGCTCAGACCCAGCAGCGCCGCCAGCCATCCCCCGACGACCCCCAGTCCGGTCCAGAGGGGCTTGTGCGACATGACGAACGGGATGGCGATTCCGGAGAGGCCCGGCCGCAGATAGGTATCGCCGAGCAGGACCAGGCCGTGGGCCGCAATGAAGATGAGTGCAGCCAGCGCTGTCGCCTCGTGGACCTGCCTCAGCCTGGCCATCGCGCCCGGGCCCTTGGCGGCGCGCATCGCCATGGCGAGGCCCATTCCAACGGAGACCGCAACGAGCACCAGCGCCACCACGCCAAGAGCACGACTGGCGATCCAGAAGATGTGCTGGCCGGGATCAGTGAAGGAGTTCACGCCGCGACCACCTGCGCTGGGTCGCGAGGCTGCTCGGCCAGCGGGCCGCAGAGCTCGACTCGGCCGTCGTCGAGGACCAACAGCCCGCCGTGCTCCGAGAGGATCTCCCGCGCCCCGTTTGGCCCTGACAGAAACGCCATCTTGGCGAGCGTTTCCGCCTCCAGGGCCGTGGCGCCGAGCGAGGTCGCTTGGATCAGGCCCGTCCAGGCGGGAAGCCCGGTCGACGGGTCGAGCAGGTGATGGCCGAAGCCGTCGGCCGTGCGCCAGAGGCGGGTCTTGATCCCGCTGGTCGCCACCGCCCCGACGTCGAGCGTGAACTCGTGGGCGAACCGGTCAGCCAGCGGATGGTCGATGCGAATCTGGCGCTCCAGCGGGCGCTCGCCGCCGAGGCGCAGGTCGCCCCCGGCGTCAACCACAAAGGTCGAGTAACCGGCCAGGCGCTCGGCGGCCAAGTCGGCGGCGAGCCCCTTGCCGCTGCCACCGGTGTCGATTCGCAAACCGGCCGGTCTATCCACGACCCCCGCGAAGACGTCGACGGAGATGTCGCGCCAACGGGAGTCCACCCGGGGGCTCGCGGGCTTCCGCTCCGGCGCGACCGCCAGAGCGTCGGGGATGCGCTCGGACGGGAGACCGGCGCGGGAGGTCGCATAGCCCGCGTCCTCGAGCTCTCCCACCAGGGTCGGATCCACGAGCCCCCCGGAGCGCCGAGCGGCCCATAGGGCCGCATCGACGGCGGCCGCCAGGGTTGGGCTGACCGAGCGAGACTCGGTCGGCTCCGCGTTCAGCTCGCAGAGCTCGCTGCGGGGATCGAACCGGGTCAGCTCGCGGTGAAGCACCCTCAGGAAGAACTCGATTTGGATCCCCATCACCTCTGGCGATGGAACGTCGCTGCGGACGCGCTCGCCAATGAGCAGCCTGACCCGTGAACCGAACAGGTCGAGCCGGCGCTCGTGCTCGACGACGGAACTCATGAGGTGCTGCTCGTCGCCGGCGCGGGCGCGGCCGTAACCGGAGTGAAGGTGGCTGTTGTTTTCGAAGCACCAGAGCTAGAAGTAGGCGAGTCGACGACGCGCTTGACGACGACCGTCTTCACGATTCGGCGCGGCGAGCCGCGCAGGGCGGAGGCTGAGACCCCGTTGTCCTGGAGCGCTGGATCGGCTCCCCTACTCATCTCCCAGGAGAGGCCGACGCCGAGCAGGAGGCTGGCCACCGCCGCGAGCGCCGCGATCCCTCCGGTCAGCCTGCGCGTAGAGGTGCGCTTGATGCGACCCTCGTGTGACGCGATGCCGCTAGTCGCCATGCTCCACCTCCCCGTCATCACCTCCGCTGCTCCCGGCTGCCCCCGGAGAGGCTCCCGAGCTGACGGGAGTCGCGGTCGGAACGGAGCGCGGCGCGGCGGTCGTCGGGACGGAAGGGGAGCCCCCCGCGCCCGGCGCATGTGGATGGAGGTGGACCGTTCGAACGGTCCGCTTGTGGACGACCGTGGCCGGTCTTGGAGTGACCTGCGACAGGTCCGCGCTCTTGCTCCCGCGAACGGCAAAGTCTCCGGCGACGGCTCCCGCAACGAATAGGGCAGTTGCGAGGCTCGCTCGCTTCAGCCAAACGGTCGATCGCATGCGGTCGAGCATCAGGCTGCGCGATGAATGAGCCGTAAGCAGCCGATGAGAATCCTCTTATGCGCCCTCTTGGGCCGCCAGGCCTCCACCTAGCATTTGCCGCATGCGCATCCTGGTGGTTGAGGACGAGCGCCCCATCGCCGAGTTCATCAAGCGCGGACTCGAGGCCGATGGCTACTCCGTCGCCTGCGCCTATGACGGCGAGGAGGGTCTGGCACTTGCGCGCACCGGCGACTACGCCCTGGTCGTCCTTGACGTGCTGCTGCCCAAGCTGAGCGGACTCGACGTGGTCAAGGGGATCCGCGAGACGGACGAGATCGTCCCAGTGATCATGCTGACCGCCCTGTCCGAGACCGACGACGTCGTCACCGGGCTCGATCTCGGCGCCAGCGATTACCTGACAAAGCCGTTTGCGTTCGCCGAGCTCCTAGCGCGGATCCGGTCGCACCTGCGCCAGCCGGGCCAGGCCAACGCCACCTCGCTTGAGATCGGCGGCATCAGCCTCGACTTCCGCACCCGCGAGGTTGATCGAGACGGCCGCGGCGTAAAGCTGACCGCGCGCGAGTTCGAGCTGCTCGCCTACTTGATGCGCTATCCCGACCAGGTGCTCTCCCGCGCTCAGATCCTGAACGCGGTCTGGGGCTACGACTACGACCCTGGGACCAATGTCCTCGACGTCTACATCGGCTACCTGCGCCGTAAGCTCGCGGAGGGCGACGGCGAGGCCCCGATCCAGACCGTTCGCTCGGCCGGCTACCGGCTGGTGAGCGAAGATGCGTAAGTGGGTCCCGCGCGGGATCCGGCTGCGGCTGGTGCTCGCGATCTCCGCCGTCAGCATTGCCGCTGTGGCGGGGAGCTTCTTCGTGCTGCATGAGACCACGGCCGCCAACCTCCGCAGCCGCATCGACCGGGAATTGGACGAGCAGTACGCCGAGTTCCAGCAGCGCGTACTCAGCGGCGGCAAGGTCCGGGATCCGGCAGGGCTGCGGGTGGCGGGAGAGCGCTTCGTCGCCGGACAGCGCTACCACCCCGAGGCGCGCATCTATCTGATCTCGCCTACCGGCCTGCCTCCAGTCACCAACCAGACCCAGATCGTGGACGAGGAGCTCGCCGAGAGCCGGTCGGGGGGCGAGAGCGATGAGGCCGATGCCGACAACTTGGTTTCGGCGCGTGAGGGCCAGACGACGATCTCGACGGACGAGACCGGGAAGCTCCGCGTTCTGACCCATCCGGTCGTGGTCGACGGCACCAGGATCGGCACCTTCCGCGTAGCGGATCCGCTCACCTCCGTCGATCAGGCCCTCGCGTCGCTGCGCAACCGCTTCATCGTCGTGGGCGTCGGAGCGCTGCTGCTTTCGGTGGCGATCGCGATCTGGCTCGCGAACCTGATCTCACGGCCGCTGCGGCGGATGGCTGCCGTCGCCTCGGCGGTTGACTCCGGGGACCTCTCCCACCGGATCGACTACAGCGGCGAGGACGAGGTCGGCGTCCTCGCCGAGGCCTTCAACCACATGCTTGACCGCCTCGAGGAAGGCTTTCGCCTGCAGCGCAACTTCGTCTCCGATGCCTCGCACGAGCTGCGCAGCCCGCTCACGGTGCTCCGGGGGCGAATCGAGCAGCTGGCGGACCACGCGGGCGATCGCGAGGCCGTCGAGGCCGAGGCCGACGAGCTGATGAGCGAGGTGCGCCGTATGGAGCGGCTCACCGACGACATGCTCACGCTGGCCAAGGCCGAGCGCGGTGGGCTCTTGCAGACGCGGCGCGTTCCGCTCGACGACTTCGTCGAGGATCTTCGTCGCGATCTGCCGCTCTTCGGCTCACGTCACTACAGCGTCGAGTCGAAGCTGCACGGCGACCTCGAGGCCGATCCCGACCGCCTCGCCCAGGTCCTGCGCAACCTGGTCACCAATGCAGTGCGCCACACCGCTGCCGACGGCCACATCGACATCTCGATCGGCTCCGAGAACGGTTCGGCGGTCTTCGCGGTCAGCGATGACGGCACCGGGATCGAGCCCGATCAGCTCGGCAGGATCTTCGATCGCTTCCACCGCACCGACGAGGGGCGCAGCCGGGCGGAGGGCGGCACCGGGCTGGGGCTTGCGATCGCACGGGCGATCGTCGAGGCCCACGGAGGCTCGATCGCAGCCGAGTCCCCTCCGGGCGACGGCGCGACCATCCGCTTCTCGATCCCGGGCTACCGCGCGGGCTAGGGCGCGATCTGTTCGCCGGTCTCGGCGTCGATCAATTTGATCGCCTCCGAAGGGCAGGCGCGAGCCGCGTCGACCATCTTGGGCAGCGGCGCGCTGCCGATCAGGTGAGCGGTGTCATCGACCTCGAAGGCCTCGGGCGCCAACTCGGCGCAGTCGCCGTAGGCGAGGCACGCATCCCTGTCTATCTGGACCTTGAGCTTCATGCGGCCATCGTGGGCGACCGGGATGAGCCGCCGGTAAGGCCCTGGTGAGAGGTCTCTTACGAAGGCGCTCCCCGGCGGCTCGGTGACGTCAATCGACTCGACTCGCAGAGGCTCTTTGGCGGGCGACCTTGAGGCTTACCCGTTGGCGAGCTCGTGCATCAACTCGCCCCGCTGAGCTCGTGGTAGAGGTCCATCACCAGCTTCTCGACGGTCTTCTGCACCGGATCCGAGAGGCCCTCGCCGGCCTCGAAGCTCTCCCCCTCGATCCCGTACACGACCACCCTGGGAAGCCGACCGAGCTCGCGGGCCAGCTCCACCGCCTCTGGCAGCCCCAGCGCGTGGGTGGAGACGTTGAAGATCTCCGCGGGGAGCGGCGCGTGGGTGACGTCGTAGCGGTGGAGGCGCCCCGGCTCCGCGCCTGAGCTGATCGCGTCAACCACCACGGACTCCTCGACGGTGCTCCAGGCCTCGATCAGCGAAGACGGATCGCCCTCCTGCTCGATCAGGATCACCCCCGGCGGATGGGCGAGGCGGAGGCGGCGAACCACCTCGAGTCCTGCGGCATCGTCCCGCCGGAAGTGGTTGCCGATGCCGATCAGCGAGAGCAGTCTCTTCTCCTCTTTCTCGATTGCCCGCTTCGCCTCGCGGTCGATCGGGATCCCAACCCTCGCCGCCAGCGACCTCGCATGCTCGATGTCACGGGTGAGATGTTCGCGCTCGCGCTCCATGACGTGCAACACGCCCCACTGCCGCTCGAGGAACTGGCGCTCCTCGCGGAGGAACGCGGGATCGGTGGGGCGGGACGCCGGGTGGACGAAGGTGCGCGGCATGGGTCAGCCTCCGGCGGGTGGGTTGCTCACCCGCGATTCACGTCCAGCTTCAGGAAGTGGGTCGAGCAGGAGATACAGGGGTCGTAGTTGCGGATTGCCTGCTCGCATTCCCACTGGAGGCGATCGTCGGGGAGATCCACCCGCGACCGGACGAACTCGAGCAGGTCCTGCTCGATCCGCGCCTGGTTCTGGGAGGTCGGAGGGACAATCCGGGCCTGGGCGATCGAGCCATCGTCCTCCAGGCGGTAGCGGTGCCAGAGCATCCCCCGCGGTGCCTCGCTCCATCCGGTGCCGGTCGACGCGCGTGGCTCGATCTCGATCGCCGGCGGGTCCGGCGCGTCATAGCCGTCTATCAGGCGGAGCGCCTCGTCGAAGGCGTAGAGGATCTCCACCGCCCGCACGACGATCGACTTAAAGGGATTGCGGCACGTCTCCCCCAGACCTGCCTCGGCCGCAGCTTCGCGCGCCACCCCGGAGAGCTGCGAGGAGTTGAGGGAATAGCGCGCCATCGGCCCGAGGAAGTAGGTGCCGCCATCGCTCGTCCGGGACTGCAGCGCGGTGGAATGCGGAACCTGCATCTCGGTGAAGTGCTCCTCGTATTCCCCAGACCCGATGTCGAGGCCGGAGCCGGAGACCAGTCGGCCGTCCTCGATCGCGTAGCGGTCGGGATGACGCAGCGCCACGAACTCGTAGTCCTGCTCGAATTCGGGGAAGTCGAGCTTCGATACCCAGGCGACCGACCGGCGCGCCAGTTCGCGCGCCCCCTCGAGTCCTGGGATCAGCGCTCCGAGGTCATCCCGGCTCGGCGCCTTGTAGAAGCCACCGACTCGGACGTTGATCGGGTGGATCGCGCGCCCGCCGATCGTCCGCAGCAGCTCGTTGCCCATCGCCTTGATCCTGAGGCCGCCCTCGACCACCTCGCGGTGGTCGCGCGCCATCGCCCAGGCCGACTCGAAGCCGAGGAAGTCCGGGGCGTGCAGCAGGAAGACGTGCAGCGCATGGGACTCGATCCACTCGCCGCAATACATGAGCCGCCGGAGCAGGCGGATGCCCGCAGGGACCTCGACGTCGAGGGCGTCCTCCATCGCGTTGAAGGCGCTGGTCATGTAGGCGACTGGGCAGATGCCGCAGATCCGCGCGGTGATATCGGGCGCCTCGCGGAAGTCGCGACCGCGCAAGAAGCTCTCGAAGAAGCGCGGCGGCTCGTAGATCTGCAGCTCAACGTTCTCGACCTCGCCTCCGCGGATCCGGACCTGCATCGCCCCCTCACCCTCGACCCGGGCGAGCGCCTCGGTGCGGATGGTCCGGGTCCCGCTGCTCTCAGCCATCTGACTCGAGCCTCTCGCTCTCGGACTTGAACGGCTCGCGCGCCGTGTTGAAGGTGCGATAGACGCGGATCACGTCGACCTCGTCCATGCCGAGCCCCTCGAACCAGCCTGAGAGGGAGGGGGCGTTCGGCGATTCCATCGGCCCGAAGCAGCCGTAGCAGCCGCGGTCATAGCTCGGGCAGAGCGCGCCGCAGCCGGCGTGGGTGAGCGGGCCGAGGCAAGGCGTGCCGTGGGCGACCATCACGCAGACGTTCCCCGCCCGCTTGCACTCCACGCAGACCGAGTGGTTGGCGACCTGAGGCTTGCGCTCGTTGAGGAAGGCGCTGATCACCTCGAGAAGCTGTTGGCGATTGACCGGGCAGCCCTGGAGCTCGAAGTCGACGTGGACGTTGGCCGAGATCGGCGTCGAGGTCTCGAGCGTCGAGATGAACTCGGGCGAGGCGTAGACGACCGACATGAAGTCCTCGACGTCTGCGAAGTTCCGCAGCGCCTGGATGCCGCCGGAGGTCGCACATGCCCCGATCGTCACCAGCCGCCGCGACTTCGCCCGCACCTCCTTGATCCGCTCGGCGTCGTGCGGTGTCGTGATCGAGCCCTCGACCAGCGAGAGGTCGTAGGGCCCCTCCACCTGGCCGCGGGTCGCCTCGAGGAAGTAGGCCACCTCGATCTCGTCGGGCAGTGAGACCAGCTCTCGCTCGAAGTCGAGCAGCGACAGCTGGCAGCCGTCGCAGGAGGCGAACTTCCAGACAGCGAGCTTGGGACGCTCCTCGCTCACAGCTCCCTCACCCCGAGCAGGGTGCCGATACGGCCGATCGGGAAGACCGGCCCGTCTTTGCAGACGAAGCGGTGGGCGAGCTGACAGTGGCCGCAGTGGCCGACCGCGCACTTCATGTTGCGCTCGAGGGAGACGTGAATCGCCTTCCTCGGCACACCTCGGTCCTGTAGAGCGGACGAGACGAAGCGCATCATCACCTCCGGCCCACAGATCATCGCGGTCGTCCTGGCGCCCTCGAAGCCGGCGATCGGGATCAGCTTGGTGACCAGGCCAACCCGCCCGTCCCACTCACCTGCAGCAGTGTCCACCGTGTGCTTGACGTCGATCCCCGCCTCCCGCCATCCCTGGAGCTCGTCGTAGAAGAGCATCTCGTCCGGCGAGCGGGCGCCATAGAGCAAGACGACGGCCCGGTAGTCGTCGCGATTCGCGATCAAACGCTCGACCGCCGGGCGCAGCGGAGCCAGCCCGATGCCGCCCGCGACGATGACCACGTCGCCTCCCTTCGAGCCATCCATGGGCCATCCCCTGCCGAACGGCCCCCTGACTCCCAATTGGTCGCCCGGTTCCGCGGCGCAGATCGCCCGGGTCGCCGCGCCCACCGCCCGCACCGTGTGGACCAGCGGGTCGCCGGTCAGGGAGCTGACCGAGATTGGGACCTCGCCCGCGCCGAAGGCGTAGACCATGGAGAACTGTCCCGGCTCGAACTCGTCGATCCGGGCCTCTCCCCCGGGCTCCAGATCGAGAGTCCAGGTGTCATCGAGCTCCTGACGCTTGGCCGCCACCACGTAGGACACCGGCAGCATCGGGTGGGCGGCCAACGCTCAGACCCCGACCTTGCCGTAGAGGTCGAGCAGCCGGACTCGCGTCGCCTGCAGCCGCTCGACGATCACCGGGATGAA
>DATAPB010000261.1:0-17867 GCA_036265435.1 Solirubrobacterales bacterium | reverse complement strand
GCGCCATCGCCGGAGCGGCGGCGAGACCGCCGAGCAGCAGGGCCGTTGCGGCCAAGAGCAGCGCGCGTGCGCGAAACCTCATCCCTTCTCCTCCATCCCTGGAGGGGCCAGCCTATTGCCTGCTTACTTCAACTGGCCGGGTGGCGTCTTCGCCTGGCCGTTCCCCACGCCGTTCGGCGCGGGAGTCGCCTTCGGGGGCTTGCCGGTTGAGTGGCTGCCGGAAGAGCCCCCGCCGTTGCCGCCCGCGTTCGAGTGCGTCGGTGGGCCGGTCTGCCCTGAGTGCCCCGGGGGCGTAGAGCCGTTCAGTCCGACGGCCTTGCCCTGGCCATGGCCCTTGGCCTTGCCCTGAGCCTTCTCGTGCTGCTTCCGGGCGTGCTCGTGCGCCGCGCTCGAGTTGCCACCCTTGCCCTTCGGCTTCGCCTGGGCGGCGCTCGAGACCTCGTTGCCACCACCGTCCTGGCTCGTGCCTTGGACCTTCCCATTAGTCGTCTGCGGCGCCCGGCGGTGATCGGACGGCTGATTCGGCAGTGTGATCCCCACCGAGTCGAACGCGTCCCGTGCGGGCGCCGGGACGGTCACTCCCGCGAACGCGAGTCCGGCGAGGAGCAGCGGGATCAGGGCGACGGCGATCGCGACCTTGGCGACCAGCGTGCGGCGAGAACCGCGTACCGGCGAGGTGGCCGGACGCCTGGCCGTCTGCGTTTCAGCTTCGAGCGTCGCGGCGCGGGCCGCCGCGGCGAGTTGCGGGACGATGGTCGCGGTCAGTTCCCGAGTCGGTCGGACGGGAACCGCCGCGCGGAGCGCGTCCGTGAAGTGGGCGCTTTCTCTCATCTCATCCGGGTAAGCGCCGTTCGCGCTCATGGGGATACGCCCTTCCGAGCCAGCAGCCTCTTCGCGGCTGCCAGACCACGTCGCTGAAGGGCCTTGACCGCGCCGGGGCGCTTGCCCACGGCCTTGGCGACGTCATCGATGCTCATGTCCGCGACGAAGCGCAGCAGCAGCACTGTGCGCTGATCCTCCGAGAGAGCCGCGAGGATCCGCTCGACACGCTCGGTTCCGATTCGCGCGAGCGCCTCCTCCGCCGCGTCGTCCGCTCGCGCCGGTGGTTCGGGTGGGTCCGGTGAGAGCTCCGCTGGACGACGCGCCGAGTGCCGGCGAGCATCGATCAGGCGGTGGTGGGCGATCGTGAAGACCCAGGAGCGGAATCCGGCCTCATCCCCCTCGAACCTGGAGATGTCGCGCGCGACCTGGAGAAAGGTCTCGCCGAGCACGTCCTCGGCATCGGGCGCTCCGTTCGCCCGCAGATAGCCGAGCACGATCGGAGCGAGACCCTCGAAGATCTCGTCCCAAGCTCGCTCGTCTCCGGCCCTCGCGGCCGTGAGGAGGCTGCTGAACCTCTCCTCGCTCACGCCCGCGAACGTAGCGGGCGCGAGGGATCCGCCGCAGGCTGACCCCTCGCGCGCCGCCGACGCTTCGAGCTCTATGGAACCAGCGTGAGCGTCGTCTGACCGCTCGCCGCGAGGCAGGTGATCTTCCTGCCCTTCTTCTGCTTCTTGCCCTTCTTCTTGGAGCCGACCTTCCGGTCCGCCTGATCGACGTCCACCTGGAGGGTGACAGTCGCCGGCGCTGTGTCGGTCGGACGCGGCAGGACGGCGGTGAAGTTGCCGTTTGAGCGAGTCTCGGTCGTCTCACCGAGCTGCGTGGTCCCGCCGGTGCCCGTGTACGAGAACCGGACTATCCGATCCTTGCGGCAACTGGAGTTCGACTTCAGGTTCCCGGTCACGGTCGTCGTCGCGTCGGCGGTGCCCAGCATGCTCGGGGTCGCCAGGACCGACACGGACCCCGCGGCCTGCTTGGGTGACTTCGGGCCCTTCCCGACCGCCGTCGCCGAGATCGCAAGCGAGCTCGCGAGGAGGCCAACAGCGATCGCGCTGAACAGCTTTCGCATCGTTTTCCCTTCCCTGTGGCTGGTCACGTCTGATCCTGAGAGCGTCGGGCACGGCCGGCGGGATACGGCTTGCACTTTAACCTGCAGGCTGTATGTCAACCGCTTCGACCACTCGCCGCCCCGGTCGCCGCGCGGCGGAGGCGCAGGCGACTCGCGACGCCCTGATCAGCGCCGCTCTCGAGCCCTTCACCAAGCGCGGCTATGCCGGGGTGGGCACCGAGGAGATCGTCGCCCGCGCGAAGCTGACCCGCGGGGCTCTCTACCACCACTTCGCCGACAAGCGTGACCTCTTCCGGGCCGTGTTCGAGCGGGTCGAGCAAGAGCTGATGGAGCGGATCGGCGCCCAGATGAAGGCGACCGACGACCCCTGGGAGCTGATGCTCGCCGGCATGCGGTCATTCCTCGACGCCTGCGAGGAGCCGGCGGTCAAGCAGATCTCGCTGATCGACGCTCCCGCGGTGCTCGGCTGGCAGGAGTGGCGCGAGATCGACAACCGGCACGGACTCGGGCTGACCCGCGCCGCCCTCCAGGGGGCCGTCGACGCCGGTGTGCTGCGGCCGATCGCGGTCGAGCCGATGGCGCACCTCTTCGTCGCCGCTCTCTCCGAGGCCGCCTTCGTGATTGCGCACGCCGACCATCCGCGCAAGGCACGGGAAGAGGTGGAGGAGGCGCTCGTGCAGCTGATCGCCGGCCTCCGGGCATAACCCGGGGGCCCTCTCCAGTTCAGCCCTGCGATTGGTCTAGTTGAGGCGCTCGACGATCATCGCCTCGCCCTGGCCGCCGGCGACGCACATCGTCTCGAGGCCGACCTGATGGTCGTCGGTCTCCATCGCGTTGATCAGCGTGCCCATGATCCGGGCGCCGGTCATGCCGAAGGGATGGCCGAGGGCGATGGCCCCGCCATGGGTGTTGAGCTTCTCGAGCGGGATGTCGCACTCGGCCATGATCGGGATCACCTGGGCCGCGAAGGCCTCGTTGAGCTCGACGGTGTCGATGTCGGTCATGGTCATCCCGGCGCGGTCGAGCACCTTCTTGATCGCGCCGATCGGGGCGACGCCCATGTACTCGGGCTCGTTGCCGTGCGTGGCGGCGGTGCCGAGCCGGACGCGGGGCTCGAGGCCGAGCTCCTTGGCCCGATCCTCCGACATGACCAGCGCGGCGGCAGCGCCGTCGTTGAGCGGACACGAGTTCCCGGCGGTGACGCCTCCGCCGCCATCGAATGCCTCCGGCAGCTCGGAGAGCTTCTCCAGCGTGGAGCTCGGCCGCGGGCCGTCGTCCTTGGTCACCGTGTTCCCGTCGGGCAACTCGACCGGGACGATCTCGCGGTCGAAGAAGCCGTCCTCCTGTGACCTCACGGCCAGCTCCTGGGAGCGCTGCGCGTACTTGTCCATGTCGGCGCGGCTCACCTCGTAGCGCTTGGCCACGTTGACCGCGGTGAGACCCATCTCGATGTAGGCGTTGGGTTGCCCATCCTTGCCCTGGAGCTTCTCGTTCTGGTCCGCGGCGCCGGCGGGCTCGGTCCGCTCGTTGTAGCGGCTCACCCACTCGACGCCCGCGGCGATGTAGGTGTCGCCCTGGCCGGCGCGGACAGCGTTCGCCGCGTGCCTGATCGAGTCGAGGCTGGAGGCGCAATAGCGCGACATCGTCACGCCGTTGACGGTCTCCGGCAGCTTCTTCGAGAGCAGGACCATGATCCGGGCGATGTTGAATGCCTGCAGGCCCTGGGGCATGCCGCAGCCGCAGAGGACGTCCTCGACCTCGGAGGGCTGCACCTCCTGGTTGCGCTCGAGCAGCTGATCGATCACGTAGGCGCCCATCTCGTCGGGGCGCAGCTGGGCCAGGGAGCCCTTGAAGGCCCTGCCGATGGGAGTGCGGACGGTGTCAACGATCACTGCTTCGGGCATCTGCCGGTCTCCTTCGGAGGTCGGATTGACGGGACGCGGAATGGTACGGGGAGCCGCGAACCGGGGTCCCCACACCCGATCCCGGTCTAGGATTCGCCCATGCCAGACGGCAGGCAGATGCCTCGCATCCGGATGCCGCGGTTCAGCAGGCCGGGGCGCGCCTCACGCGCCGCGAGCGAGGGAGCCACGGCGAGCGAGGCTGTGACGAAGCCCGAGGAGGCGGCCAAGGCCGGGAACGGCGCCGAGCCGGCGGCCAAGGCGCAAGCGACCAAGGAAGAGTCGGGGGCGACAGCCACGGCGGGGGCTGCGACGGCGGAAACCGCCACGCCTGCGGGGGCGAAGCCCGCCGAGACCGCGAAGACGCCCGAACCCAACCTGCAGGAGCGAATCGAGGGCCTCCAGGGCTGGATGGCGGAGATCGAGCGCAAGCAGGCGCGAATCACCTACTTCGGCGGGCTCGCGCTGCTGCTCGCGCTCGGCGCGGCCGGAGCGGCACTCTACTTCGGGCTCACCACGCACTCGGACAGCGCCACCAAGAAGGACCTCGACGCGCTGAGCGCGCGCGTGAACTCGCTGCAGGGGGCGGTCACGAAGAACAGCAAGGAGACGCAGAACGCCCTGAACGCCTCGATCGCCCAGTTGCAGCAGTCGCTCGGCAACCTGCAGAAGCAGCAGACGCAGGCGGCAGCCAACATCGCGACGCTGCAGAGCCAGGTCGCCCAGGGCGCGCTCAACAAGACCGCGACCACGCCCGTGACGCCCGCGCCCGGCACGGCCACGACCACCACGCCCAACGGCACCGGCAACGGCAAGACTCCCTAGTTAGTAGCAGTGGTTACTAACTAGGCACGGATTTCGCACGCGCGTCCGGTTGGTGGTCTAGCTTGACGCGCGGAATCGGCTGAAAGGAGGTCCTCGATGCCTGAGGGCTACTGCGTCAAGGAACGCAAGAAGGTCGAGATCAAGGATCCGCAGCAGGTCACGATGAAGAACGGCCGTCCGGCGATTCAGGGCACGTGCCCGGACTGCGGTACCAAGATCTTCAAGATCGGGAAGCTCTCCTAGCCCTGGCTCTCCGTACGCGTAGGGGACCGCCCACGCGTGCTCGGCGGCCCGCCGGGGTTGGCGGGACGCGTGGCCTGACCTGATCCAGCAGGCGTGTCGCGACCTCGGCCGGCGCCTCATGCGGCCGAGGATCGCCGCTCTCAGGCACGTCGAACCTCACCCTCAGGCGTGGCCGGCGCGGGAACCGGGCGTCGGTCGTGCCCTCGATTGCGCACGCAGCCTGCCCCACCAGGCGAGCGGGCGCAGAGGGCCGCGATCAGGTCGTAGAGCTTCATCGGGCTAAATCCGCCTCCGGTTGGCGTGCGTAGGTGCTTACGCAGGCCGCGAATGCAGCAAACGGGTCGCGCCTGCGGTGCACCTTCGGATCAAAACCTACGAACGCAGTGGAGGTGTGGATGCGCTTCAAGCGACGTTTCGCAGCGTTGTTCGTGATTGCAGCCGCAGCGGCCATCCCGATGGCGGGCTGCGGCGGCGGAGGTGACGACAACAGCACCAGCGCCGACACCAGCGGAGGCGGGGCCACCCAGGCCTCGACGACCGCCGGCGGCGGAGGCGGTGGCTCCCAGAAGGTCGACATGACCGCCGTCGACTACAAGTTCAACCCCTCCGACACGACGGTGAAGTCCGGCAACGTCACCTTCAACCTGAAGAACGACGGCCAGCAGCCTCACTCACTCGAGATCGAGGACGTCAACGGTCAGGACCAGGAGATCGAGGGCGAAGTCTCGCCAGGCCAGAGTGGCACCCTGGCGGTGAACCTGCCGCCCGGCAAGTACGAGTTCTACTGCCCAGTCCCCGGTCACAAGGAAATGGGCATGGAGGGTGAGGTAACCGTCAAGTAGCTACGGGAACGCCACTACGCCCCCGAGGACGCCGACGTAGGCCGTGCCGTCCGGCCCGAGCGTCACGGGGGCGTAGTTGTTGTTGAAGCCGAAACCGGTACCGGCCAGGCGGCGGTAGACGGTGGCGCCGGAGCGGAAGTCGAGAGCGGTCAGATACCAGGCGTCGATGGGATCCGATCGCGGCGGATGCGAATAGGTGTAGACCAGCCCATTGGCGAGCGAGAGCTTGGGCACGACGGACGAGCCCCGCTCATCGCTCGTCCAGACGGAGCGGCAGCGGAACTTCGCGGGACGCTTGCGCTTCCCGCCCGTGCGCGGCTTCTTTCTCTTCTTCCTGACGACGTCGATGCGGGTCAGACCCGGTTGGGTGATCCCGCCGCTGAGATTTCCGGCGCTGATCTGGTAGCCGTAGTTGTTCTCCGCGATCAGCGATCGGTTGGTGCCGATCAGCGAGTTGTCGGTCGACCCGGCGCCCTTGGCGAAGACGGGTGCCGAGCACACGCGCCGCGCCTTCGCCTTCCTCCTGTGCTTCTTGCCCTTCAGCTTGGTCGCGCGCCGGTACACGACCACGTCCATCGGGTCGGCGTTGTCGGTGATCGCCACCCATTTCTTCCCCATCAGCGTCGGCGTGGTGCCGGACCCGGCATCGCTCTGACCGGGCTTGTGGATCCCGGAGTTCGGATAGACCACGCGCCAGCTCACCCGGGGGCCGCCATTCGGCCCCGCATCGAAGCGGTAGAGCGCTTCGTCGGAGACGATGTAGACGCCGCCGGTCTCGTCGACCGCGAAGGAGTTCGAGATCCCCTCGCCAGAAAGCCGCATCGTCTTCACCGTGCCGTCGCCGCGGTCGATCGTGCCGACCATCCCTCCCCGCGTCACGAACCAGAGCAGCCCGTGCCAGTCCGGTAGCACCGAGACGATCCCCTCTCCCGCTGGGATCCTGCCGCTGAGGTCGTAGTCGGCGTCCACCTGGAAGCCGGGGCCGGAGGTGATCGAGATGACGAGGATGTGGCGGTCGGTCGTCGGGACCACGGCCCGATCGTGCTGGTCCAGGTAGAAGTAGCCGCCGCCGGAGAAGTCGGTGAACGGGTTGCCGCCCGGGCTGACGTTGCGGAGCGGAAGGGGCAAAGCCGCCAGGGTCTGCAGGGTGTGCGGGTCGATGAGGGCCAACACGGGCCGGTCCAGGCCGACGCAGACGGTGACGATGCGCCCGGCCGAGTCGAAGGTGATCGAGCCGCACTCCCGGGGCGGCGCGTTCAGTGACGTCAGCTCCGGGCCGTCCCCGAGCGGACCCGGCACCCGATAGGTGTCGCTCATGTAGGGGTCGTCGTGGATGTTGTTGCGCGGGTTCGGCGCCATGAACGGATTGCGCGGGGGAGCCGGACCACCGTCGACCGGCTTCGGCGTGGCGGTCGTCCCCTCGAAGTTCGGGACCGACGAGCGCTGCAGATCGGGAATCGGGACCACGGGAAGGCCGGGGGTCTGTGCGGCGGCGAGCCCGGCACACGCCGACCACGCGAGCACCGTCAGCGCCGCGATCAGTCCTGCTCCAGGCCCGCAACCCCTTTGGCGCATCCGGTGGCGAGCATACGCGAGACTTCTGGTCCATGGCGCAGAAGCCGCTGGAGCTGATCCTCGCTCGGAACTTCCTCACCAGCCTCTCGACACCGGCGTTTCTGGTCGACGAGAGCGGTGCTCTGATCTTCTACAACGAGGCAGCCGGCGCCCTGCTCGGGATCTCGTTCGAGGAGTCGGGGCGCATGGAGGCGAAGGACTGGGGCCACCGGCTGGCCCCCTTCGATGAGACCGGTGAACTCACCCCGATAGAGGAGCGAGAGATGACCAAGGCCCTGCGCCGGGGCGAGCCCGCACATGGCCATTTCAAGATCCGATCGGCGCAGGGAGAGCAGTTCGACATCGAGGCGAGCGCTCTCCCCATCGTCGCGGAGGGCGGCCAGGAGGGAGCGATGATCTTCTTCTGGACGCACAACAGCGCTCGCGTGGGCGATTAGAGGGCTATAGGCTGGGTTGAGGAGAGAGGAGAAGGAAAGGTCCCAATGAGGCTCAAGGTATGGGGGGCACGGGGTTCGGTTCCGGCACCCGGGCCCGAGATGAACCGGTACGGGGGCAACACCTCCTGCGTCGAGGTGAACCTCTCGGACGGCACGACGCTGATCATCGACGCGGGGACCGGCATCCGCAGCCTGGGCGTGGGCATCGCCGAGAAGCTCCCCACGATCAACATCCTCCTCACCCACCTCCACCTGGACCACATCCAGGGCCTGATGTTCTTCGCTCCGTGCTTCCGCTCCGAGTCCCAGATCACGATCTGGGGCCCATCGTCACCGGAGGCCTCGCTCGAGGAGCGGATCTCGCGCTACATCTCCGCGCCCCTCTCGCCCGTCGAGGTGCGGGAGCTCCCGTGTGGCATCAGCTTCCTCGACACCCCCGCCACCGAGTGGGAGATCGGGCCGGCGAAGATCCGAGCCGAAGCGGTCACCCACCGCGGTCCGACGCTGGGCTACCGGATCACGGACGGCGACACGACCGTCACCTACATCTCCGACCATGAGCCAGGCCTCGGCGCCTCCCTCGAGACGCTCGAGCCGGAGTGGATCTCGGGATTCGACCTCGCCAGCGATGCCGACCTGCTGATCCACGACTGCCAGTACACGGACGACGAGTACCCCGAGCACGTCGGCTGGGGCCACTCGAAGCTGACGGACGCTCTCACCTTCGCGCGCCGGGTCGAGGCGCGGCGCCTGATGCTCTTCCACCACGACCCGCTCCACTCGGACGACTTCCTCGACCGCTTCTACGAGACCGCCCAGGAGCGCTGGGCCGACCTCGGCGGCGCCGATGGCGCGATCGAGATGGCGGCCGAGACCCAGGAGATCGAGGTCGGCGCACCGGCGAAGGCCGGCGTCCCGACCTAGACGTCCGGAGTTCGGTCCGCCCAGGGCCGCTCTGCCTCGATCTGTGCGCCGAGCGAGACCAGCGTCGCCTCGTCGTTCGGGCGAGCGATGAGCATCACCGACCGCGGCAGGCCCGAAACCGTGAAGCCGGCGGGAATCGTCGCCGCGGGCTGCCCCGTGTAGTTCCAGGCGGCGGCATAGGGATAGACGTTCGACATCCCGTTGATCGTCCGCAGCGCGCCCTTGCCCCGCCAGTGCCCGATCTTGACCGGGAGCTGCGCCGTCGCCGGTGTGAGCAGCACGTCGTGGTCGCGCCACAGCTCCTGGATCCGTGCGGACGCCGCCGGCATCCGGTCGCGGACCTTCGCCAGCCGCCGGTCGCTGAACAGCCGGCCGAGCCGGACGAACCCCTTGGTCTGGTCAGAGAGGCGCTCCGGGTGCGGTAGCGACATCGCCTCATCGCGGATACCGCGGAAGTAGAGGGGATAGAAGTCGGTCACCATCGCGCCGAGCTTCGGCGCCGCCTCGGTGACCTCGTGGCCGAGGGACCGGAGCAGCCCGATCGTCTCCTCGTATGCGGCAATCACCTCGTCCGCCTTGGGCACCGGGAGAATCGTCTTGGTCGTGCAGGCGATGCGGAGCTTGCCGGGTTTCGTCCTCGCCGCCTCGGCCAGTGGCCGCTCGAAGGGCGGCGGTGAGTCGAAGTCGCCCCTCTCCGCCCCGCCCACCGCGTCGAGATAGAGGGCCGTGTCCATCACCGTCCGGCTGTTGCAGCCCGAGACCGAAAGCCCGTGCCAGTGCTCGCGATCGGGCGAGAGCGAGATGCGGTTGCGCTGCGGCTTCAAACCGAAGAGCCCGCAGTAGGCCGCCGGGTAGCGGATGGAGCCGGCGCCGTCCGTGGCGTGCGCGATCGCAGCCATGCCCGCGGCGACGGCGACGCCGCTGCCGCCGCTCGAGCCGCCGCAGGTCCGCGACGGATCCCAGGGGTTCCGGGTGTCGCCCCAGGTCGGGCTCTCCGTGAACCCGTAGATCGCCAGCTCGGGCAGGTTGGTCTTGCCGAGGATCACGGCGCCGGCCTCGCGCAGCCGACGGACGATGACGCTGTCCTCCCTGGCAGGCTCGCCGTACGCGGCGGTGCCGTGGGTCGTGACCTCGCCGGCGTAGTCGACGTTGTCCTTGATCGCGACGGGGACCCCGAGCAGCGGAGCCTCGTCGCCGGCGGCGAGCCGCTCCTCCGCCCGCTTGGCGTCGGCCCTGGCTTGATCTCCGAGGACGACCCGGTAGGCGTTCAGCTTGGGATCGATGCGCGAGATGCGCTCGAGGTAGGTCTCGACCAGCTCGCTGGGCGAGATCTCCTTGGCCCGGACCAGCTCGGCGATCCGGGCGGCACCGGCGAAGGCGACCTCGTCCCCGGTCACGGTGATGACGCTCACAGCCGCCATCCTTCCGCATCGAGGACCTCCTCGGCCGCTCGGTCGCCGGATCGGACCGCCCCCTCCATGTAGCCGCACCAGACGGTCGCCGTCTCGGCGCCCGCCCAATGGATGCGTCCAGCCGGCTGGCGCAGCGCCTCTCCATAGCGCGCGAGCGCCCCCGGCGCGAACGAGCAGACGGGGCCGCCGCGGCTCCACTCCTCCTCCGCCCAGGCCGTCTCGAGGTAGATGCCGGGCTTGGCCGCCTGCTCGCCGAACAGCCGCTCGAAGCACTCGAGTACGACCCGCCGGCGATCCGCCTCGGAGCGGCGGGCGTGGCGGATCGCCTCCGCGCCGGCGATGAAGCCGAGCAGAACGCCGGGGGATCCGTCGGGCGGCGAGTTGTCGAAGGTCGTCGTCACTGCACCGCCGTCGCTCACGGCCTGTCCGCTCAGGCCCGCCTCGCGCCAGAACGGCTCCGGGTAGACGGCGGCGCACTTCGTCAGTGCGCCGTGTGCCATCCGCTGCGTCAGCTGATCGCGGCGGCCGCCCAATGGCGGGGCGAACGAGATCCGCCCGGCCAGGGAGGGGGGCACCGCGACGATCACCCGGTGCGCGCGAGCGCCGAAGTCATCCGCCTCGACGTCGAGACCGCTGCCGTCCTGGGCGATGCGCCTGACGGGTGCGGAGAGGATCACGAGGTCGCCGAGCTCGTCGGCGAGGCGCTGCGAGATCAGCTGGGAACCTCCGACGAAGCGGTCCTGCTGGGCCCCGCCCTCGACGTCGATCAACGCGTCGAAGCTCCCGGCCGAGGCCACGTACGAGAGCATCCACAGCGTCGAGAGCTCGGCCGTTCCGGTGCCCATCACGGTGCCGACCGCGATCTCGAGCAGGCTGCGCGCCTTCTTGGTCCGCGCGGCCTTCCGGACCCAGGTGGCGAGGGTCTTGGAGTCGAGCTCCTCCGCCTTCGGCGCGGTCCACGGCGCCTCGGGCGGAACCCCCCGGGCTGCGCGTCGAACCTTGCGCCGCGCGCGGTCGATGTCGAGCAGGACGTGCGGGGCCAGCCGCGGGATCGTGCCCTTGTAGCGGCGCAACTTGCCGCGGAGCTCGAGCAGGTTGCGCCCCTCGTGATGCGTCGGGAAGGTCTCCACACCGAGCTCGGCGGCGAGGCCGAGGAGCCGCTCCTGTGTCGGGCCGACCCATTGCCCACCCATCTCCGTCACCTTGCCCGCCCCGATGGAGGCGTTGACGGTTCGGCCGCCGACGCGGTCCCGCGCCTCGATCACGAGCACGCTCCGACCCGCGGCGACCAGCTGGCGGGCCGCTACGAGGCCCGCCAGACCGGCCCCCACGACGATGACGTCGGCCTCACGTCCTCCGGGCGCGGCGGGCACGCCGGAGACGCTATCGAGGGGACGGCGGGCCGGGACCGCGCTCACCACTCGACCGGGATCTGAGGAGTGCTCTTGGTCCCGTGCCTCGCTCCGAAAGCGCAACACGCTGCACCGGCCAGGTGTTCTAAGGGGGACAACGATCCCAGGGAGGGATTCGGATGCGCAGGAGAACGATCGCCCTCGTCGTGGCGGCGTTCGCGGCTCTGGCTGCAGCAGGAGCCACGGCCGCGCTCGCGGCGACGATCACGGGCACAGAAAACGACGACCAGCTGATCGGCACCAGTGCCGGCGACCAGATCATGGCGCTGGCGGGCAACGACGCGGTGCTGACGCAGCGCGGCAACGACTACGTCGACGCGGGTGACGGGAACGATTTCGTTCTCGGCAACCGGGGAGCGGACCTGCTTCGCGGCCGCAACGGCGACGACATCGTTCGCGGCGGGCGCGGAGCGGACCGCGTCTTCGCCGGAGTCGGCGTCGACACGACGTTCGGCGGCCCTGGCGACGACGTGATGTACGCCCTCGCGAAGGCGGACGCGCTGACGCCGGGCGGGGACACGGTGTTCGGTGGACGCGGTCATGACGTGATCCACGTCAACGACGGCGAGTCGGACACGGTCAACTGCGGTCGGGATCGCGACGTCGCGATCGTCGACCTCGGGGACCTCGACCAGGTGCGGCACTGCGAGGTCGTGATCCATCGGGCCCCGAATCCGCAGGAGGACCAGCAGGACCAGTAGCGGTGACGGTCCTGGCGGGGGGGCTCAGCCCTCCGCCAGGACCTTCGCCTTCTCGCGCTCGAACTCGGAGTCGGTGAGGGCGCCGGACTCCCGCAGCTTCTGGAGCCGCTCCAGCTTCGCGATCTGTCCGGAGGTGCCGCCGCCACCCGAGCTCGGTGGGGTCGCGCCCCAGGGCAGGCGACTCGCGAGCTGCTGCGCGGCCCGCGCCTGATCGAGCCCGGCGCCCATCCGCGACATCACGCCGCCGCCCGGGCTCACCCCCGTGGCCGTCGCCGTCAGCGACGGCGGCCTCTCGTCAGGCCGGCCGAGCCCCTTGACCAGGCCGCCGAGCGCGATCAGCAGGGCGGGAACGCCCATCACCAGGAAGGTCGCGCCGACGATGATCCCACCGAGCTTGCCCCCACTCGAGTCCTGGATCGCCTGGTTGGTGAGCGAGGCGATCAGCGAGGTGGCACCGGTCGCGGTGAAGAAGACGCCCCAGGCGAAGATGCCGAAGCTGAAGCCGCCGAACCGGCCGCGCCGTCCCTCGCGGTTCCACGGTGGGTCGCCCCGGAAGGCGAAGATCGCGACGCCGATCAGCCCGGCGAAGATGCTCGCGGTGAGCAGCACGATGTCGGTGCCGGTGCCCGCCGGGCAGGGCTGAGAGATCTGGTACGGCGTGTTCCCGGAAGCGCAGGTCCCGGTCTCCAGCAGCGAGACCAGCTTGACGTTGAACAGGATGATTCCGCCGAAGAAAAGCCCCAACCCCAGCGGTGCCTTGATCAGGTATCCCATCTCCCCGCGGGGAGCCTAACCCGCGGAGCCGACGACTGGCCCCCGCGGCCGGGGCGAAACCGTCCGCGGTACTCGCGCGGGTGGCACCGTAGGAGGGGCCCACGGACGCGATTACTGAGCGTCCGTGGGAGGTCCTACGGCGACAGGACCCGCGCGCCTAGAGCTAGGACGCGGCCGTCTCGCGGTGCGGCAGCTTCCAATCGGGCCGCACGAAGTGGCAGGTGTAGCCGTACGGGTAGCGCTGCAGGTAGTCCTGGTGCTCTGGCTCGGCCTCCCAGAACGGGCCGGCCTCGCTCAGCTTGGTGACCACCTTGCCGGGCCAGATGCCCGAGGCGTCGACGTCGGCGATGGTGTCCTCCGCGACCTTGCGCTGCTCATCGGTCGTATAGAAGATCTCCGAGCGGTAGCTCGAGCCGATGTCGTTGCCCTGGCGGTCCATCGTCGTCGGGTCGTGGATCTGGAAGAAGAACTCGAGCAGATCGCGGTAGGAGATCCGCTCGGGGTCGAAGACGATCTCGACGGCCTCGGCGTGGCCGGGATGGTTCCGGTAAGTGGCGTTGGCGTTCTCCCCGCCGGTGTATCCGACGCGGGTCGAGATGACGCCGTCGCGCTCGCGAAGCAGCTCCTGGACGCCCCAGAAGCAACCCCCGGCGAGGATGGCGGTCTCGGTGTTGTTCGTCACGGCACGGCTCCTTCCGTTTGAAGTCATTTCAGCCGTACGACACAGTCCATCGTAGAGCCGGACCGTTACGCGGCCGCGGCCTCAGCCCGGAAACGGGCGCCGCGAGAAGGAGCTCAGGACCCGCATGACCCCGCGCCAGCGATTGCGCCGCAGCGCCTTGTGGACGAGCTCCTTGTCGTGGGGGTAGGTGAGCAGCTCATCGGCCTCGTCCGGGCTGACCCAGCGCAGCTCGTCGACCTCGGCGTGGGACTCGAACTTCCCGTCGATCGGCTCCATCAGCCAGTAGCGGACCAGCTTACGCCGGCCCTTTCGATCGAGGTAGGAAACGTGGGGCAGCTCGACGATCGGCTGGGAGCGGTAGCCGGTCTCCTCTTTGACCTCGCGGAGCGCAGCCTCCTGCCACCCCTCCCCCTCCTCGAGCTTGCCCTTCGGCAGCGACCAGTCCATGTACTTGGGGCGATGGATCACGGCGACCGTTGTCTTGCCGTCCTTGTCCCGCGTAAGCAGCACGCCGCCCGCCGCCCTGATCTCCGGCTTCCCGTCGCCGATCGCGATGTCCTCGCGGGTCACCCGATGCAGCGTATCCCCGGCTCGGCAATACCATCGCCCCGTGCGCACGCTCGGTATCGACCTCGCTGCGCAGCCCGCCAACACCAGCGCCTGCACGATCGACTGGGGACCGGGCCGGCCGATCGTCTCCGAGCTTCGCTCCGGGCTGGACGACGATGCCCTGCTCGATCGGATCGAGGGCGCCGACAAGGTCGCAATCGACGCGCCGTTCGGCTGGCCGGACGAATTCGTCGAGGCCGTGCGCGCTCACCGAGACCGGGCGGGCTGGCCCGGCAGCGGCGAGGACCAGGACCTCTATCGCTTCCAGCTCAGCTTTCGAGCGACGGACCGGCGGCTGATCGAGCGCGGCTCCCGCCGGCCGCTGAGCGTTTCCACCGACCTGATCGGTGTCGTGGCAATGCGCTGCGCCTTCCTCCTCGACCGGCTGGCGGCGCGCGCGGAACCGGTCGACCGGGCCGGATCCGGCAAGGTTTTCGAGGCCTACCCCGCCCCCGCCCTCACCAGCTGGGGCCTCTCTCCAATCGGCTACAAGAGCCGGGTCGGAGCCTCACGTCTGCCCCAGCTGCTCTCTCAGCTCGAGGAGGGGCTCGGCCCGATCGAGATGACGGTCCAGCAGCGCGAGCTCGCCGGCTCGGACCACAACTGCTTCGACGCACTGGTCTGCTCGCTCGTCGCCCGGGCGGCGGCGCAGGGACTGACCGAGCCGCCCGAACCCGGTGAGGAGGCCGACCGGGCCACCCGCGAGGGTTGGATCCACGTGCCGACGAACCCGCTCCCCCATCTGCTCGAGACATGACGGATGCCGGCGAGGGAAAGCTCTCGCTGCGAGAGATCGCCGGCGAGATGTGGTCCGTCTACCGCAGGCACTGGAGATTCCTGGTGCCGGCGGCCATCGTGGTGCTTCTCCCCCAGTCGATCGCCGATGGCTTCCTCGAGGACGCGCACGTCGAGCACCTGCGGTCCATCGGGGATTTCGCGACCCTGGGGGCGTCGCTGCTGACGGCCGCGGTGAACCTGTTCGGGCAGGCGGTCTACGCCGGACTCACGGCGGCCGCGGTGATCGACTGGCGTGCCGGGCAGCCGCTGCCGCCGCTCTTGGAGCTCCTCCGCGCAATGCCGCTGAAGAACCTGGTCGTGCTGGACCTCGTGATCACGGTGCTGACCGCGATCGGGTTCGTCCTGCTGATCATCCCCGGGCTGATCGTGCTCACCTACATCGGGATCTCACCGGCGGTTCTGAAGATCGAGCACCTGGGGGTGCAGCAGGCCCTCTCGCGCAGTATCCAGCTGGTCCGCGGGCGCGCCCTCCAGGTGTTCGTGATCGCGATCGGCACGATATTGATCACCGAGACCGCCGTGCAGCTGGTCGCGCTTCCCTTCAACGGGTTCGGGGTGCTGACGGTTGTGAACCTCTTGGCGGAGGGCGTCTTCCAGCCGATCGAGGGTCTGGCGATCGCCCTTGTGGCGATCCACCTGCTCGAGCTGCACGGTGAGGCGCCGGCGCCGGAGGCGATGGCCAGAGCGCTCGTCGGCGAGCACGACTGATCGTCCGGAAAAGAAAACGGGCCGCCCCCCTAGGGCGGCCCGTGTGAGTCGAATCTGGCGGCGGGCGGGTTGTCCCTGCCTTTGGTGGTTTCCTGCTCCCCTTGGCGAGGGCATTCTTCCCGCCGACCCACCGCGCGTCATCGGTGCGAACTGCGGCACTTCAGTCGGTAGTTCTCCCCATCCTCAAAAAAAGGGCCGGAGCGCTTGGCTCCGGCCCTCACTTCCAGTTTCGGGCGCGCTAGTAGCCCGTTGGCAATTCAGGCGGGCGGTCAGTCGTTCCGGTCGCGGTCCCTGCCGACGGTGTCCTTGACCTTGTCGGCGACGTCGTCGGCCTTGTCCTTGATGGTCGACATTGCACGATCGACCTTGCCTTCCCGCTTCAGCTTGTCGTCGCCGGTGAGGTCGCCGGCCGCTTCCTTGGTACGACCCTTGGCCTCATCGATGTGCTCACCCATGTTGGTGTCTCCTTGTCAGTTCAATCGTCTTCTGTTGTCACCCCTACGGGTACCCGCCCCGCGCTGCGGAAAACGGAGGTGACAGGAACGCCCTGGAGCGGCATGATCAGCCCATGGGCAAAACGACCAGAGAGAGGCTCAGTCAGGACGACGCCCAGATCCTGCGCCTCGAGTCGCCCGTGATCAAGGGTCACACCGGCAAGGTCGTGATCGTCGCCCCGGGGTCCGACGGTATCGCGCTGTCCATCGAGCAACTCCGTGAGCAGGTGGGCGAGCGAATGGCGGCGTTTCCCAGGCTGAGCGAGCGGGTCGAGGAGCCGCGCTTCGGCCTCGGCCGGCCCGCCTGGGTGGAGGCCCCCGACGTCGATCTCACCTGGCACGTCGCCGAGGCGGATCGCGCGGACGCCCTCTCCGACGAGGAGCTGCGCCGGGCTGCCGGCGAGCTGTTCTCGGAGCGGCTCGACCACACTCGCCCCCTCTGGCGCCTCGACGCGTTGCCCCTGACCGGGGAGCGGGTCGCGCTCGTCGGCCGCATCCATCACGCGATGGCGGACGGCGTCAGCGCGATCCGGCTGCTCTCCGGTCTGCTCTGGAACGCGAACGGGCACACGGCCCCACCTCCGAGTCCCGAGAAGGCCAATGCCCCATCATCCGCTCCCGACGCGCGCGAGACCCGGATCATCGTGCGCCTTCCCGGCGCCCTCTGGCGGGAGCTCCGGCCGGGCCGGGACACCAAGCTCGACCAGCACATCGGCCCGGCGCGCGAGGTCGCCTGGACGAGCTTCCCGCTCGAGCGGCTGAAGCGCATCGAGCACGGTGCCGACGGGCACGTGACCGTGAACGACGTCGTGCTCGCGGTCGTCGCCGGGGCGCTTCGCCGCTGGCTGCCCCAGACCGGCGGGATCGCCGATGACCTGCGCGTCCAGTGCCCGGTCTGCCTGCACGCCCGCGAGGAGGCCGACGGACAGCTCGGCAACCGCGACTCGTTCATGAACCTCGACCTGCCGATCTCGGAGCCCGATCCGGCGGCCCGGCTGCGGATGATCAACGGCCAGACCGGCGAGCGGAAGCTCGACCACGATGCCGACGCCCTCTATGCCTTCTTCCATGCGCTCGGCCGCTTCCGGCCGCTCTATCGCGGCGTGACCAGGCTGACCTCGGGTCCGCGCGAGTTCGCGCTCTCGGTCTCGAACGTGCCGGGGCCGAAACAGCGGCCACTGATCCTCGGCCATGCAATCGAGCAGTTCTGCTCCTTCGCCGAGCCGGCTGACCGTCATGCCCTGCGGCTCTCGATCGTCTCTCTCGGCGGCGAGCTGGCATTCGGCCTCTGCTCGGACCCCGAAGCGATCACGGATCTCGACGGCCTGCGAGGCGCGCTGGCGGAATCGATCGGTGAGCTGGAGGTCGTGGTCTGATGCCCCCCTCCCCCAACAAAACGGGTCGCTCTCCGGCTTCGCCTGCGAGCGCCCTCGCTGACTACGAACGCAAGCGCGACTTCTCCAAGACGAAGGAGCCGAGCGGCGAAGCGAGGAAGGGAACGGCCAGGCGCAAGCACCCGCGCTTCGCCTTTCAGAAGCACTCGGCGACCTCCGAGCACTACGACCTGCGGCTCGAGGTCGAT
>DATAPB010000260.1:0-15018 GCA_036265435.1 Solirubrobacterales bacterium | reverse complement strand
GACGGTTTCGCGGGGCAGCGAGCTCTGCACGTAGAAGCCGAACATCGTCGTCTGCTGGTTCCAGCGGGCGGCAGCGTCCGGGAAGATCCAGGACCACAGTGGATCGTCGTGGAACGCAGTCGCGATCGTTTCCATGACCGCGTCGTAGTCGGACTCGCTGGCGGCCCGGGCAGCCATCGGCCGCCCATCCTGGCATTCAGACGATGCAGACGTTCCGCCCGCAGCCAGAGCGGTCGATGACCGCCGGTGCGGTCAGCCGCCGGCGACCGCGGGAAGGATCGTCACCTCGTCACCGTCGGAGACCTGAGTGTCGAGGCCGTCCTGGAAGCGAATGTCCTCGCCCGAGACGTAGACGTTGACGAAGCGGCGCAGGTCGCCGTCCTGGGTGATCCGCTCGCGCAGCCCGTCGTGCTGGTCGAAGACGGCGTCGAGCGCCTCGCCGACCGTCGATCCCTCAACCTCGAGCTCACCCTCACCACCGGTGACGGCGCGGAGCTGGGCGGGAATCTTCACCGTGATGCTCATCGTCGGGCGCAAATCTTAATCATGGACGCCTCGCGGACGCTGGTCTACGCCGAGACCTCCGCGGTGCGGAACTCGGCCTCGAACGCATCGAGCGACGGCTCGATCTCACGCATGTGGAAGGACTCGCGCGCGGCATCGAGCGTCTTCAGTCCCTCGCCGGTGATGTACGCGACCACCCTCTCGTCCGCTCCGATCACCCCGGCCTCCGCCAGCTTCGTCAGCACTCCGACCGTGACTCCCCCCGCGGTCTCCGTGAACACGCCCGTGGTCTCGGCGAGGAGGCGGATCCCGGCGCGGATCTCGTCGTCGGTCACGGACTCGATCACTCCGCCGCTCGTACGCGCCAGCTCGAGTGCGTAGGGGCCGTCCGCCGGATCCCCGATCGCGAGGCTCTTGGCGATCGTGTCGGGCGAGCGCTCCGGCTTGCAGACGTCCCACCCTTCAGAGAAGGCCGTCGCCACCGGCGAGCAGCCGAGGGCCTGAGCGCCGCAGAAGGTCGGCAGCTCCCCCTCCACCAGTCCGAGCTCGAGCCAATCGCTCATGCCCTTTGCGACCTTGGTGAACATCGATCCGGACGCGATGGGCGCGACGACGCGGTCCGGAAGCTTCCACCCCAGCTGCTCGATCGTCTCGAACGCGAGTGTCTTCGAGCCCTCCGAGTAGTACGGGCGCAGGTTGACGTTGACGAACGCCCAGGGATGGGTCTGGCTCAGTTCCGTACACAGCCGGTTGACGTCGTCGTAGGTCCCCCGGATCCCGACCAGATTGGTCCCGTAGATGCCGGTCGCCAGGAGCTTCTGCTCCTCGAGGTCCGCCGGCACGAAGACGTAGGAGTCGAGTCCCGCCGCGGCCGCGTGGGCGGCGACGGCGTTTGCGAGATTGCCGGTCGAGGCGCAGGCGACGGTCTCGAAGCCGAGCTCCTTGGCCTTGGCGACCGCGACCGCGACGACACGATCCTTGAAGGAATGCGTCGGGTTCGCCGCATCGTTCTTGACCCAGACCTCCCCCAGTCCAAGTCGCTCGGCGAGGCGGTCGGCGCGGATCAGCGGGGTCAGCCCCGGCTCGAGCGGATCCCCGGGACGCGCCTCGAAGGGCAGGAAGTCCGAATAGCGCCAGATCCCACGCGAACCGGCCTGGATCTTTCGGCGGGCCTCCTCCGGATCGAGGTCGGAGAAGTCGTACGCGACCTCCAGCGGCCCGAAGCACTGCTCACAGACAAAGCGGGCCTCGAGCGGATAGCTCTCCCCGCACTCCTTGCATTTCAAAGACTGGACTGCCATGGGGCTCCTCTACGTTAAAAACCTCCGCCTGGTCTTCGGTGGGCGGAGGTCCGTTTCGGAGCTCTTCCCACATCTTCCAGGCCGCTCGAACTCGAAACCGCGACACCTGCTGGAGTTGGCACCTTCCTCGGATCGAGATCCGAGGGGGTTGCCGGGGCTTCTTCGGGCCAGTCCCTCCACCCCTCTTGATGTGGTGCGTATGTAACGAGGCAATATAGCAACGCCCGTATTCCGCATTTACATGCACAAATGCGGGCATATGCGTGCGGCGATGCGGGCCTGGCCGCAGTACAGTGGAATCACCATGGAGACGGAAGCGACGATGACGACAGGTCCGGAAGATGCCGAACCTCCCTCGCCCCAGACTGCGCAGGACCCGCGCCGGCGAGCTCGCGCCGCTTCCGCCTGAGCCGCAGACCCCCAAGGTCGAGGAGATCGCCGCGGAGGGCCTCCGCTGGGTGAAGATCGACCGCCCCGGCGCCCTCGAGCAGGCCTGGCTCGAGGAGAACTTCGACTTTCACGCCCTCGACTACGAGGACGTCCTCTCCCGCAACCAGCGGCCGAAGATCGACGTCTACGACGACTACCTCTTCATCGTCCTGCAGTTCCCGGTCTTCGATCCGGCCGCCGGGCGGCTGAATGCGGGCGAGCTGGACATCTTCGTCGGAGCCGGGTTCCTGATCACGATTCCGAACCAGCCGCTACAGCCGGTCGAGTACCTGTTCGAACGCTGCCGCCAGAAGGAGGAGCTGCGCGACCAGCTCTTCAGCCGCGGCTCCGGCTACCTGCTCTACCGCATCGTCGATGACAGCTTCGACTACTGCTTCCCGATGCTCCGGAAGATCGGCAACAAGCTGGACGTGCTCGAGGAAGAGATCTTCGAGGGCCGCTCCGAGGAGGTCGTGCGCGACATCTCCAACGTCAAGCAGGAGATCATCAACTTCCGCAAGGTGATCCGCCCGCAGCGCCAGGTGCTGCGGGATCTCGAGAGGGTGAAGGAGCGCTACCTCTCGCCGGAGATGGACCTCGAGATCTACTTCGACGACGTCGTCGACGCGCACGAGCGCATCTGGGACATGCTCGAAAACGACAAGGAGGTGATCGAGGCGCTCGAGGACACCAATGAATCCGTGCTCTCGCACCGCGTCAACGACATCCTCCGGGTGCTCACCTCGATCAGCGTCATCGTCCTGCCGCTCACGCTCCTCGCCAGCATCTGGGGGATGAACGTGGGCGTCCCCGGTGAGCAGGACATGACCGCCTTCTGGATCATCGTCGGCACGATGGTCGTCCTCCTCGTCGGGATGGTCGCCTACTTCCGTCGCCGAGGTTGGCTCTAGCTACATACGATCCAGGGGTGGAACGCATCTGGGCCCCATGGCGGCTCGACTACGTGAAGGACGCCTCCAAGGACAATGAGTCGGAATGCATCTTCTGTGCGGCGCTCGACGCCGGGGATGACGAGACGAACCTGATCGTCCGGCGCGGCGAGCGCTCCTTCGTGATCCTCAACAAGTTCCCGTACACGAACGGCCATCTGATGGTCGCTCCCTACGAGCACGTCGCCGAGCTCCAGAAGCTCGACGAGGAGACCATGGCGGAGATCATGTCCCTTGCCCAGCAGGGGATGAACGCGCTCGAGACCAGCTACGCCCCGCACGGCTACAACGTCGGCTTCAATCAGGGCCGCGTCGCCGGCGCAGGAGTCGAGCACCACATCCACATGCACGTCGTCCCGCGCTGGGGAGGCGACACGAACTTCATGCCGGTGCTCGGAGATACGCGCGTCATGAACCAGACGCTCCACGACAGCTACGAGACGTTGAAGGGAGCGTTCGGCTGATGGCGATCACCGCCCCACCGGCCGGGATCTTCAAGGCCTACGACATCCGCGGGGTCTATGGCGAGGAGCTCGACGAGGAGACGGCCCACCTGATCGGACGCGCCTTCGCCCGGGTCCTGGGCAAGATCCGCGGCAAGGGGACCTCAGAGCTGCGAGTCGGCCTCGGCCACGACATGCGCCTGAGCTCACCCGGCATGGCGGAGGGAGTCCGCAAGGGCCTCGTGGAGGAGGGCGTCACCGTGATCGACGCCGGGCAGGTCGCCACGGAGATGAGCTACTACCTGGTCGGGTCCCGAGAGCTCGACGGCGGGGCGATGGTCACCGCATCGCACAATCCCAAGAAGTACACGGGGGTGAAGCTGCTTCGCGAGGGAGCTCTGGCGCTCTCCGGCGACGCAGGCATCCAGGACGTCCGCGCGGAGATCGAGGGCGGCCTGCCCGAGGCGCCCGGCGGCGGCAGCGTCGAGGAGATCGACATCTATCCGGACTTCCACGAGCACATGCTCGCCGCCATCGACACGGACGCGATCGGCCCGCTGCGGATCCTGGCCGACGGCAGCGACGGGATGGCCGGGCCGATGGTCGGCCCGCTGCTCGACGAACTGAACCTCGAGGTCACCACCAGCCGCTGGGAGCCGAACGGCGACTTTCCCGAGGCGGGCCCGAACCCCTTCCTCGAGGAGAACCGACGCATGCTGGTGCGGCAGGTGAAGAAGGCGGGCGTCGACCTGGCCATCGCCTGGGACGGCGACGCGGACCGCTGCTTCTTCATCGATGACCAGGGGACCTTCTGCGATGGCGACTTCGTCTGCGCGCTGCTCGCCCGCGCCACCCTCGCGAAGGAGCCCGGCGCGACCATCCTCTACGACCCGAGGTCGAGCCGAGCGGTGCCAGACACGGTGGCGGCGGCGGGCGGCAAGTCCGACCTGAGCCGAGTCGGTCATGCCTTCTTCAAGATCCGGATGAGGGAGACCGGCGCGGTTTTCGGCGGCGAGGTCTCCGGGCACTACTACTTCCGCCACTTCTACTGCGCGGACTCGGGCACCATGCCGGCGCTGCTCATGCTCGAGCTCGTCTCGCGTGAGGACCGCTCCTTGTCGGAGCTGATGGACGAGTTCCGCTCGAAGTACTTCATCTCGGGCGAGATCAACTCCGAGGTGGCGGACCAGGACGGAAAGATGAAGGAGGTCGAGGAGCGCTACTCGGATGGCGAGATCTCGCATCTCGACGGCGTCTCCGTCGACTACCCCGAGTGGCACTTCAACGTGCGGCCCTCCAACACGGAGCCGCTGCTCCGCCTCAACCTCGAATCGCTCGTCTCCCGTGAGGACATGGAGGCCAAGCGCGACGAGGTCCTCGCCCTGATTCGGTCGTGACAGAGGAGGTTTCGCCCGAGGTCTGGGAGCGGATCTCAGAGGCAGGCATCCGCGTGCTGCGGATCCCGACGCCGTTTCAGGTCGGGCGCGTCAACACCTACCTGCTCGAGGACGAACCGCTCACCCTGATCGACTCGGGCCCGAACTCGGGCAAGGCGCTCGATGAGCTCGAACGACAGCTGGAGGCGCTGGGTCACAGGATCGAGGACATCGAGCTCGTGATCATCACGCACCAGCACATCGACCACCTCGGGCTGGTGGACATCGTCGCCAAGCGCTCGGGTGCCGAGGTGGCCGCGCTCGACGAGCTGGCGCCGTTCGTCGAGAACTTCGGGGCGGACGCCGAGCGGGATGACGAGGAGGCCGCGGCCCTGATGCTGCGGCACGGCATCTCAGAGGAGGTCGTCCGAGCGTTGCGCCAGGTGACCGGCAGCTTCCGGGCCTGGGGCTCCAAGGCGCATGTGACGCGCCCCTTGGAAGACGGCGAGGAGATCGAGCTCCGCGAACGCCGGCTCGAGGTCCAGCACAGGCCCGGGCACAGTCCCTCGGACACCGTCTTCTGGGACGACGAGCGGCGGATTCTGATCGCCGCCGACCACCTGATCAAGCACATCTCCTCCAACCCGTTGATCTCGCGGCCGCTGGACGGCTCCGCCGAGCGCACCCAGGCGCTGGTCACCTACCTCGAGTCCCTGAAGAGGACGCGCGAGCTGCCGGCGGAGATCGTGCTCGCGGGGCACGGTGAGCCGATCACGGACCACGCGGCGCTGATCGACGAGCGCTTTAAGCTGCATCAGCGGCGGGCCGAGAAGCTCTATCGCCTGATCGCCGAGCAGCCGCGAACCGGACACGAGCTCGCCCAGGCACTCTGGGGTGACGTGGCGGTGACGCAGGCCTTCCTCACACTCTCCGAGGTGATCGGCCACGTCGACCTGCTCGTCAACGCCGGTCACGTCCGCGAGGTCGACGACGGCACGGTGCTCCGCTACGAGGCCACGTCGGACACGCCGGCGGACGAGCTCGGCGATCTGATTCCCGGCGGTAACCCGGCCGCGAGGCGGGGTTAGGAAGAAGGCGTGTCCACGATCGCCCCTGCGCAGAGACACCCCGAAACGGTGGCCACCGCGGTCCCCCTCGAGCCCGACGCGGACAAGAAGCGCATGCTGATCATCGTCAATCCGTATGCGACGACGGTCTCGGATCGCCTGAAGAACCTCGTCGTCTACGCGCTGCAGGCCCGCTACGAGGTCGAGGCCGTCGACACCGAGGCGGCGGAGCACGCGATCGAAATCGGCCGCGAGGCCCGCACCGGCGGCTACGACATCGTCGTCGCCTTCGGCGGCGACGGCACCCTCAACGAGGTGGCCAACGGACTCGCCGGCACGGACATGCCGGTCTCGGTGCTGCCGGGAGGCTCGACGAACGTCGTCTGCCGCACCCTCGGAATCCCGAACGACGTGGTCGATGCGACCGAGCACCTGATCGGGCTCGCCGACGACTTCCGACCCCGCAAGATCGACCTCGGCCGGTGCAATGGGCGCCGCTTCGTCTTCGCCTGCGGCGTCGGGCTCGACGCCACCGTCGTGAAGCGGGTCGACGCGCACCCGGTCCTCAAGGCCCGCGCGAGGCAGTGGTACTACACCTGGGCCGCCATCTCCGGCTTCTACCGCCACTACCTCCGCGACCCGGTCCGCTTCGAGTTGGAGGTCGGGGGCGAGACGCTCGAGGGCGTCACGGCCATCGCTCAGAACTCGGACCCATTCACCTACTTCGCCAACATCCCGATCCGCATCTGCGAGGACATCGGCCTGGATGACGGGACGATCTCGATGGCGCTGCTGCGCCGCGCCAAGCAGCGGGACATGCTGCCGATCGCCGCGCGCGTGCTGAGCAACGGGCTCCACGTGGCCAAGCACAAGCAGATCGACGAGTTCGACGACCTCACCAGGGCGTCCGTCCGATCGATCTCAAAGGACGAGGACGGCGTGCCCCGGCCCTTCCCCGTGCAGGTCGACGGCGACTACATCGGCGAGTACACCGAGCTCGACTTCAGGGTCGAGCCTGGCGCGCTGACGATCGTCGCCTAGCCGGTTATTTGTGCCGGGCGGTGAAGTTGACCTTCGCCTTGCCCGCGGAGCAGAGGTCCTGGGCGGGGAAGTTGTAGAGGGCGTACCCCTCGACCTCGTTCGGGCTCACGAAGCGGCCGTGGATCTTGTCGATCTTGGTGCCGAGAGAGGTGTGGGTGAAGGTGAAGGTGCGGTTCCTGCCCAGCTTGTGCTTCGGGTTGCCGTCGAGGGTGAACACGGGCGAGGAGACGCAGGCCTCCCTGGCGACGACGGGCTCGGTGATCAGCGTGACCTTGCCCTTCTTCACGGTGAACTGGATCCTCCGGAAGGAGGTGCTGATCGCGTCCTGATCGGTCTTGCCGTTGTACTTGCCGGTCTTGATCGGGACCCCGGCATCGGCCGCGGCGGGGCCCATGGCGACGAGACCCGCCAGCACAGCCGCGATGAGCAGCTTCCCTACCGCCTTGCGCACCATACGCCCGCGACCCTACCGCTTCTAACCTGCGCCGCCAATGGCCCTTGACCCTAACTGCCGCTTCTGTCAGATCATCGCCGGTGACGAGCAGGGTCACGTCGTTTTCGAGGACGAGCGCACGATCGCCCTTCTCGACAACCGCCCGCTCTTTCCCGGGCACTCCCTGCTACTGCCGCGCGATCACTACGAGACGCTCGGCGACCTGCCCGACGAGCTCATCGGCCCGCTCTTCCAGAATGCCCGGCTGCTCTCGGTCGCCGTGCCGAAGGCGATGCGGAAGCCGGGGTCGTTCGTGGCGATGAACAACGTGGTCAGCCAGAGCGTCCCGCACCTGCATGTCCACGTCGTGCCGCGAAAGCCGAAGGATGGGCTCCGCGGCTTCTTCTGGCCGCGGACCAGGTACGACTCGGACGATCAGATGCGGGAAGTCGCCGAGCGCGTCCGGAAAGCGGTGGCCCGGGCTACTTGAGCTTGGCCTTTGCGGTGGCCGGCAGGCCGAAGGGGATATCGGCGGTGACGGAGACCTTGGCAGTGCTCTTCTTGCGGAGCTTGCTCTTGCCGGCCTTGCTGAGCTTGATCGTTTCGAACACCTGGCCCTGAGCCAGGGAGAGGTCGCTCGCCTTGCCGATAGTGGCCTTGCCAAGCTTCGCGACGAGAGAGACGTCGTCGATCTTTGCCGAGGTGTTGAGCGCCACGGCGATCCCCTTCTTCACGACCTTGGCGATCTTCTTGGCGCGAATGGTGAGAGTGGCGGATGGCCGCGCCTGAGGCGTGCCGTTCGTAGTGACGTGCAGGGTCCCACTCATCGTCGTGGGATGGACGGTGCAGAAGAACGGGTAGTCGCCGGCGGACAGGTACTGCGTGCCATCAACCGCAGCGGTGCCGCCCGAGATGGTCGGAGTCCGGAAGAGCGCCTTGCCATCGGGGCCCGCCTGACGGGCGGTCACGTTGTGAGATCCACCAAGGTCCTGGAACTGGACGACATCGCCCTGATCGGCGTTGTACGGCGTGCTCGTCGCCTGGCGATCATAGGACTCCGCGGGACCCGCAACGATCTGGTCGGAGGCGGCAAGAGCGATTCCGACATAAGCCATAGCAGCGAGCGACGCCAGTGCGACCGCCATCGCCAACCGTCTGCCGGCTGTCCCGCGCTTCAGCATCCTTGCCCTAATAACGCGATTTTGGCGAAAAAGGATTGGTCTTGCTAAGCGGTCGGGGTGACGCGATAGGCGTCGAACACCGAATCGACGTTCCGCAGCCGGGAGATGCATTGCTTGAGCTGCTCGGTGTCCCCCACCTCGAGCACGAAACGGTTCTTCACCATCGGGTGCTTGGTGGTGCAACGAGCCTCGAGGATGTTGAGGCCGGCCTCGGCGAAGGTGCGCGAGAGGTCCTCGAGCAGGCGGGTGCGGTCCCAGGCGTCCACCTGGAGCTCGACCCGGTAGGAGGATTCGTTGTCGCCGTCCCAGCTCACCTCGGTGAAGCGCTCGGGAGCCTTCTTCAGGGCGGCGACGTTGCGGCAGTCCTCACGGTGGACGGTGATCCCCCGGCCGAGCGAGATGTAGCCCACGATCTGGTCGCCCGGCACCGGACGGCAGCACTTGGCGAGGCGGACGACGACGTCGTCGATGCCCTTCACCTTGATGCCGAAGCTGGTCGCCTCCTTGGTCCGACGGCGCGCGTCGTCGGTTCCCTTGATCAGGCCCTCGGCCGGCTCCTCCTCCACGGCCTCGCCGCGCTTCAGGCGCTGCATCACCTTGTTGGCGACGACCTTGGTCGAGATCTTCGACTGTCCGAGCGCGATGTAGAAGTCGTCGGCCTTGCGGAAGCCCATCTCGCGGATCACGTCGACGAGGAGAGGCGAGCCGGCGAGCTTGGGATACGGCAGGCCCTGCTTCTTGAATGCCTGGGCGAGGTCGTCTCGGCCCTTGTGCTCGGCGTCCTCGCGGCCCTCGCGAGAGAACCACGCCCGGATCTTGTTCCGCGCACGGCTCGTGCGGACCAGCTTCAGCCAGTCACGTGACGGGCCTCGGCCCTGCTTGGCCGTCAGCGCCTCCACGATGTCCCCGCTGCGCAGCTGGTAGTGCAGCGGCACGATCTTGCCGTTCACCTTGGCCCCGACGCAGCGGTGGCCGACGTCGGTGTGAATCGAGTAGGCGAAGTCGAGCGGGGTCGAGCCCGCGGCGAGGTTCTTCACCTCTCCCTTCGGGGTGAAGACGAAGACCTCGTCCTCGAACAGGTCGACCTTGAGCGCCTCCAGGAAGGCCTGCGGCCCCTGGTGCTCCTCGTTCTCGAGAAGCTGCCGGAGCCAGGTCATCTTCTCCCTGCTCGGGTCGGCGGACGAGGAGCCCTCCTTGTAGATCACGTGCGCCGCGATGCCGTATTCGGCGAGCTCGTGCATCTCCGGCGTTCGGATCTGGATCTCGAGCGGTCGCCCCTCCGGGCCAATCACGGTGGTGTGGAGCGCCTGGTAGGCGTTCGCCTTGGGCATCGCGACGAAGTCCTTGAAGCGCCCGGGCAGTGGCTTCCAGAGCGAGTGGACGATCCCGATCGCGCCGTAGCAGTCCTTCACGGACCCGACGAGCACGCGCATCGCGGTCAGGTCGAAGATCTCGTTGAACTCCCGCCCCTTGCGGGTCATCTTCGTGTAGATCGAGTAGAAGTGCTTGGCGCGGCCTGAGATCTCGGCCTCGATGCCGACCTTGTTCAGCTCCTCCGCGAGGAACTCGCCGGCCTCCTCGACATAGCGCTCGCGCTCGGCGCGCTGCTGGGCGACCAGCTCCTTGATCTCGTCGTACTTGCGGGGATGGAGCGTCGCGAAGGCGAGGTCCTCGAGCTCCCACTTGATCGCGTGGATCCCGAGCCGGTGCGCGAGTGGCGCGAAGATCTCGAGGGTCTCGCGGGCCTTCTCCTGCTGCTTCTGCTTCGGCAGCGCGCCGATCGTGCGCATGTTGTGAAGGCGGTCGGCCAACTTGATCAGGATCACCCTGACGTCGGTGGCCATCGCCACCATCATCTTCCGGTAGTTCTCGGCCTGGCGCTCGTCGCGGCTCTTGAAGGTGATCCCGGTGAGTTTCGTGACGCCGTCCACGAGCTGGGCGATCTCATCGCCGAAGGCCTCCCGGACCTGCTCGAGGCTCGCGCTGGTGTCCTCGACGGTGTCGTGGAGCAGCGCGGCGCACAGGGTCGCGGTGTCGAGCCGCATCCCGGCGCAGATGCGGGCCACCCCGAGTGGGTGAGTGATGAAGTCCTCACCCGACTTGCGCTCCTGTCCCGCGTGGCTCTCGCAGGCGAAGGCGAAGGCGCGTTCGATCTCCTGGCGGTCGATCGGCTCGGCGATGTCGGACTTGTGCTCCTCGATCACGGCGAAGAGATCGCCGAGGAGGGCTCGCTGATCCGGGGTGAGCTCCCGCGTGATCGCGTCGGCGCGGGGGGTGCGCGTCTTGTCCGGCGGCTCGCCGACGCGGGTGTGCCCGACGCGATCGATGACGTGCAGCTCGACGCCGTCCGGCAGGTTGCCGTGCTTCGTGGAGCTCGCTACGCCGGTTGTGCCTTGCTTCGGAGGAATCGGATGGCCTCCTGGTGTCTGGCGATGCAGTCCGCGTAGGCCCGCGATCGCCCCAGATCAGTCCTCTCCGAGGATAAGACCCACAACGCAAAACCGCCGCGATCGGGCAGCCACTCGCAGAGTCCGAGCTCAGCGAGCACGCCGATGCAGCGGGCGGCCAACTCGGGCGTTCGCGGATAGACAGAATCTCCGGCCAGCAGAGAACGCAGCTCCGGTCCGTCGGCCTCTCCCCCATCCGCGGCGAGGCCGCGCCAGATGTCGCGGATCGCCGCCCGCAGGTTCCACTCCCAGCCGAGGAGGCGCTCGGCGAGATCGGCCTCGGCGGGGCCCCAGGCGAGGTGGAGGTAGGAAGCTGAGCGGCCCCCGATCGCGGCCGGTTCTCTCGTGGCCCGGGCGAGACTCTCCAGCGCCTCGCTCGGCGGCGGATCGATCAGGACCACGTGACGGAACGCAGCGGCTGTTCCGGGGCGGAGAGCGAGCGCGGTCCAGTCCGTGAGCACGAGGCCGGTCGGCGGCGGGTGCGCGAGGGCAGCGTCGAGTCCCGTCGACCCGCAGCGGCAGCAGACGATCCTCGGGACGGCCGCACCGAAGCGACGTGGGTCCGCCGCCTCGGAGGCGAGCCTGGCGCGCCGCGCTGCGTCGGCGCAGATCGCAAGCAGCGGCTCCCCGCTCGAGATCAGCTCCGCGAGCGAGGCCACGGCGGCCCCGCCACGCCGGTCGATCGTCTCGCGTCGGCCGGACTCGGGCGCCCTGACGTCGAGCAGCGCTCCGGGCCGGCCCTCGGCGATCCGCCCGAGCTCGCGCTCCAGGCGCTCCCACCACTCGGCATCGGGTGCCGGGCAGTGTTCGCCGCAGGGGACGGACCTCGGGTCAGCTGCCGTCGGGCCGGCGAGCGGGTAGAGCTCGCGAACCACGACCCGCGGCTGCTCCGCACCGTTCCAGCGGTCGACCTCCAGCTCGATCGAGAGGTCGAGCGCTTCGTCCTCGCGCTTCGAGATCTCGCCGTTCATGCCGAACGCGACGCCGAGCGCGCGACCGGCCCCGCTCTCGAGCTGGAAGCGGGAGTGCTTGCCCTCCTCTCCGAGCGGGCGGACCTCGCGCAGCCGGCCGGAGGGCACGAGCAGCCGGGGCCCGGGGTTTCCCATCCCGAAGGGCCCGAGGGTCTCGAGCTGACGAGCGAGGTCCATGCCGATGCCGTCGCGGCCGACGCCGACCAGCGCGTCGAGCTGCTCCCGTCGCACCAGATCCGAGGGATCGATCTCGGCGGCGGCCCGGTCGATGAACGCCTCGCGGAAGGCGTCGAGGTTCTTCGTCTCCAGCTCGAGGCCCGCCGCGGCGCGGTGGCCCCCATAGCGGGTGAGGTGTGAGTCGCAGGCGCCGAGCGCCGCCACGAGGTCGAAGCCCGGGATGCTGCGGGCGGAGCCCTTGGCGGTGGAGCCGTCGACCGACAGCAGGATGGTGGGCCGGTAGTGGCGCTCCGCCAGTCGCGATGCCGCGATTCCGACGACCCCGGGATGCCAGCCCTCGCCGGCCAGCACCAGCGCGGGAGCCTCGGCCAGTTCCGGAGGGAGGGTCGATCGCGCCCGCTCCGCGCCCTCGACCGCCTTCCGCTCGGCCCAGCGACGCTCGGCGTTGGCGCGATCGAGCTCCTCCGCGATCTGGGCGGCCCGGTCCCGATCCTGGGTCAGCATGAGCTCCACCCCGGCGTCGGCTCGATACAGGCGGCCCGCGGCGTTGATGCGCGGTGCGAGGCGGAATCCGAGCGCGCCTGAATCGACAGCCTCAGGGTCCACACCCGCCGCGGCCATCAGGGCTCGCAGGCCGACCTGCGGGCTGTCGCGAAGTACGCGGAGACCTTCTCGGACCAGACGCCGGTTCTCTCCCACCAGAGGAACCATGTCGGCAACGGTCGCGAGAGCGACCAGATCGAGGTCCCGAACCCGCACATCACGGGTCGCGCTGACGCGCGCCCTCGCATCACGACGACCGCCGACGGTCTCGACCGCGCCCTGGCCCGCGGCGTCGCAGAGGGCGACGGCGAGCTTGTGGGCGACGCCGGCGGCGCAGAGGCCCTCGAAGGGGTACTCCGAGACGACCGGGTGCACGATCGGGCAATCGGGGAGCTCGTCGCCCGGGAGATGGTGATCGGTGACCACGACCTCCATGCCCGCGGCGCGGGCGGCCGCGACCTCCTCCACCGAGCCGATGCCGCAGTCCACCGTGACGACCAGCTCGGTGCCGCGCTGCCTGAGCTTCTCCACCGTTCTCATTGTCAGCCCGTAGCCGTCGGCGAGCCGGTCGGGGATCAGCCAGTCGCATTCGGCCCCGAGCGAACGGAGTGTCGAGACCAGGATCGCCGTCGAGCTGACCCCGTCCACGTCGTAGTCCCCATGAACCGTGATGCGACCGCGGCGGTGGACGACCGAGAGGATCCGCTCACAGACCTCCCCCATGCCGTCGAACTCGAGAGGGTCGTGCTCCTCGCGCGCCTCGAGGAAGCGGCGGGCGGCGTCGACGGTCCGGTAGCCGCGGCGGACCAGCGTGATTGCAACCGGCTCGGCGAGGGACAGCTCGGAGGCCAGCCGGCGGACCTCCCCATAGTCGTATGGATCGGCCTGGAACGCACGAGCTGGCTCTGTCGAGGCCATCCCGCCAACCTAGGTTCGGCCCCAGACGGAACGGCGGTTGAGCAAGCCCCTGATCGTCGCGGCAACGGTCGCGCGGTCGAGTGCAATCTGACGCCAGGTGAAGCGGACCACATCGAAGCCGAGGAGTTTCAGATGAACGTCGCGGGAGCGATCCTGCTCGAAGGCCGAGCGCGTTCCGTGCGATTCCCAACCGTCGACCTCGACGACCAGCCGCTCCGCCCGCCAGTGGAAATCGACGATGAATCGGTCGAGGCGAACGTTCACCTCGGGCTTGGGAAGACGGTGTCGGCGGAGCAGAGCCAGGAATCTCTCCTCCAGCTCGCTTCTGGTGCGTGGGGGCGCCACGCCGCTTTTGGCCGCCGCGGCGCCGACGGGCAGGCGCAGGAACTCCGCCTCCCTGAGGGCCGCGGCCCATTGCGCTCGGGAGAGGACCGACACCAGGTCCACTAGCGTTCGCGCGGGCTTGGTGACCGGGATGCCATGTCGACGGGTGCAGTCGGCATCCGTCAGGGTCGAGGATCGATGCACGGAGATGCCGCGGTGCCCCTTGCGCCCGCCGATTCCGCAAACCGTGACCTGGACGGGCGGCTGATCGTGAGCGCGCCCATCGGCCACTGCCGGCCGGCGGGTGCGGACGATGCCCCAGAGCTCACCGGCGCTGGAATGGCTGAGCACGGCGCCTTTGCCACACGCCAGCACCGCCGCCATCCATCGGCCCTCGTTGCTCAATCGGGTGTGGCCGACTGCATAGACACCGCGATGAATGCGGTGGAGGCGGCCGGAGCGAGCGCGATCCGAAATTCCGCTGGGGAGAACGCCGGCCGCAATGAGTTGCGGGCGCGTGATCACACCATGCTGCCGCGCCGCGATCTGTCCGATGGCGAAATCAGGCGCCTTGGCGCTTTTGTTCGGCATATCCGAACAAAGGCGCCAACTCAGCCGATCTCGCCCCCCTTCGGTGCCTGTTTTGGCGCGGCGCCCCGCGGGGGCGGGCGGTGACGGGGCCTAGATGTGTTCCGCCTCGACGCCCGAGCGGACACCGATCGCGTAGATGATCGCCAGCCCGAGCAGGGCGCCCGGGACGGCGTAGAGGGCGGTCGCGAGGTCCGTGTCGCCGATGCCCTTGCCGAGCGCGATCTGGGCCGCCGCGCCGCTCACCATCGCGCCGGTGGCAGCGCCGATGAAGGCGCCGACGATCCCGCCCCAGAAGCGGTCGGGCACGAAGACGGTGAAGTGC
>DATAPB010000259.1:0-3302 GCA_036265435.1 Solirubrobacterales bacterium | reverse complement strand
ACCGGCGAGGACGGGCAGCCGCAGAAGTTGCTCGGAGTGGCTCCGGTGGCCATGCAGGAGGGCCGCTACGTGGCCAAGGTCGTGAAGGAGCGGCTGCGAGGGGGCGAGCACGAGGCGTTCCGCTACCGCGACAAGGGGAATGTCGCGACGATCGGCCGGTCTCGCGCCGTCGCCGACATCAAGGGCCTGAGGGTGAGCGGCTTCCCCGCCTGGCTCCTCTGGCTGATGATCCACATCTTCTACCTGATCGGTTTCCAGAACCGGATCCTGGTCCTGATCCGGTGGTCGTTCAGCTTCTTCACTCGGGGTCGCGGCAGTCGCGTGATCGAGGAGTTCGACGAGTCGGACGAGAGCGCGACCATGGCCGTCGGCCGCCGGTAGCCGACCCGGTCCATAGGGTCCGGCCATGGCCGTGATCCTCGCGTTCGGCTCCCTCGACCGCGCCCTTGGTCAGCGCCGACGATCAACGCGTCGAGGTGCCAGTTCACGAGTACCTCGGAGCCGTCGTCCTGGAGGGCGAGGCGGCTAACTTTCCGGCTGTGGCAGGAGGAGAGAGCGTGATCTACCGGAGTCCCGAGCCCGAGATCGAGATCCCGGACGTGACCCTGACCGAGCACGTGCTCGGCGGTGCCGTCGCCCGCGGTGAGCACCCGGCCTTCATCGACGGCGGCACGGGGGATGTGACCACCCATGCCGACTACGCCGCGAACGTCGACGCCGTCGCGGCCCTGCTGCAAACCCGGGGAATCGTCAAGGGGTCGGTGGTCGGACTGGTCGGGCCGAACAGCGCCGAGTGGGGGATCGCCTACCACGCGATCCTGCGCGCCGGCGGCATCGTCACTCCGATGAGCCCGATCCTCACCGCGCAGGAGATCGGGCGCCAGGTGCGGGATTCCGGCGCCGGCCTGGTGATCGACGACCCGCCCACCCTGGTGGGAGAGGCCGTGCTCGGCGCTCAGCCCGAGAAAGTCGATGTCGACCCCGAGGACCTCGCAGTCCTGCCGTACTCGAGCGGCACGACCGGGCTGATGAAGGGCGTGATGCTCACCCACCGGAACCTGGTGGCGAACATCGAGCAGGCCTGGAACTCGATGCCGGTCGGGCCCGAGGACACGCTGGTCGGCCTGCTCCCCTATTTCCACATCTACGGGCAGACGGTGGTGCTCAACCTCGGCCTCTCCAAGGGCTCCACGATCGTCAACATGCAGCGCTTCGACTGCGAAGAGTTGATCCGGATCGTCGAGGACTATGGCGTCACCTGGCTGCACGTCGCCCCGCCGGTGATCCTCCAGATCGCAACCACCGCCGACGTCGAGGGTCACGATCTCTCCAAGCTCAAGCTGGTGATCTCCGGCGCCGCGCCCCTGGACGCCGATCTCGCCCGCCGTGCCGAGGAGCGAATCGGCGCTCCCATCCGTCAGGGATACGGGATGACCGAGCTCAGCCCGGTGAGCCACAAGAGCCGGCTGGCCCGGGTGGAGGAGACGCCGCCCGGCAGCATCGGTGCGCTGGTCCCGAACACCGAGGCTCGCCTCGTCGATCCGGAGACCGGGGAGGACGTGCCGGAGGGGGAGGAGGGGGAGATCTGGATCCGGGGGCCCCAGGTGATGAAGGGCTATCTCAACAACCCCCAGGCGACCGCCGAGATCTTCACCGACGACGGCTGGCTTCGCACCGGCGACATCGGCCGCATCGACGAGAACGGCTTCTTCTACATCGTCGACCGGCTCAAGGAGCTGATCAAGTACAAGGGCTACCAGGTGGCCCCGGCCGAGCTCGAGGCCGTCCTCGTCTCGCACCCGCAGGTGAAGGACGCCGGCGTGATCGGCGTTCAGAACGAGGAGGGGGAGGAGTTCCCGAAGGCCTGTGTCGTCGTCGAAGACGGTCTCGAGGGCGAGGAGCTGATGGCCTACGTGGCGGAGCGGGTCGCGCCGTACAAGCGCGTTCGCGAGGTCGAGTTCGTCGAGGAGGTCCCGAAGTCGGCCTCGGGCAAGATCCTTCGCCGAGTTCTTCGCGACCAGCACGGCGCCGCTAAGGCGGCGGGTTAGCCACACCAGCTGCGAATATCGGCGCCTCGTAGAAGCGCTTCGACTCAGAGAAAGGACTGCGTATGGCCGGTGAATGGGGCGACCTGGCCCTCGAAAGCAAGTTCAAGGCGATTGACGACCGGCTGCGCCGGATCGAGGCCGACATCAAACGGATCTGTGAGACCGAGGGAATCCCATGGGAGGACCCCAATGCGGAGGTTCCCGACGAAGTGTTCCAGCTCGCTGCCGAGGGGAAGACGCTGGAGGCGATCGCCGCCTACCGGAAGGCGACCGGCGCTCCCCTGGAGCGGGCCCGTGAGGTCGTGTTCGGGATCTAGCCGCTGGGGTTCGGCGTCGAGGGCGGCGCGCCCTTCTTCAGCAGCGTCGCCAGGTAGATCACGATCTTCGTCCTGCCCTTGTTGGCGGCGCGGTGGATGGTCGAGGGCTGCTCGACGATCCACTGGCCGGCGTGGATCTTGCCGGTCTGGCCACCGGAGATCTTCCGCGCGACCTTGCCGTCGTCGCCGGGCCCGGTCATCACGGTCACCGACCCGGATCTGACCGTGTAGGTGAGGACCCCTGCCTGGATGTAGGCGACCTGAGTCCCCTCGTGGTGATGGAGGGCGATCGTGCCCCCCGCCGGGATCGTCACTCGAGAGAGGCCGAGGGTCCTGCCCTTGGCGCCCTTCACCTTCGTGCTCTGGGCGAGGGGCGTCCGGACCGCCGCGCCGCCGCCGGACTGGGCGACCACATAGCCGGCCACCGCGCCGGCCGAGACCAGCGCGAGTGCCGCGGCGATCATTGTGAGGCGGATACGGCGCATCGCGCGGCGACCCTAACAGCGAAAATGGACGTCAGATGGGGGATGTCCAGATACTCCTCGCCGCGCTCTTCGTCTCGGCCGCCGGCCTGAACGCGCTCGCGAACCGGCTCTCGCTGCCGTATCCGATCCCACTGGTGATCGGCGGGCTCCTGCTCGGCCTGATCCCGGGGATTCCCGACATCACGCTCAACCCGGATCTGGTCCTGCTCGTCTTCCTCCCGCCGCTCCTCTACTCGTCCTCGTTCTTCGCCGACCTGCGCAGCCTTCGGAACGACACGCGCGTGATCGTGCTCAACGCGATCGGGCTCACCGTGTTCACGGCCGGATGCGTAGGGGTGATCGCGCACGAGGTGATCGACCTGCCCTGGGCGATGTCCTTCGCCCTCGGCGCGATCGTCTCGCCGACCGACCCGGCGGCGGCGACGGCGATCATGCGGCGGGTCGGGGCCCCC
>DATAPB010000258.1:0-3067 GCA_036265435.1 Solirubrobacterales bacterium | reverse complement strand
GCGCATCGAAACGCTGGAGACGCTCACCTATGAGGTCACGGGGCGGATCGCCAGGATCACGCTGAACCGCCCCGAGCGCGGCAACGGCATCACGCTCGAGATGCCCCGCGAGCTGGCGAACTGCGTCGAGCGCGCCGACCTGGATCCCGAGGTGCACGTCATCGCGCTCGCCGGGAACGGCTCTGGCTTCTGCGGCGGCTACGACCTCGTCGGCTCGGCCGAAGGGAGGATGGAGGGCATCGCGCAACCAGAGGCGCCGGAGGGATCACCGCTCGACCCGATGGTCCAGGCGCGCAATCACGACCCGAGCGGCACCTGGGACCCCGTCCTCGACTACCAGATGATGAGCCGCAATCTCCGGGGGTTCATGAGCCTCTTCCAATCGGACAAGCCGACGGTCACCAAGATCCACGGCTACTGCGTCGCGGGCGGCACCGACATGGCGCTCTGCTCCGACCTGATCGTCGCCGAGGACGCGGCCAAGATCGGCTACCCGCCGGCCCGCGTCTGGGGTGTCCCGACCAGCGCTCTCTGGGCCTTCCGGGTGGGTCCCGCGCGCGCCAAGCGCCTTCTCCTGACCGGCGATTCCATCGACGGCACCACGGCGGTCGAGTGGGGCCTGGCCGTGGAGGCCGCACCGGCCGCCGAGCTCGACGCGCGCTTCGAGGCTCTGCTGGACCGGATCGCGAAGGTGCCGATCAACCAGCTCGTCATGCACAAGCTGCTCGTCAACCAGGCCCTCTACTCACAGGGTCTGCAGGCCACCCAGGAGCTCGGCGTCTTCTTCGACGGCATCGCCCGCCATACGGCCGAGGGCTTCGCCTGGCAGCGGCGCGCCGCGGAGGTCGGGTTCAAGGAGGCGGTCCGGGAGAGGGACGAGCCCTTTGGGGACTTCCTGAGGTAGCCGATGGCCACGAATCCCGAGATCACCGCGGACAACATCAAGGAGTGGCTGCCGGGCACCTTTCCCGGCGACATGGCGATCGAGCCGGTGGAGATCACCGACGCGGTGGCGACGGGCCGGATGGTCGTCGAGAAGCGGCATCTCCACCCCGGCGGGTTCGTCCACGGCGGCGTCTGGACCGCCTTCGGCGACTCGGTTGCGGCCTGGGCAACCTTCCGGAACCTGCCGCCCAATCACGACTTCACGACGATCGAGCTGAAGCTCAACGTCTTCGCCGCCGGAGTCCTCGGGGACGAGCTGATCTGCGAGGCCCGCCCGTTGCACATCGGCCGCAGCACGGCCGTGATCGAGGCGAAGATCCGCAATGGCGACAAACCCGTCGCCAACCTGATCGTCACCCAGTTCGTGCTGCCGGGTCGCGACCCGCGCGCCGAGCGGCCGGCCCCCGGCGACTACCCGCCCGGCGACTAGGAGCTAGCCGGGCTGCTCGAGCATCTCAGGCCGCAGCTTCTTCGCCTGCTCCGGGCTGAGACAGACGAACTGGCCGCTGGTCTCGATCACGATCAGTCCGACCTTGTGGAGATCCGCGAAGCCGTGCTCCAGCGCGATGTCGGCGAGCTCGGCCATGCTGATGGCCTCCCTCTTCATGTTCTTCGTGACCGGCTCGCCGTTGCGAAGCAGGACACTCGGCGTTCCCTCCAGGATGCGGCGGGCCCGCATGCTCCGGAACGTGAGGCGGACGAACAGGTAGTTGGCCACGAACAGCGTCCCGGCGCCGATCACTCCACCGGTGACCGAGTTGTCGTTCCCGATCAACGCGTTCTGCAGCGCGTTCGAGGCGAGCAGCAACACCGCCAGGTCGAGCACATTGATCTGGCTCAGCTCTCGCTTTCCTCCGAGCCGGAGCGCGATCGCCAGGAAGGCGAAGACGAGCAGGGAGCGGAAGATCTTCTCGTCGACACCCAGATGGAGATCGAAGAGGCTGCCGCCGAGCGATCCGAGCGGGAGGGCCATCCGCCCCGGAATTCGGCGCGATTTCGTCCTTTCCTCCGCTTGCAGGCGATCTGCGCCGGGCGTAGGCTCGACTTGCTTTTTTCAACAGCGGAGGAGGAGATGGAGATGGGAGAGAACGCAGACGCAGTCAAGGAGCGCTGGGGTGACTTCGCCAAGGGCGATCTCGACGGAGCCGTCTCGACCACGGAAGAGAACGCCGAGATCCGGATCCCCGAGACCCTGCCCTGGGGCGGCACCTACAAGGGCCCGGATGAATTCAAGGAGATGATCGGGAAGTTCCTGTCCAACTTCGAATCGGTCGACCCGCAGCCGACGGACTTCATCGAAGGCGATGACGGCGAGACCGTCGTCGTTCTCGTCGAAGGAGTCGGCAAGACCAAGTCCGGGAACGAGATCAGTGGACGTTCGGTCTGGCTCTACAAGGTGAGCGACGGCAAGCTCACGGACGCCGAGTTCTTCGGCGACACGGCCGAAGTGCGCGACGCCATCGGCTGACCCTCAGGGCACCCGGTGAATCTCGAATAGGTTCGTGCCCACGCCTTGCGCGGGCAGCCCCGCTGTGATCGCGACGAGGTCGCCCGACTCCGCCATTCCGGCCTCTCGCGCCAGCATCGCGCAGTCGTCGAGCAGCTTGCGGATGCTGGTCCAGTCCTCGGCCTGGGTAGAGCTGATCCCGAAGAGAAGGTTCATGCGCCGTACGGTCTCGAGCCGCTGCGATACCGCCAGCACCGGAACGCGCGGGCGGTGCGCCGAGATCAGGCGCGCCGTCCGTCCCGAGGAGGTCGGGCAGACGACCGCCTTCAGGCCGAGCCGGTAACAGGCGGCCACCGCCACCTGCGCGACCGTCTCCGCGATGTCGTGCTCGTGCTCCTCGACGCGGGTGAAGACGAGCTCGCCGTACCGGAGGTTCGGCTCGGTCACGCGCGCGATGCGATCCATCACCCGCACGGCCTCGACCGGGTAGTCGCCGATCGCCGTCTCCTCGGAGAGCATCACCGCGTCCGTGCCGTCATAGATCGCGTTGGCGACGTCGGTGACCTCGGCGCGGGTCGGCCGTGAGGCGCGGACCATCGTCGCCAGCATCTGCGTCGCGGTGATGGACGGCTTGGAGGCGCGGCCGGCGAGCGCGATCAGCCGCTTCTGCGCCCC
>DATAPB010000257.1:0-2455 GCA_036265435.1 Solirubrobacterales bacterium | reverse complement strand
CCAGCCGCTGTTCGGCATCGACGCCAGCAACCAGGGCCAGCTGATCATCTTCGCCGGCGGGATCCCGCTCGAGGACGGCGGCGAGGTCGTCGGAGCGATCGGCGTCAGCGGCGGCAGCGTGGAGCAGGACCACGAGGTCGCCGAAGCCGGCGTCGCGGCTTTCTAGCGGAGGAACGTTATGGCCGACAACAGAGGCGTTGCCTACATCGAGCCGGGCAAGGTCGAGATTCACAACATCGACTTCCCGGAGTTGGAGCTGAAGGACGGGCCGGGGGTTCATCCCGACAACGTCGGGCGCAAGGCCCCCCACGGGGCGATCCTGCGGATCGTCTCGACGAACATCTGCGGCTCGGATCAGCACATGGTCCGGGGGCGCACGACGGCGCCGGCAGGGCTGATCCTCGGCCACGAGATCACCGGCGAGGTGATCGAGGCCGGGCCGGACGTCGAGTTCATCAAGGAGGGTGACCTCGTCTCGGTGCCCTTCAACATCGCCTGCGGCCGCTGCCGCAACTGCAAGGAGGGCCACACCGGCGTCTGTTTGAACACCAACCCCGATCGGCCCGGGTCGGCCTACGGCTATGTCGACATGGGCGGCTGGGTCGGCGGCCAGGCCAACTTCGTGATGGTCCCGTACGCGGACTGGAACCTGCTCAAGTTCCCCGACAAGGATCAGGCGATGGAGAAGATCCTCGATCTGACGATGCTCAGTGACATCTTCCCCACCGGTTACCACGGGTGCGTCAGCGCGGGCGTGACTTCGGGCTCGACCGTCTACGTCGCGGGTGGGGGACCGGTCGGGCTCGCCGCGGCCCATTCGGCGCAGTTCCTGGGCGCCGCCGTGGTGATCGTGGGCGACCTGATTCCCGAGCGGTTGGAGCAGGCACGCTCATTCGGTTGCGAGACGGTCGACGTCTCCAAGGGCGATCCGCAGGATCAGATCGAGCAGATCCTCGGGGTCCCGGAGGTGGACTGCGCCGTGGACGCCGTCGGCTTCGAGGCGCGCGGGCACGGCGAGGAGGGCTCGGCCGTCGAGGAGCCCGCCAGGGTGCTCAACTCGATCATGGAGCTGACCAAGGCGTCCGGCAGGCTCGGCATCCCGGGCCTCTATGTCACCGGCGATCCGGGGGCCGTCGACGACGCCGCGAAGGAGGGCTCACTGTCGATCCGGATCGGCCTCGGTTGGGCGAAGTCCCACGTGATCACGACCGGACAGTGCCCGGTGATGCGTTACCACCGCGGGCTGATGAACGCGATCCTGAACGACCGCGTCCGGATCGCCGAGGCGGTGAACGCGACGGTGATCACCCTGGACGAGGCCCCACAGGGCTATCAGGACTTCGACTCGGGCGTGGCGCGCAAGTTCGTCCTCAACCCAAATGAGCTGATCGCTGCCTGACGGCTTCGAGCTAGGTACGGGCCCGAACGGGCTGGTTCTGGGGCTGGGCTGCCTCCGCACCCGGCCTGCGAAGAAGCTGGACGTAGGCGATCACCCCGGGAATGACGGGCAGCCAGAACGACAGCAGTCGGTAGGTGAGGACGCCGACGACCGCCAGGCTCGAGCCGACGCCGAAGCCGATCAGGGCGCCGATCATGCCCCCGTCGACGGCACCGATGCCACCGGGGACCGGGAGCGTGTTCGCCAGCAACCCGACGAAGTAGGCCATGACGACGATCGTGACCTCGGGATCGCCTCCGAAGGCGCGGAGGGAGAGGTAGAGCACCGCGATGTCGAACCCCCACCAACCGAAGGCCGCCAGCAGCTCGGGCCGTCGTGCCCGTGTCATCAGGATCGCGCCGCGGACGCCCGTGGCGAGGGCCGCGGGTGCGGTTGCGAGCGCGCCCGTGATCCGCGACAGGAAACCATCGGCGCGGCGCACCCGTCTCGCTGCGCGGCCCACGTCAGGGGCGAATCGCGCCGCCAATAGGGAGAGACCGATGACCATGGCCCCGAAGATCGCGGGAACCACGGTCAGTCCGAAGGGCGCCGGTCCCGGAAGCAACCCGGTGCGAAGCCCGATGCCTCCGATGACCAGCACCGCCATGTAGATCCCGTAGAGCAGGACCAGGAAGGTGGACTCGCGCGAGGTGATCTCCCTACGCCCCATGCCCAGGCGGTTGAGCGCCCAGACGGTGAGGACCACTCCCCCGGCCCCGGCGGCCGCCAGCAACCTCGTCGCCGCGACCCCCGCCATCGTGATCAGGTAGCTGTCACGCCACCCCAGGACGACGGGGCCGGCGAACACTCCCCGGAAGAGGATCACGTAGGAGGCGAACGAGAGGCACTCCAGGAATGCCGCGAGGATCAGCAGCGGGACCTCGGCGTCCGAGAGCTTGCTGGTGGTGTCCTTCAGGCCCGCGATCGCGGGCAGCACCACATAGAGGAGGCTGATCGCGGCAACCACTCCCAGGATGAGCACGAGCAGAGCGCGTCCCCTGGGTAGTGAGGGAGTCT
>DATAPB010000256.1:0-1932 GCA_036265435.1 Solirubrobacterales bacterium | reverse complement strand
GGTGGCAGCGCCACCTCCCTCCGGACCCTGGTGGGGGCGGTGCTCGAATACGAGACGCTCGAGCGCGCAGTGCGCGTCCTCACCAGCGACGAGATCTACGAGGTCGCCAAGCGCTTCGAGCTCGACTCCCGCCGGGTCAAGCTGCTTCCCGCCGGCGTCCTGCTCCTCGAGAAGTTCTCGGAGATGCTGGGCCAGCCGCTGCAGATCGGCAAGGGCGGCCTGCGCGAGGGCATCATCCTCACCCTCCTCAACGGCAACCGGGACGGGTCCGAGGAGAGGCTCGCGGCCTAGCTACGCCCGGCGATAGAGATAGGTCGTCAGCGGGAGGAAGATCGCGGTGAGCAGCGCCGTCGTGCCGAGCACGACGATCAGGTTCTCGGCCTGGAGCGACCCGTCCATCAGCCCGCGGCAGGCGCTGGTCAGGTGCGAGATCGGGTTCGCGTTCACGAACGCCTCCAGACCCGCCGGCAGCGTGCTGGGCTCCACGTAGACGTTGCTCAGGAACGTGAGCGGGAAGATGCTGATGAAGCCCGCGTTTATCGTCGCGTTGGGGGAGCGCATCACCAGGCCGAGGCTGGTGAACACCCAGGAGAGGCCGAAGGAGAAGAGCACCACCAGGCCGACGGCGGCGATCACCCCCGGGACGCCGTTGTCGGGCCGGAACCCGAGGATCAGGCCGAGGACGATGATCACCGTGGCCGCGACCAGATAACGCACCATGTCGCCGATCAGCGCGCCGAGCAGCGGGGCGGAGGGCCAGATCGGTAGCGAGCGGAAGCGGTCCACGACCCCCTTGGTCACGTCCGTGTTGATCGCGACCCCGGAATAGACCGTGGTGAAGAGGACAGCCACCACGAGGACGCCGGGGAGGATGAAGTCGCGGTAGGCGCTGGTGGACCCGGCGATTGCGCCGCCGAACAGGTAGATGAAGAGCAGCGTGAACATCACCGGCGTGATCGTCACGTCGATGAGCTGCTCCGGGACGTGCTTCACCTTGAGCATTCCGCGCCAGCCGAAGGTGAGGGTGGCGGAGAGGGCGCTGGCCCCCTTCGGGCGCGAGGAGGCGAGCGCCTTCCGGAGCTCCGGTTCCTGCAGAGCGGCGGCCTGGGCAGGGGCCTGTGTCTCCGGGGTGCTCATGCGGCCGCCCCCTCTTCCTTGACCTGAACATCGCCGTTCGTTGCGACGTCTTCGGCCGTGTGTCCGGTGAGGGCGAGAAAGACCTCGTCGAGGCTGGGCTGGCCGAGTGAGAAGTTCGCGACGGCGATTCCCCGACGCGAGAGCTCGCCGACGACCTCGGCCGCCTGATCGGCGCTCCCGCACGGTGCGGAGAGCGCCGCGGGATCGGACTCGAAGTGAACCTCGCAGCTGAACGCGCGAGCGATGACCGGCTCTGCGAGCGGCCGCTGCTCGGGGTCGAGAAGGCGAATGCGAAGGGTTCCGGACCCCACCGAGGCCTTGAGCTGTGCCGGGGTCCCCTCGGCGATCACCTTGCCCTGGTCGATGACCGCGATGCCGTCTGCCAGCTGGTCGGCCTCATCGAGGTACTGCGTGCAAAGCAGGACGGTGGTGCCGGCGCCGGCGAGGGCGCGGATGATCGCCCAGACGTGGTTGCGCGAGCGGGGATCGAGTCCGGTGGTCGGCTCGTCCAAGAACATCAGCTCCGGCGTGACAACCAGGCTCGCGGCGATGTCGAGCCGGCGGCGCATCCCGCCCGAGTACTTCTTGACGAGCCTTCCCGCGGCGTCGGCGAGGCCGAACGCCTCGAGCAGGTCGTCCGCGCGGGCCTTGGCCTGCGCACGCGGGTGGCCGAGCAGCCTGCCGATCAGGATCAGGTTCTCGCGGCCCGTCAGGTCCTCGTCCACCGAGGCCAACTGACCGGTGAGGCTGATGGCTCGGCGCACACCATCGGCGTCGCGGACGATGTCGTGGCCC
>DATAPB010000255.1:0-8140 GCA_036265435.1 Solirubrobacterales bacterium | reverse complement strand
ACAACATCGCCAACACCGATTCCAAGAACACGACCACGACGACGCAGACAGGTCCGGTCACCACCGGCGTCGAGCCCTCCACCGCCGGCTGCGACGCGGATGGCGACGGGGTCCCTGACCCGGGCGCCCCGAGCACCTGCTCAGCCGGCTCGACGGGGACAACGGGCGTTGACCAAAGCGCCCCGCCGCCGGCGACGGTCTACTCGATCCAGCGAAAGAAGCACCGCTCGACAACGCGCGGCAAGTCCAAGTCGACCAAGTCGACGCCGAAGAAGCGCGCCAAGCGCTAGGCAGTCGCGGGCGCGAGCCCGATGACCTTCAGCCGCCGCGTGAGGCACTGCGCCGCGAAGGCGTGAGTCTCCTCCCGGCTGGCTCCGAATAGATCGTTGTCCTCCTCCTCCGGCCACGGCGGATCGATGACCCCGTCGGCTACCGGCAGGGACTGCTCGAGCATCCTCTGGATGACCTCGCGGTAGCGGTCGTCCTCGCGGACGCAGTCGGTGAGGAAGCGGACGCCGAAGGCGATGTGGCGGTGCTCGTCGCGGGCGACGTTCGAGAAGCCCTCGACGAACCCCGGCAGCGTGCCGACCCGCTCGTTGTACTCGATGATGAAGTGCTGCCCGGTGAGGGCCAGCATCCCCTCGATCACCATGTGGTAAAGCGTCACCGCCTCGACCAGCGCCTCGCGGTCCTCGGGCTCCTGCGCGAGCCGGTCGACGCGGCCCTTCAGCAGGTCGTCGAAGAGGGTCCGGAAGGACTCGTTGAGGTGCTGGTCGAGCGCCTCGAGCCGCTGCGGGAGCTCGTCCGTGCCCTCGAGCACGCCGACCTCGCTGAAGAAGCGGTCGAAGAAGCGCACGTGGCGGGCCTCGTCGGCGATCTGGGTGCAGAGGAAGATCCGCTGCGCCTCGGTCGGCGCGGCGCGCATGATCGGGCCGAGCTCGTCGGCGACCTTCTGCTCGCCGATGAAGAAGCTCGACAGCCCGTACATCCGCTGGAAGCGCTCATCCTCCGGGATCCGCTCGTGCCAGTCGACGCGGTCCTGCGAGAAGTCGAGGTCCTGCGTCAGCCACTGCTGCTTCTCCCAGAGGTTGTAGAGCTGGCCGTAGTCGAGGAGCTTGACGTCGTTCCGGCCCCCCTCCTGCAGGGCGGGGTCCGAGGTCGCCTTGAAGTCATCCCGCTGCACCCTCGACGGCCCGGTCTGCGTCTTCACCTCGGCTGGCTCCACTGGGTCTCCTCTCGTCATAACGGGTTACGCCTACGGCGCACCCTCGCATCATCGGGCGAGGCGCTTCCGGACGCGCTCGCGTTGCGCTCGCGCAGCCTAGCGGAGTAACTGGCTGGCTGGCCAGTTTTGTCGGCCGGGCGCCTAGGCGGAGTGGCTCTCGCCGGGGGCCAGCACGACGACCTTCGACTTGGTCTGTGACTCGACGTCGGACTTGAACGCCTCGGCGTCGGTCTCGATCGGCGGGAAGGTGTTGTAGTGGATCGGGATCACGGTCTCGGCGCCGACGAGGTCGGCGGCGACGACAGCGTCGTGGCGATCCATCGTGTAGTGGCCTCCGATCGGGATGAAGGCGACGTCGACCGGAGTGCGCTCGGCGATCAGCCGCAGGTCGCCGAACAGCGCGGTGTCGCCGAGGTGGTAGAGCGTCCTCCCGCCGAGGTTGATGACCGCACCGGCGGCCGCGCCGATGACGGTGCCGGAGGACGGGCTGAAGGGTCGATCGCCCGCCGGGACGGTGCTCGTGTGGAACGCCTGCACGAGCTTGACCCAGCCCCAATCGAACTCGACGGTGCCGCCGAGGTTGGGGTCGGCGAAGTTCTCGATTCCCTGCTCGTCCAGCACGTTGGCGAGCTCGGAGATCGTGACGAAGAAGGCCTGGGTTCGCTTCCCGACCGCGACGGCGTCGGCGAAGTGATCCTGGTGAGCGTGGGTGATGACGACGTGGTTCGGGTCGATGTCGTCGGCGCTCACCTTGGCGGCCGGGTTGTTCGGGGCGAGGAACGGGTCGATCAGGACTCGGGTGTCGCCGTCCACGAGCTCCACGGTTGAGTGGCCGATGTAGTTGATCTCCATCTGCGTCAGTCCTCCTTCGTCTGCTCCGGTCCCTGCTGCTCGAGCCTCTCGGCGAGCGCCCACCCTACCGCCACGCCGACCATCATCCCCATGCGCGCCTCCTCGGCGAGAAGGGTGCGCACCGCGGTGAGCCGCGCCTCCTCGTCCGGGTTGGTCGCTGCCTTCAACACCTCCGAGTCGTGTGACTCGCCGAACCAGCCACCCGCGCCGAGCGCTTCGCCCAGGATCCGCTGCAGCCTCGGCGCGGCGCGGGAGACCTGCCGCTCGGCTTCGTTGAAGGCGTCGGGGTCGGAGAGCGCCTCGATCGCGGCGTCGATCTGCTCGTCGCTGTAGCGGCGCTCAGTCATGACCAATCGGGTTGCTCCTCAGCTTCCCCAGCCGAGCACTCTCTCACCTTCTCCTCTCCCACATCTCGAGGCCGCCGCCGTGGCGGTAGCCGAGCTTCTCGTAGACCGGGCGGCCGAGCTTGGTCGCGATCAGCGTCGATGCCACCTTGCCGCGCTCCCGCTCCCGCTCCAGGGCGTGCCCGAGGATGCGCCCGGAGACGCCCCGGCCGCGGGCTTCGGGCAGCACAGCGACAAAAGTGATCTCGACGTCATCGCCGCGATCCCAGGTGAGGGTGGTGCCCACCGTCTCGCCGTTGAGATCGGCGAGATAGATCTCGGTTTCGGGCATCGGCTTCATCGGCGGGAAGTCTCCCTCCGGATACCCGTAGGCGATCTCGTTGATCGAGCGGCAGGCCTCGGTGTCCATCTCCGTGCGGATCTCGAGCTCTGAATCCGGCTCGGGCGGCTCGAGCTCCGCCATATCGAGTCCCATCGCACCCGGCGTCGCGTCGAGTCCGTGGCCGGCATCCTCGAGGCCCGCGCGGGCGACCTCGTCGTCGGCAGGGATCCAGACGGTCCAGGCGTTCACTCCCGCCTCGTCGTAGATCTCGGCGAGGCGCGGCAGGGCGGCGACCAAAGCCTCGGGGTCCTCGTAGAAGACGGAGTTGAAGAACGAGCGGTTCGGGGAGCTCGGGATGACGGCGGCCTGGACGTCCCCGATCCTCTCGATCATGCCGTCGAAGGCGTCGGCGTAGAGCTCCCAGAGCGGCGGCTGGTTGGAGAGGACGAGCTCGAACCAGCCGCGGTCGTCATCTGGGACGGGGCTCACCGCTTGCGGACCATGGAGATGCCGTCGGCGAAGCCGAGCAGCGCCACGTCCACGCGGTCGTCCTCGGCGAGGCGGTCGTTGAGATCCGCGGTGACCCGGGCGGAGTCGGAGTCGCCGGGGTCGAGCACCGTGCCGTCCCGCAAGGTGTTGTCGAGCAGGATCACGCCGTTCGGCCGAAGTCGCGTCAGCGTCTCCTCGAAGTAGTCGATGTACTCGGTCTTGTCCGCGTCGATGAAGGCGGCGTCGAACTGCTCGCCCCGATCCATCGCTCGGAGCGTCTCGAGCGCCGGGCCAACACGGATCTCGACCTTGTTGTCGAGCCCCGCCTTCCGCAGATGCTCTCGAGCGCGCTCGGCGTATTCCTCGTCGAGCTCGCAGCAGACCAGGCGGCCGTCGTCGGGCAGGCCGCGGGCGAGAGCCAGAGCGCCGTAGCCGAGGAAGGTGCCGACCTCGAGCGCGTCGTGGGCGCCGATCGCGCGGACGAGGATCGTCATGAAGGCGGCCTGGTCGCCCGCGATCTGCATCGCGGCGAGGTCGCCCATCTCCTCGCCCGCCTGCTCGACCTCGGGCACGACCCCGTCGCGGAACGAGCTGTGCTCCACCGAATAGCGGTGGAGCTCCGGCGTGATGGTGATGAACTTGTCGAACGCCAAGGTCGGTCAGCCGGGGTGCCGCTCGCGACGTGACATCGCGGCCACCAGTCCGCAGCCGGCGCCGACCAGGGCTCCGCCGAGGCCCGCGAAGACATTCGCGTAGTCGTCGACCAGCGGCAGCAGGATGAGCACGGCCGCGGCGACCGCGGCGCCGATCAGCTCGACGTCCTCGTCGGGATGGGCACGGACCTCCGAGGCGCGCATCACCGCCCAGGCGGCCAGCAGGCCGAGGGCGATGCCGTTCCCACCGGCGGCGAGCAGGACGTCGTTGCGGCTGGCAAAGGCGGTCTCGATGCCATCGGCCGCGAGCATGCCGAGCGCGCCGCAGGCGAGGATCAGCACGACCGTCGGAACGAGCCCGAGCCGCTGCTCGACCGCGGTGCCGAAGATCGCGATCCCAACCGAGGCGACGAACAGGTAGCCGATGTCGGGGTAGACGAACGGCGCCGCCACGTAGCGCCACCAGTCGTCCTGGACCGGTCCCACGATCGCCCCGAGGTCGAAGGCGTCGAGCGCCGGGCTGGCGACGCGCACGAGGAGGAGGATCGACGGGATCAGGATCGCGGCGATGACGGCGTAGGGCCTCTCGGCCAGCCGCTCCGCTCGCTGGGCACGGGCCGTGCGGCGCCGCGAGCGTCGCGACTCGCGGGGGGCGAGCTCGTCGCCACGGAGCTCCAGCTTCGGAGCCCGCTTGCGGATCCGCGTGCCGCAGTAGGGGCATTCGGTCACATATGGGCTGACCTCCTCCCCGCAGGTCCTGCAAACGACGCTTAGCTCAGGCGAGCTCACCCCGCGAGGATAGTGCGAGGGCGCGCCTTTTAGGCGCGACCCGTTTGATTCCGCTCGGCCCATCGATTGAGGTCATAGAGAATCCGGGCCAGCTCTCGGCCGTGGCCGCTCAGCCTGTAGCGGCGGACGAGATCACGCTCCAGGACGCCGGCGTCGAGCAGCTCACCGAGCCGCGCGGAGAGGACGGACGGACTGATCCCGGTCCGCTCCCGCAGGTCGGAGAAGGAGAGGGCGTTTCGGCGCAGCTCCCAGACGAGCCTCAGCGCCCAGCGCCGTCCGAGGAGGTCAAGAACGCTCTCTACCGCTCGTTCGCCGGCCATAAATACTGATTTCGTAGTTCACGCTGTGAAAAGTGGGTGTTCGACTACTGAAATCGTACTGGAGTGGCCAGAGGACGTTCGAATGCGGCCTTTCTGAGTCATCGCATCCCCTGTGTCTCAGCCAAAAATCAGGCGTCAGGGTCGGTGGCGGCCACGATCTCCTTCATCAGCCCGCCGACGTCGCCGTGGTCCTGCAGCCAGTTGAGCTGGCGACGCGCCCCAGTCCCACTCTCGACCACCTCGGTGAGCGCCGCCAGCTCGTCCTCGCAGCCGAGGGCCCGAGCATCGTCGCGCAGGTCCTCGATCAGCCCGAGGGTCATCTCCTCGCCGAGCACCTCGAGGCCCTGATCGAAGTCGATCAGGTCACCCTCGATCCCCACCAGCGCGGCCCGAATCTTGTTGTCGTCGATCAGCTCGTGGGGATAGTCGACGCTCGGGACGCCCTCCTCGTAGAGGCCCGACAGGCGGTGCGCGAGCGCCTGGGCGAAGGCTGCGAAGCCGATCGTGAGGTCGACCCTCGTCTGCTGGTCGAAGACCCGCAGCTCGACGGTGCCGAGGTTGGGGTGCGGGCGCACGTCCCACCAGAGGTAGGTGTAGTCCGGGATCGCGCCACCTCTCATCATCTGCTCGACGCGGTTGGAGTAGGTCTCCCAGTTGCCGTAGTAGGGAGGAATCCCGACCCGGGGAAAGGCACGGAACACGGGAGTGCGCGAGGACATCATCCCCGTGGTCTTGCCCTGCCAGAGGGGCGAGTTCGACGACATGCCGAGCAGCAGGGGCAGGTAGCCGCGCATGCTGTCGGCGATGAAGATCGCCTTCTCGGCGTCGTCGATGCCGACGTGGACGTGCGCGCCGAAGATCAGCTCCTGCTCGGCGATCCACTTGAGCTCGGCCGCGAGTTGCTTGTAGCGGGGCTGGTCGACGATCAGCTGGTCCTCGTAGTGGGCCGAGGGGTGGGTGCCGGCCGCGCCGATGACGAGCCCGTTGCGATCGGCGACCTCGCGGACGCAACGACGGAGCTGGCGCAGCTGATCGGCGGCCTCGCCGATGTTGGCGCAGGGCAGGGTGGCGACCTCGAGCACGGACTGCATCAGCTCCGGCTTCACCTCGCCCGGTACGTCCTCTGGGAGGTCGCCGAGGATCGTCTCGATCGCCTGGGCGAGCTCGAGTGTCTCGGCATCGCAGATCATCAGCTCCTCCTCGATGCCCACCGTGAACGGGGTGCCGCCGAACTTGTGGTCCAGCACGCCAGGGACCATGACAGGGGCGGGGGATGACGTGTGCCGGTGATCGCCAGATCCTCCGCTCGATCAGCGAGGGACCCCGGCAGGCGCTCGAATCGGCCGCGAATCGGGCGCTGTAATCGGGCATACTGAAATTCCGAGGCAAACAGGAGGTATTCGAGAAGATGGAAGTCAAGTCGATCACTGAGCAGAAGTCGCTCCTCGCAACGCTCTCGCCCGGCAAGCGCGCGCGGCTGCGCCGTCTGCTCTTCGACTACGGCCCCGGGAACGGGACGCTGATGCTGCTGCCGATCGATCAGGGGATCGAGCACGGCCCCCGCGACTTCTTCCCGAACCCGGCCTCCAAGGACCCCGAGTACCAGTTCAGCCTCGCCGCCGAGGCCGGCTACTCGGCGATCGCTTGCCAGATCGGCCTGGCCACGCGCTACTACCCCGACTACGCGGGCCAGGTGCCACTGATCCTCAAGGTCAACGCCAAGACCGACGTTCCGCCCTCGGACGAGGCGTTTTCGTCCACCAACGCGTCAGTCGAGGACGCGGTGCGGCTCGGGGCCGACGCCGTCGGCTACACGCTCTACGTCGGCTCGCCGCGGCAGGACGTCGACCTGCATCAGCTCAAGGGCGTGCGCGAGGACTGCGAGCGCTACGGGATGCCGCTGGTCGTCTGGGCCTACCCACGCGGCCGCGACATCGACAAGAAGGGCGGCCAGGTCTCCTTCTACGCGATCGACTACGCCGCCCGGCTGGCGATGGAGATGGGGGCCGACATCGTCAAGCTCAACTTCCCGAAGTTCGACCCCGAGAAGGACAAGGACCAGCCCGCCCCCTACAACGAGATGGACGTCTCGCCCGAGGAGGCGGTGCGCCAGATCGTCGAGTCCGCGGGGCGCGCCCTGGTGGTCCTCTCCGGCGGCTCGAAGACGGACGACGAGACCGTCCTCACCCACACCCGGGTGATCATGGAGGCGGGCGGCTCCGGCGTGATCTTCGGCCGTAACGTCTGGCAGCGCGAGAAGTCGGAGGCGCTCGAGATCATCGGCCAGATCAAGGAGACGCTGCTCAGCAACGTGCGGCGCATTCCGTAGGGCAGCGCGAACACCGGCGACTAGGAGCGTCGACCGCTGGAGCCCTTTTGGCGGGTTTGTCAACCAGGGGTTGACCAAGCCGCCGGATCTCGAATAGTTCCGGCCGGCTGAGCATCATCGAGGGGTGAGCCGACCCATGCGACGGGGCGCACTGCGTGCCCCCCTCCTCATTGCCGCTGTTCTGGTTGTGCTCGCCGTCTCAAAGGGTTGCGGCGATGAGGGCGCCTCCTCCGAGCCCAGCGGCCCGGCGAGCGCCAAGGTCACCCACGTCGTCGACGGTGACACGATCGATGTGCGGATGCCCGACGGCGACGATGAGACGGTGCGCTACATCGGCGTCGACACGCCCGAGACCGTCAAGCCGAACACCCCCGTCCAGTGCGGCGGGCCAAAGGCGCATACCGTCAACGAGCATCTGGTCGCCGGCCGCACCGTCACCCTCCGCTTCGACGCCGAGCACCGCGACGTCTACGGCCGGCTGCTCGCCTACGTCTACGTGCCGGCGCCGCGGACCGTCGCGGAGCCGCTGTTCGTCAACGCCGAGCTCGTGCGGCGCGGTTTGGCGCGGACGCTGACCATCCCCCCGAACGACTCGTTCGCGGACCTCTTCGCCCGGCTGGCGGCCGCCGCGGGTGCCGCAGGCAGGGGGTTATGGGGCCGGTGCCCGCTAGAGTCATAGTGCAAGAACCCTTGCTAGCCTTCTCGGCCGCCCGGGGGACGTATTGCGATGGCACAGATGCGGATGCGACAGAGCATGGCTCAGATCGAGCTGGCGTTCGAGCAGGAGATGGCGCTCGAACGCCGTCGGCGTGACCAG
>DATAPB010000254.1:0-1797 GCA_036265435.1 Solirubrobacterales bacterium | reverse complement strand
ATCGAGTTCGGCCTCCGGCTCGTCCTGGGTCTCCGAGCGGTGCTTCCCCCAATGCTGGTTCTGCGAGATCACCATCTCCGGGAACAACTCCGGGACGGCCCGCAACCGAACCTCCGCGCCCGCGTTCTCGGCGCCCTCGGCGACCGCCTGGGCGAGGCGATGAACGGTCCCGGTGGCGCTGTAGTAGATGACCGCAATGTGCGTCGGGGTCGCGTCCTCACTCATGGTCTTGCCTCCAGCGTTTGTGGCCGCCGCCGAGCCTAGATGGTCCTCACGTCCGCTTCTCGGAGCACCATGCTCCAACCGCCACGCCAACAGCCTTGAAAGGAGTCGACCGTGCGCCCTGACATCAAACCCGGTGCCACCTTCCCGGATTACCAGCTGCCCGATCACACCAAGACGCCGCGAAGGCTCAGCGAGTTGCAGGGCGACGATCCTCTGATCCTCACGCTGGCACGCGGGCATTACTGCCCGAAGGAGCACCACCAGCACCTCGAGCTGGCTGCGTTCTATCCCAAGATCGCCGTGGCCTACACCAAGATCGCCACGATCGCAAGCGACGCGCACCACCAGTTGCAGGAGTTCCGGGCCTCCGTCGGTGCCCAGTGGCCCTTCCTCTCCGACTCCGAGCGCGCCGTCCAGAAGGACCTGGACATCCAGGAGTACACCGACCCGATGAACGACCCGTTGATCCCGCACACCCTCGTGCTCAAGCCGCATCTCGTCGTCCACAAGATCTACAACGGGTACTGGTTCTGGGGCCGGCCCTCGGTCTACGAGCTCTGGCGGGACCTGCGGGACGTATCGAGCGAGATTCGCCCCGACTGGGATCTGAGCGAGCCAGGGCTCCGTGAGGCTTGGGAAGCGGGTGACCTCTCGCACTTCCATGGCTGGGACAAGCGCGACCCGGAGAAGCTCGCCCAGTTGGTGCGCGACCGGGAGCGGCTTGCCGAGATGACGCGCGATGCGGAGCGGATGGCGGCCGTGATACCCGACGTGATGGAGACGCCCTAGCTCGTGAAGGTCACCTGATCGGCGGCAGGCTCCCCACCCCGCTGTCGGCGAGTGCTGCATCCCAGCCGCCATCTGCTCGGCATCGCCCGAATTGCGCATGATGAAGTCGTCACTCGGGGATCGGCCGGCATTCCGGAGAAGTAAGCGACCGCGAGGTCGAAGGTGCCCCACCAGGCGTTGACCGGCGTCATGCGCCCGCGAAAGGGCGCACGAAACTGGTCCAGGACGAGAGCGGCCTGGGTCGCCGCCGCGAAGTACCTCTCGACGCGCTCCGACTCGTAGGTCGAGTGCTCGCGGTCATCGTCCAGCGGCAGCTTCCACGGGACCTCCTGGGGCTTGGGGTTGATCTCGACGTCGCCGGCCAGACGGCGAACGGCCTCGAGCACCTCCCGCGTCACGTCGGCGACGGGCCGATTCGGGGTCAGCGCGATTCGCGTCTCTCGCCCGTCGCTGTGCTCAACGAATGCCTCGTGAGTTCGCAGGTCGAGCCCCGCGATGATCGCGCCCGAGCCGTCCGGCGCCGGCAGCACCCGCGTCTCCCAGCCGCGGGCGTTAGTCGAAGGGCGGCATGCTGGAGCTGGGGCTCAGGGTGGGCAAGCCTCAACACCGAGCTTCCCCAGGATCTGGGTGTGCGCGGGGAGCGTCTCGCATGTCTCGGCCCACACTTCGTATGAGAGCGCGGGCCAGACGGAGGCGTTGCGCTGCGTCATCCGGGTCCCCCCTTGGGTGGCGGCGGTCGCTCGCGGCGGATCTCGGCGCGGTAGCCCTCGTCCTCGGTCTCGA
>DATAPB010000253.1:0-9256 GCA_036265435.1 Solirubrobacterales bacterium | reverse complement strand
TCGGAGGGAACCACCCGGGTCGCCGCCTGCTGCTCGGTCAGGTAGTTGACGAGGTTCTGTGCCGCGAGCTTGTCGAGGTCGTTCTCCTTCGCCAGCTTCTTCGGATCGGCGTTGACCGCCTCCCGGGAGAAGGCGCCGATCGCCTTGCCGAGCTCGGCCGGTCGGCCGATGCCGTCGCCGCGCCAGAAGGGGACGGCGCCCGGGGTGCCCGGGGCCGGGGTGACGATCACCCGGTCGCGCGTGATCTCCTCGATCCGCCAGGTGCTGGCGCCCAGCAGGAAGGTCTGGCCGGGCCTGGCCTCGTAGACCATCTCTTCGTCGAGCTCACCGACCCGGCGGCCGTCCGGCAGGTGGACGCCATAGAGCCCGCGGTCGGGGATCGTGCCGGCGTTGGCGACGGCCAGCTGGCGGGCGCCGGGGCGCCCGCGCATCGTGCCCTTGGTGCGGTCCCAGACGATCCGCGGCCGCAACTCGGCGAACCTCTCGGACGGATAGCGGCCGTCGAGCATGTCGAGGACGTTCTCCAGCTGCTCGCGGGAGAGCTCGGAGAAGGGCTGCGCTGAGCGAACGAGCTTCTCGACGTCGTCGACCTCCCACTCGTCGAGTGCCGCCATCGAGACCAGGTGCTGTGCCAGCACGTCAAGTGGGTTCTGGGGGATCACCGTCTCCTCGATCTCCCCGGTCCGCATCCGGCGGGCGACCACGGCGCACTCGAGCAGGTCGGCTCGGAACTTCGGGAAGATCCGGCCCTTCGAGACCTCCCCCAGCGTGTGGCCGGCACGGCCGACCCGCTGGAGGCCGCGCGTCACCGACTTGGGGGACTCGACCTGGATGACCAGGTCGACGGCTCCCATGTCGATGCCGAGCTCGAGGGACGAGGTCGCGACGAGACAGGGGAGCTCTCCCGACTTCAGCAGCTCCTCGACCAGCGCCCGCTCCTCGTGGGAGAGCGAGCCGTGGTGGGCGCGGGCGATCTCGGGCGGCGCCTTATCACCATTCTTGGTGTTTCCAGCGTGCTCCGTGGCTGGGAGCTCCTCCTCGAGCTCGTCGTTGTGCATCTCGTTGAGGCGCTTGGCGATCCGTTCGGCGGCACGCCGGTTGTTGACGAAGACGATGGTCGAGTTGTGCTCGCGGACCAGCCGGAGCAGCTCGGGGTAGATCGCGGGCCAGATCGAGCGGGTGTTGGTCGCCGGATCGAGCGAGGCTTCGATCGGGCCCGGGTCGATGCGTTCCGGGGAATGCTCGAGGTTCGGTGGTGGGGTCTTGCCGGTGTCCGCGCCGTCGCGGCGCTTGTTGTCGAGCGGGCTCGGCTCAACCATGTCCTCGACCGGCACCACGATCTCGAGGTCGAGCTGCTTGGGCTCGGAGGCGTCGACGATCTCGCACTCTCTCCCCGCTCCGACGAGGAAGTCGCCGATCCGCTCGAGCGGCCGCTGCGTCGCGGAGAGGCCGATCCTCTGGATCTCGCGCGTGCGGTCCGCATCCTCGGTCAGCTCCGGCTGGTCCGAGCCGCGCCTGACCAGCTGCTCCAGCCGCTCCATCGTCAGCGCGAGGTGGGAGCCGCGCTTCGATGGGGCAACGGCGTGGATCTCGTCGATGATCACGGCCTCGACACCGGTGAGGATCTCTCGCGCCTGCGAGCTGATCATCAGATAGAGCGATTCGGGGGTGGTGATCAGGATGTCCGGCGGCTCGCGGCGCATCGCGCGCCGCTCGGACTGAGGCGTGTCGCCGGTGCGGAGGGCGACCGAGATCGGTGCGCCGATTCCCTGCAGCGGCGCCCGCAGGTTGCGCTCGATGTCGTAGGAGAGCGCCTTGAGCGGCGAGACGTAGACGATCCGCACGCCCGAGCCGAGCCGCTCTGGCTCGCGGGCCAGGCGGTCGATGCCCCAGAGGAAGGCCGCGAGGGTCTTTCCTGAGCCCGTGGGAGCGCAGATCAGCGTGTGCGCGCCGGACGCGATCGCCGGCCAGCCCGCCGCCTGGGCGGGCGTGGGAGCCTCAAATGAGGCCTGAAACCACTTCCGGACGGGCTCGGAGAAGGGCTCCAGGGGTGACTCTTGGGTCGCGGACGTACTCATGGCCAACCTACTGACCTTACCGACCCGCGATCACGGTCTTTCTCCGGCCCACAGTCAGGAGTTCCTTAGAAATGAGGCGTAGCCTTGATCGGGTGATCGGGTTTCTGCGGCATATCTCGACACGGCAGCTGCTGGCACTGTGCGCAGCAGTGGTGGCGATCGGCGCAGGCGGGACGGCCCTTGCTCTGGCCGCGACGGGCGGAGGTTCGACACCGCCGCCCAAGGATCTTCCAGTCGCCATTCACGACGCGCTCGCGGCCCCCCAGGTGCAGGGCGTCACGGCGAGGATCGAGTTCACGAACCACCTGGTCAGCAGCGCCGACGTCCAGGGAGGCAGCCCGCTTCTGAGCGGGGCTTCCGGCCGGCTCTGGGCTTCCTCGGATGGGCACCTTCGCCTCGAGCTGCAGGCAGACGCCAGCAAGGGGGGCGCGACGAGCGACGCGCAACTGCTCTCCGACGGGCATCAGGTCACTCTCTTCGACTCTGGAACCAACACCGTCTACAAGGCGGACCTTCCCGCCGGCGACAAGCAGGATTCCGGCGCCGCCATGAAGGAGCAGCCACCGTCTGTCGCCGAGATCCAGAAGCAGCTGACGAAGGTGATGGAGCATGCCTCGATAAGCGGCGCGCAACCCTCGGATGTCGCCGGGCGTCCGGCGTACACGGTCCGAATCGAGCCGAAGCAGAATGGCGGCCTGGTGGGCGGCGCGGAGTTGGCCTGGGATGCGATCCACGGCTCGCCGCTCCGGGTAGCGGTGTACGCGAAGGGCGACAGCTCGCCGGTCATCGAGCTGAAGGTCACCGACATCTCCTATGGGCCGGTCTCCTCATCAGTCTTCGACGTCGCTCCGCCGTCGGGCGCCAAGGTCATGGACCTGACCAAGAGCAGCGTGCCCGGCGAGCAGAACGGAGGCGACCAGCAGGGTGGGAAGGCCGAGCGCCCTCCCGTCACCGGGCTCGATCAGGTCCAAAAGAGCGTCTCCTTCAAGCTGGCGGCTCCCGACTCGCTTGCCGGCCGCTCCCGGAACGAGGTCAGGTTGATCCACAGCGGTGATCAGCCGGCGGCGCTCGTCACATATGGCGTCGGCCTCGACGGCATCGTTGTGCTCGAGCAGCCGGCGGACACCGAGCAGGCCTCGAGCGGCGACCAGAGCCAGGTGTCACTGCCTGCCGTCTCGATCAACGGCGTTCAGGGCGAGGAGCTCCAGACGCCCCTCGGGACTTTGATCCGCTTCCAGCGCGGCGGAGTTGCCTACAGCCTGATCGGCTCGATGTCGTCGGCGACGGCCCAGGCGGCAGCCCAGGGCCTTTAGTCGATGCGGGACGCCCCGCCGATCGAGATTCGGGGGCTGGTCAAGCGTTACGGACGGATCGTCGCCGTCGATGACGTCGACCTGACGGTCAACCAGGGGGACGTCTTCGGGTACCTCGGGCCGAACGGGGCGGGGAAGACGACCTCGCTGCGAATGATGCTGGGTCTCATCCGGCCGACCGAAGGCTCGGTCAGGCTCTTCGGCCGCGACCCGCAGGTCAGCGTCCGGGCGCTCGCGGGCGTGGCCGGATTCGTGGAGGCGCCGACCTTCTATCCATACCTCAGCGGACGCACCAACCTCGAGCTCCTTGCCTCCCTCGACGGCGGCGGTGCGGCGAGCCGGATCGACGAGGCGCTCGAGACGGTGCAGCTCCGCGAACGCGCGGGCGACAAGGTCAAGGGCTACTCGCACGGCATGAAGCAGAGGCTCGGCATCGCCTCGGCGCTGCTTCGCAACCCCCGTCTCCTCCTGCTCGACGAGCCCGCGACGGGCCTTGATCCCGCGGGGATGCGGGACATGCGGGAGCTGATCCGCGATCTCGGCGGGCAGGGCATCACGGTCCTGCTCTCGAGCCACCTGATGACGGAGGTCGAGGAGCTCTGCAACCGGGTCGCGATCATCCGTCGCGGGCGAGTGGCTTACGAGGGTTCGCTCAGTGAGCTGCGCAGCCGCGCCGGGATCAGCTACCGGCTGCGAACCACCGACGACGCGCTCGCACGCCGGGTGGCCGAGGCGCAGCCGGGCATCGAGGAGATTGCGCATGGACGGGCAGACGGGTTGATCTTCAAGGCCCCGGACGAGCAAGCCGTCGCGGCGCTCTCCCTCGCCCTGGCGGAGTCCGGAGCACCGATCTTGGAGCTCAGCCCGCGCCAGGCCACCCTCGAGGACCTCTTCTTCCAGTTCACCGAGGACGGCTCTGGAGCGCCCGAGGCGACAGCCGGCGCCGAGCGCAAGACGAAGGCGGCGGCCTGATGCCGGGGGTCTTCACCGTCTACCGCTGGGAGCTCCGGAAGCTCCTTGCCCAGAAGCGCACCTATCTCGGTTTCGGGGCGGCCGCGGCCGTGCCGATCATTTTCGTGGTCGCGCTGGTGACCGGCGGCGGGCATCCGGAGGACGTGGCCTTCGGCCGCTACGTCCAGGAGACCGGGCTTGCCATTCCGCTGGTGATGCTGCTCTTCGGCTCGATCTGGCTCTTCCCCCTGATCACGGCACTCGTCGCCGGCGACATCATCTCCTCGGAGGACCGCAACGCCACCCTGAAGATGATCCTGACCCGCTCTGTGGAGCGGCAGCAGGTCTTCGCCGGCAAGCTGCTGGCCACCGTCACCTACGCGGTGATCGCGATCGCGATTGCCGGCATCGTCGCGACGGGGGCCGGCATCCTCGCCTCCGGCTTCAACCCGGTCACCACCCTCTCGGGCACCGTCGTGTCAGCCCCCCGCGGCCTGCTCCTGGTCGGCGCAAGCCTGCTCGTCTACCTGCTGCCGATTCTGGCCATCGCCTCCATCGGGCTGCTCTTCTCGGCGGTGTTCTGCAACAGCGGCGCCGCAATAGTCGGCACCCTGATGTTCTCGCTGCTCATGCAGCTGCTCGACATCGTCCCCGGCCTCAGTGGGCTCCATCCCTACCTGCTCAGCACGCAGTTCAGCTCATGGCAGGGCCTGCTCAGGACCCCTGCCGACTGGGATCCGATTCTTCGGTCGCTATGGGTCTGCGGGCTCTACGCGGTCCCGGCCCTCGTCGCGGCGGGGTTGGTGTTCCTCCGCCGCGACGTGGCCGAGAGCTAACGCACTAGGAGCGGCCCTGCGCGCCGGCCGGCGCGACTGGCTCGACATCGAGCTGGGGCAGCGTGCGCTCCAGCCAGCTCGGAATCCACCAGTTCCACTTGCCGAGCAGCGACATCACCGCCGGCACGAGGACCATCCGGACCAGGGTGGCATCGAGGAAGATCGCCGACGCCAGGCCGATTCCGAACAGCTTCAGGAAGACCTCCTGCGAGGTGACGAAGGAGAGGAAGACCACGACCATGATCGCTGCGGCGGCGGTGATCACCCGCGCGGTCTTGGCCAAGCCGTCCGCCACCGCACGCCTGGTATCCCCATCCTTCAGGTACTCCTCGCGGATCCGCGAGATCAGGAAGACCTCGTAGTCCATCGAGAGTCCGAACAGGATCGCGAACATCATCACGGGCATGAATGGGGCGATCGGCACCTCGTGGTCGATCCCGATCAGGTTGCTGAGCCCGCCTCCATTCGCCGCCAGCGTCATCACGCCGTAGGCGGCGCTCACCGAGAGCAGGTTCATCACGGCCGCCTTGAGTGAGATCAGCGGCGAGTGGAACGCGACCAGGAGGAGCAGGAAGGAAAGCCCCACGACCCCGGCGATGAAGAGGGGCATGCGGTCCTTCATGTAGTTGCTCTGATCCTCGAGCGCCGCCGTCACACCGCCGATGTCGACGGTGACCCCGGTGTTCTCGATTTGCGCCGGGACCACGTCGTTTCGCAGGTGATTGACGAGGTCCTGGGTTGCCTTGTCCTGCGGCGAGGTCGTCGGGATCACCGTGATCAGCGCGGCGTCCTGCGCCTGGTTGAAGCGAGGCGGGGTCACGAACTTGACCCCCGGCACGCTCCGCAGCGTGCTCGCCAGACTGCTGGTCGCGGCCTTGTCTCCGGGGCCGTTGAGCTCCGCCACCACCTGGATCGGCCCGTTGCTGCCTGGTCCGAAGCCCTCGGTGTTCAGGTCGTAGGCCTGACGCGTCATCGTGTCGGGCGGGTCATTGCCCGCGTCGGGAAAGCCGAGCCGCATGCCGAGCGCGGGCGCGGCCAGTGCGAGGAGAATCGCGAGCGCGATGATCGCCGCGGGCCACGGCCGTCGCTGCACCGCGTGGCTCCAGCGGGCAGCGGGGGATTCGCCCGTCGGCTGCCGGTCGGGTCGCAGAGCGCGCCCGAGGAACGGGATCCGGAGCTTGTCCACCCGCGGCCCCAGATAGGAGAGGAACGCGGGGAGCAGCGTGATCGAGGCGACCATCACGACGAGCACTGCGAGGGATGTCGCGATGGCGACGCCGTACATGTAGCTGAGCCCGGTCAGGATGAGCCCGAGCACAGCGATCACGACCGTGCAGCCGGCGATCAGCACACTGCGACCGGCCGTGGTGACGGCCTCGACCACCGCGTCGTGCCGATCCTTGCCATCTCGCATCGCCGATCGGAAGCGGGTCAGCACGAGCAGGGCGTAGTCGATGCCGACGCCGATCCCGATCAGGCCGGAGACTGCGGTGGTCCAATCGGGCACGTCGATCACGTTCGCCAACAGCGGAATCAGGCCCGCCGACGAGATCCCAAGGCCGACGAGCGCGATGCCGAGCGGGAGCCCGGCCGCGACGATTGACCCGAAGGCGATCAACAGGACGACCGCCGCGCCGAGGAAGCCGAAGCCCTCGGGGCTGGACTGCGACTGAGCGGCGTAGATCGGGTCGCCGCCGAGCTTGATCTCGAGCCCATTGCCGGCGTTGTCGTTGGCGGCATTGATCAGCTGCTTGCCCTGGCCCTTGGTCATCTCCCAGCCGGGAACGGTCATCGGGAGGGTGGTCGAGGCGATCTGCCGGTTGGGGGAGAGGCGGACCGTGGTGTGATTGGCGATGTTCTCGACCTTCTGGGCCTGCGTGAAGAACGGTGCGAGTCGCTGCTGGGCCTCGCTCGGGTTGGCGAACCCGTTCGGATCCTTGGCGACTACGAAGACCTCCTGGGCGGAGTAGCCATCGAAGCGCTGCTTGGTGATGTCGCCGGCGGCCTTGGACTCCGAGCCCGGCGTGTCGTAGTTCGCGTTGAAGTCTCCCTTCAGGGCCGAGCCGACCCCGATGATCGCGATCATGGCGACGATCCACAGCAGCACGACTCTGCCGCGGCGGCGATAGGAGATTTCAGCTAGTCGGGCGAGGTGACGGGTCATCCAGCGTTCCCCCTTCCTTTAGAGCTCCATGCAGAGCTCGGTCGATTCGACGGTGCGTTGTAGCAATCCGATCTGGACGCGTGTTCTCGAAACATGCTCAATTCGTTGTCTCGTTTCTGCGAGTTCCGTCACTTAGACGTGATGCGACTCTTAGACGTGACACAGCGCGAAAACTCATCGGTCGTGACGATGCCAGCCGAGGCTGGCATCGTCCATTGGGGATTGCCCTAACCGGACCCCAGGCCCGAACCCGAAGCCGCGAAGTCCGCCAGAGAGGGAGCGTTCCGGTCTCGATCGGAGAGGAGCGGGTCCGCGATCGGCCAGTGGACCGCGACCTCGGGGTCGTCCCAGGCGATGCCGCTCTCGAGGTCGGGGTCGTAGTAGCTCGAGAGCCGGTAGATGACGTCGGCCTCGTCGGAGAGCACGCAGAAGCCATGCCCGAACCCGTCCGGGATGAAGAGTTGGCGATGCTCGATGTCGTCGAGCTCGTAGCCCTCCCAGTGCCTGTACGTCGGGGAGTCCGGCCGCAGGTCCACCGCGACGTCGAAGATCCGGCCCCGGGCACAGCGTACGAGCTTCGCCTGGCCGCGCTGCAGATGGAGCCCCCGCAGTACCCGGGCGGCCGATCGGCTGTGGTTCTCCTGGACGAAGTCCACCTGGATGCCGACCGCCGCCATCGCCTCGGCCCGGAAGGTCTCGACGAGGAAGCCACGCTCGTCGCCGTGGACGTCCGGCTCGATCAGCACCACGCCGTCGATCTCGGTGGGGAGACGCCGGAAGCTCACTTCAGGGCCTTGCCGTACTGCCGCTCGTAGTACTCGCGGTACTCACCGGATCGGATCGGCTCCCACCACCAGGCATTCTCGCGGTACCAGGTCACGGTTCGCTCGATTCCCTCGTCGAAGTTGAGCGCCGCCTTCCAGCCCAGAGACTCGAGCCGCGCCGCTGACAGCGAGTAGCGGCGGTCGTGCCCGGGCCTGTCGGTGATGTACTCGATCAGCGACTCGTCGCGATCGGTGAGGGCGAGGATTCGCCTGACCACCTCGATGTTGGGCAGCTCGTCGGGCCCACCCACGTTGTAGACCTCTCCTGCAACTCCCCGCTCGAGGACCGCGTCGACCGCGGCGCAGCAGTCCTCCACGAAGAGCCAGTTGCGGATCTGCATCCCGTCGCCGTACACCGGCAATGGGTCCCCGGCCAGGGCGTTGAGGACGCAGAGGGGGATCAGCTTCTCCGGATGCTGCCGGGGCCCGTAGTTGTTGGACGCCCGGATGATCAGCGCCTCGGAGCCGTAGGTGCGGGCGAAGGCCGAGACCAGCAGGTCGCCGCCCGCCTTGGAGGCAGAGTACGGAGAGGAGGGGTTGAGCGGCGACTCCTCTGTCGCCGAGCCCATGTCGAAGTCGCCGTAGACCTCGTCGGTCGACACCTGGAGGTGGCGAACGCCGGCGTCCCGGGCGGCCTCGAGCAGCACGTAGGTCCCGTAGACGTCGGTCGTGATGAACTCGCCCGGGGCCTCGATCGAGCGGTCGACGTGGGACTCGGCGGCGAAGTTGACGACCGCGTCGCAGCCCTCGATCGCGCCGGTGACCGCCTGTCGATCGGCGATGTCGGCCTCCACGAGCGCCCAGCGATCCTCCGGAATGCCCTCGAGGTTCTCCCGCCGTCCGGCGTACGTGAGCTTGTCGAGGACGCGAACCGTGTTGCCCGGATGGGAGTCGAGGTGCTGGCGCACGTAGTTCGAGCCGATGAAGCCGGCGCCGCCGGCGACGAGGAGCCTCATGCGGCGTCCTGCCCCTTGTCGTCGCCGGCCTCCTCGGGCTCCCCGTTCTCGGTCCCTCCGTTCTCGAACTCGATCTCCTCTCGCACCCGCTCGGGCCAGCTGTCGAGGACGGGCTGTCGCTTGGAGGCGCTCGA
>DATAPB010000252.1:0-19153 GCA_036265435.1 Solirubrobacterales bacterium | reverse complement strand
CCGCGCGCAGCGCGATCAACACCGCCCTCATCTTTGTCGCCTCGACGCCGGTGGCCCAGGCGATCGCCCCGAAGCCGCGAGTCGTCAGCCGCGCCGCCTGGGGAGCAGACCTGGCGAGCGGCGGGTGCCGGCCGCGGGGACCACCCGAGTACGGCACCGTGCGAGCCGCGGTCATCCACCACACCGTGAACGCGAACGACTACACGCCCGGGGAGGCGCCCTCGATCGTCCTCGGCATCTGCCGGTTCCACGTCTACGGCAACGGCTGGAACGACATCGGCTACAACGCACTCGTCGACCGCTTCGGGACTGTCTACGAGGGGCGGGTGGGCGGCCTGAAGCGGCCGGTCGTCGGCGCCCAGGCGCAGGGCTTCAATTCCCAGACCACCTCGATCGCGTCGATCGGCGATCACACGAGCGAGGCGCCGACCCCGGAGGCACAGCGGGGGATCATCCAATTCCTGGCCTCGAAGATGGCTGTGAACCGCGCCTATCCGGTGACGGGCACAGTCGCGCTCACCGCCGGCGGGGGCTCGGAGAGCCGCTACTCGAGAGGCGCGGTGGTCACGGTTCCGCGAATCATCGGGCACACCACGCTCGGCCTGACGGCCTGTCCGGGCGGCGCGATGATCCCCCTGATCCCGCAGATCCAGGCCGCCGTGCAGAAGCGGATCAAGCGATTCGCGAAGGCCAGATGCAGGAAGGGCAAGGGCAAGCGCTCCTGCAAGCGAGGGAAGCGGGCCCCGAAGGGCCCGAGCGGCGGATCCGGCACCTGAGGCGACCTCAGGCCCTGTAGGCGGGGAAGAACCCCTCGGACGCCTCGCCGGCAGCCACCGACAGCTCCTCGTAGGCGGCCGGGTCGCAGATCACCTCATGGGTGTGCCAGGGCGCCCGGGCGTCGGCGAATCCTCGCTTGAAGTGATCGAGCGAGTCCCCCGGCGTCACCCCGCCGCCGAGGTTGACCGGCAGGCCGAGCTCGCCTCCGTGGGCGATCATCGCCCAGAAGAGGTTCTTCATCGGCGAGTCCCCCAGCGCCTCGTCCGCCGTGCCGCCGAGGTAATAGTGGAGGTAGCCGTCGCTCGCGGCAGCGATGGCGCCGGCCAGCGCCTCCCCCTCCCGCTCAGCGAGGACCAGCCAGCTCCGCTCGCTCAACAGCAGTCGCGCGAAGTAGCTCATCGGGTACAGGTATCGCTCCGCGGCCCCGGTGCGGGTCATCGTCTCGGTGTACGAACGTTCAAAGCCACGGAGCTGGCCCATCTCGACCTCCCGGGCGGGAACCAGCCGCGTCTCCCAGCCGCGTCTCTCGTTGCGACGAATCTGCTCGCGCAGTCGCTTGCGGACGCCGCCTTCGCCGTCGGCGACGTGGACATGCGACCGCACCGTCCCGCCGGCGAAGCAGGGTCGATCGCCGATGCGGTCCCGGACGAAGATGCTGACCAGACCGGTCGGCGACCAGTCGATCGAGGTCGGATCCGGCGGCTCGTCCGGAGAGCGGTCCGCGCCGGGGTAGCCGTACGGCGAGATCGCGTCGAGCCTGTCAGTTCCCTCGATCGAGCGGACGATCAGCGGTAGGCGGAGCTCAGGCTCCCCCGCGATCTCGAGCGTGTGGGTGACCGCCTCCGCCTCCAGAAAGGGCTCGGACCGGAAGAACTCCCGTGCGTCCGAGGCGCCGGCGCCCTCGTCCTCGATCAGCCGCGCCTTCACGCGGTCACTCCTCGGGCGGCTCCGGCAGGTCCTCCCGGAAGCCGCCCCAGAGCTCGACGTCGATCAGCTCGTCGCCGTGGCGCACGTGCCTGCGCAGCACCCCCTCCTGCTTCCAGCCGTTGTAGATCACGGCCTTCTTCGCGGCCTCGTTGGTCGCGGGGATCCGGCCGTAGACCTTGTCGGCGCCGAACTCCTCGAACGCCTTGAGGTTGGTGAGCCGCTCCGCCTCCCGGCCGACGCCCTGGCCGCGAACGCGCTCGTCTCCCATGATCGCCCCCAGCTCCGGGGCGGTCTGGCGGCGCAGGCCGTAGAGCGCTGTGAAGCCCACGGCGCCCTCGATGCCCTCGACCTCGACGGCCCACTTGCGGTCCTCCGATCCCGGGTCATTCGACTGCTCAATGGCCCGTTCCACCCAGCGCCTCGCATCCTCCTCCGTGAACTCGCCCTCACGGTGCTCCAGCAGGTTCGCTGTCGCGGCGGGCGAGTTGAACCAGCGGTGGACAGCCTCGGCGTCCTCCGGCCGGAAGTCGCGCAGCGAGATCCCGCGAGCCATCAGCGATCGCCCGCCCGCTCTCGCTCGGCCGCCTGGCGCAGCGGGGACTCGGGGGACGAGCCGGCGTACGGGTCTGGAGCGACGCTACCCGCGCCCCTCAACAGCGCCGCGGGGGTCCTCGCGAGGATCTTCAAATCGAGCAGGAGCGAGCGGTGCTCCACGTACCAGACGTCGAGCTCGATCCGCTCCTCCCACGGAATCCCGGCCCGGCCGTGGATCTGGGCCCAGCCGGTCACCCCGGGGCGCAGGTCGAGGCGCCGAAGCTGGCGCGGTGTGTACAGCTCGACCTGCGCGGGCAGCGTGGCACGCGGCCCCACGATCCGCATCTCCCCGCGCAGCACGTTGATCAGGTTCGGAAGCTCGTCGAGCGAGTAGCGGCGGAGGAAGCCGCCGACCCGCGTCACGCGCGGATCGTCTGCCGTGACCGCCGTGCCCACGCCGACCGGGTCCGCACCCTGGCTCATCGTGCGCAGCTTGTAGAGCTCGAAGATCAGGCCGTCCCTGCCCACCCGTCGCTGGCGGTAGAAGACGGGGCCCCGGGATTCCAGCTTGATCGCGATCGCGGCCGCCAGCAGGAGCGGCGAGAGGAGGACGAGCCCGAGCGCGGCGATGGCCAGGTCCGCCACCCTCGGAAGGCCCTTGCGAGGCCGAACAGGCGGCTCCGGCACGTTCAGCCGCTGCTGGGCTGCGCTCGGCACCGTGCCGTCGGTCTCGCTCACCGAGTCCCCTCGACCTTCTCCCATCCGATCGGGACACCGCCGGCGCGGAGCCGGTCCCAGAGCCCGACTGCGATCGAGGCGGTCACGGTCACGTAGTAGTAGGCGATTCGGAAGGGCAGGGCGGGGACGAATCGCCCGAGGGCCGCAGCGACCAACAGGCCGAGCTGCAGGGCCATCGTGACGACGTAGACCCAGCCGTGCGAGAGCAGCGGGATATTGACGGCGAAGGCGATCAAATGCAGCCAGGGCGTCAGGTAGCGGAGGAGGCGGTGCGAGTAGATCTCGAGCGCGTACGCGGGCCCGTAGCCGCGTGGATCGAGCATCCCCCACTTCAGCATCACGTCCCAGAGGCCCAACATCATGCGGCGCTTGCGACGGAACTCACCCTCGACCGTGGGCGCCATCTTCTCCTCGGCGGCGGCCGCCGGCTCGTAGACCGCGCGCCAGCCCCGCTTCGTTAGCTCGAAGGGAAAGCCGATGTCCTGGCCGCGGCTCGGATCGAGCTCGATGTAGGCCTCGCGGCGGACGGCGTAGATCCCCCCATTTCCGGCGGTGATCCCCGCCAGCCGCGTCTCCATCGAGCGCACCGCCATCTCGTAGCGCCAGTAGAGCCCCTCCTGGTTGCCGCCCCCGCCACCCTCGAAGCGAACCTGGCCGCAGGCGTAGCCGACCCGCTCGTCCGCGAAGCGGTCGACAAGGCGGCGCAGCGCGTCAGGCCGCCAATAGCTGTTCGCGTCCGAGAACGCGAGGATCTCGCCCGTCGCGGCTCGAACCGCCTGGTTCAGCGCCGCGACCTTGCCGCCGCGGGGGAGGTCGAGGACCTGATCGGCTCCCGCCGAGCGGGCCAGCTCCACGGTGCGGTCGGACGACCCGTCCGAGACGACGATCACCTCGAGGCGGTCCGCCGGGTAGTCCAGGCCGCGGGCATTCGCGACCTTGCGCTCGATGACCTCTTCCTCGTCGTGGGCCGGGATGATCAGGCTGACGTGAGGGAAAGCGTCAGCCGGCTTCGCCATTTCACGGGTCGCGGTGTCGCCCGCCCTCGCATCATCGCGTTCGCCGAACAGCGCGACCAGGGCCCGCAGCAAGAGCGGATAGCCCAGATGGGCGTAGACGATCAGGCCGACGGCCACCCAGAAGACGATTTCGAGCGCCATGGCGGGGGATTATCGGCGGACCGCGCTCATCCACGTGGGCCGAGGAGATCGCGGTAGAGCGCCATCGTCTGCTCCCCGATTCGCTCCCACGAGTAGGTCGTCGCGGCCGCCCTCGTCGCGGCGTCGGCCAGCTCATCCCGGGCGGAGCGGTCGGCGAGCAGCTGGTTCAGCGTCTCGGTCAGGGCATCCGGGTCTCCGGGAGGAACGAGCCGCGCCGCCCCCTGCTCGGCGATCTCCGGGAAGCCCCCGACCGCGCTGAGCACCAGCGGCCGGCCGAACGCGAGCCCGGTGTAGAGGACGCCCGACTGCTCGATGTTCCGGTACGGAAGCACGACCAGGTCCGCCCGCCGCATGAACGCGGGAATCTCCGGGTCGGTCACGAAGCGGTCCACGAAGCGCACGGTCCCGGGCGCCCGTCGCGCCAGCTCGCGCAGCTCGTCCATCGGCATCCTGGGCATCCCGACAACCCAGAGCTCCGCGCCCTCGACCCGCCGGAAGGCCTCGAGCAGGACCTCAGTCCCCTTGTACGGGCGGACCAGCCCGAACGCCAGGATCACCGGGCCGGTGACCTCACGCAGGTCATCGGGCAGCGGCACCTCGTCTTCCTGGCGCGTCAGATAGTCGAACGCGCCGTGTGGGATAACGCGCAGCCTCTCCGGCGGGACACCGAAGTCGGCCTCCAGCCGGCGAGCCCCGTGCTCGCTGTGCACCACAACCGCATCCATCTCCGTCAGCAGCCGCGTCAGGGTGCGCGCGATGCGGGTGCCGGCCTCGGGCAGCCGCCAGTGCATCGTGTACACGCGCGGGCGCTTGGCCGGGAGCAGGTGGCGGTCCAGCGCGGGGATCGGCACCCACATGTAGTGGACGAGATCGGCCTCCCGCGCGACGCGGCGGTAGCGCAGCATGTCCGGGACGTGCTCGGCCACGCGAACCAGGCGACGCTGCCGCGGCCCGATGTCGTCTCGCGAGGAGCGCCGGTAGAAGAGCTGATTCACGGAATAGGTGCGAGGGAGCTCCGATGATGCGAGGGCGCGCGACAGCGCGACCCGTGAGGTATCGGAGGAGCCACCCGTTTCAGGCGGAATCGGCACGGGGCCGTAGGAGAAGCGCGAGGTGACGAGCTCGACGTCGGCTCCCTCGCGAGCGAGCGCCGCCGCGAGGGCGTGGTCGTACGGGGGCGTGTAGGCGGCCGGATCGACGAGTTGGACGCGCATGGGCGAGCATTCTCGCCGTGCTGCTCTCCTACTGCGTGGTCAACACGAACGGCCGGGCCTTCCTGCTCGCCTGCCTCGAGGCGATCGAGCGCACCGCGCCGCCCGATCTCGACCACGAGATCCTGGTGCTGGACAACGCCTCGGACGACGGCTCCGCGGAGGCGGTCAGGGCGCTGGACCGCGAAATCCGCCTGATCGAGCTCGAGCGGCGCGAGGGCAAGGCGGCGAACGACAGCCGGCTGATCCGGGAGGCGAAGGGGGAGTTCTGCCTGCTGCTCAACGAGGACTCGGAGCTGCAGCCGGGTGCCGTGCCGGCCCTGATCGGGGCACTGCGGTCGGATCGGGGGGCGGCCGTGGCGGGCGCTCAGCTCCTCTCCCCCGACGGCCGTCCGGTGCCCTGCGCCTGGCGGCTTCCCGGCGTCGACACGGCCCTGGCGGGCGCGCTGTTCCTGCATCGTCGCTTCACCGTGGAGAGCGGCAGCGAGGGGACCCGTCCCGTCGGCTGGGTGCAATCGAGCGCGATGATCGTGCGCCGGGAGGCCGCGCTTCAGGTGGGGGGCTTCGACCCCGACTTCTTCGTCTACTCGGACGAGACCGACCTCTGCAAGCGCCTCACGGACGCCGGGTGGCGGATCCTCTACGTCCCCTCCGCCCGGGCCATCCACCACGACCAGATGGCGCAGGACGCGGCTGGGGCCGAGCGGCGAATCGTCGAGTACCACCGCGGCCGTGACCGCTACCTCCGCAAGCACCTCGGTCGGGTCCGGGCGGTCCTGCTCCGGCCGCTGCTCGCCTGGCCGTACGTGGTTCGTGCGCTCCTCGCACTGGTGCTGCCGGGGCACTCTCTCCGCCGCTACTGGCTGCACGCCCGCCAGGCGCTCATGCCCGGCCGTGGCGAGGGTATCCGCGAGGCCGCGGATGCTTACAACCGACGCCTCCATCAGGCTCACCGGCCATGAAGATCCTCGAGGTCACCCAGATGTGGCCGAGCACGGAGCACCCGGACCTCGGCAGCTTCCTGGTCCCGCTCACCCGCGAGCTGGAGGCGCTCGGTCATCAGCTCGAGGTGGCGTCGATTAGCCGGCGCGGCGGGTCGCCGACGGAGTACCTCACCCTGGTCCGCAAGGCCCGCCGGGAGGCCGGTGACTTCGAGCCCGACGTCGTCTTCGCGCACTTCCTCTTCCCCGCGGGCGCGGCCGGGGCGCTCGCCGCGCGCAGAGCGGGAGTTCCGCTGGTCGTCATGGCGCACGGACAGGACGTCGCCAACCTGGGGCGGATCCGGGGAGTCACCGCTGCGACCCGCTGGGTGGTCGACCGCTCCGTCGCGGTGATCGCCAACTCCCGCTGGCTCGCGGGTCAACTGACGGACAGGATCCCCGCGGCCGGTTCGAAGATCGAGGTGGCCGACCTGGGGGTCGACCTGGAGGCGTTCTCCCCACGACCCGCCGACGAAGCGCGTCACGAACTGGGCTGGGAGGGCGCCGGGCCTGCCTTCCTCTGCGTCGGCTCCCTGATCGAGCGCAAGAACGTCGTCCACCTCGCCGACGCCTTCGCGGAATTCGGTCGCGGTCGCCTCGCCTTCGTCGGCGACGGGCCGCTGCGCCCGTCGCTGGAGGGAAGGCCCGGCGTCACTCTCGCGGGACGCGTCCCCCAGTCCGAGGTGCCGAACTGGATGGCGGCGTGCGACGTCCTCTGCCAGCCCTCACTGATCGAGCCCTTCGGGCAGGCGACCCTCGAGGCGATGGCGATGGAGCGAACCGTGCTCGCCACCAGCGTGGGCGGGCCGCCCGAGTTCGTCACGCCCGAGGCCGGCGTCCTCGTCGACCCCCAGGATCCCGCGGCCCTGCCGCATGCCATGGAGCTGGCGGCCGGCAAGCCCACGCCGAACGAGGCCGCGCGACGGGTGGCGGCAGAGCACGACGTGAAGCACCAGGCGGCACGGATGGCCGCCGTTCTCGAACGCGCCGCGGGCTCCTAGCGGTTCCGGGCGAGCGCCCGCTGCTGCTCGAAGTCGCTGGCCTTCGTCCAGAGCTCGAGAAAGCGCGCGTATCGCTCGTCGTCGTCCAGCCGCGGGTAGTGGAAGCGCGCCCGCGCGCGCAGATACCCGAGCCATGCCTTGAGGCGCTCCCGGCGATCGAGCCGGGGCGGAAGGACGCCGAAGTACCGCTCGGAGAACTCCGCCGAGCGAGTGGCCCGGTAGGCGAGCTCTCCCTCCCGGTACTCCCGGACATAGCGGAGCAGCGGTGCCATGCGGGTCTGGTCGTAGTGCTTGACCGCGGCCTCGGGCGCACAGCCGAGTCGGTAGCCGCGCTCGGCCAGGTTCGCCGCCAGGGCCGTCTCGGCGAAGCACCCGAACCGATGCTCGAACCCGCCGGCATCGAGGTAGGCGTCGCGGAGGATCGCGAACCCCCTGATCGTCACCTTCCGCCAGTCTCCGTCGCGGCTCCACTCCCGGAAGCCGTCCGCGTACCAGCGTTCCTCGCACCTGGCGATCTGATTCTCGCTGCCACCGCCATACGAGCGGATACAGGCGCCCGCAAGAACGGGCTCATTGGCTGACAGGTGGTCGAGCAGAGACGAGAGGCAGTCGGGCTCGGCCACCGTGTGCGCCTCCGTGAAGAGGAGCCAGCGCCCGGCCGCCGCGCGGGCTCCGTGGTCGTGGAGCTCGAGCTCCTGGGAAGCGGGGACCTTCATCAGCCGGTCCCTGGAGGTGAGCAGCTCCCCGACGAGCTGATCGACCTCCGGCTCTCTGCCATTCGTGACCGCGACCAGCTCGTAGCGCTCGCGTGGCAGGTCCTGGGCTCGAGCCCAGCTCTCGACGCACTCGGCGGCATGCCCCTCGTGGTCGAAGAGAGTGAGCACGACCGTCAGGTCGGGGGCGTTGGACGCCACCCCTATACCCTGGCCCCGCAAGAATGCTCGAAGTCAGCGTCACGGAAGAAGAGCGGACGACCGGGCGACTCTGTCCCCACAGCGCTCGCACAGCCGCCCTCCTCCTTCACACCGCCGGTTACGTCGTCCTGCGCGACGCCCTCCCTCACGACCTCGTTGCCCGGGCCCGCGCTCAGTTCGACGACATCCTGCGTGACTGCATGGAGAGCCGAGACGGAGAGGCCTGGTATCAGATCTCCGCGCGGCACCGGGCCGTCTTCTGGGAACGCGGCGCGCGCTGGCGCGTCTTCCCCAAGCTGCGCCCGCCTCTGAGCGATGTCCAGCTTCTCGCGAATCCTCTGGTCATGCCGCTGCTCGAGGAACTCCTGGGGAGCGGCTTCCGCTGCAAGTTCGTCTCCAGTGACACCTGCGTCAGGGGTTCTGTGATCCAGGCGCCTCACCGCGAATTGGGGGCCGGCGGCGCTCGAGAGGCCCCCGCGTACATCGTCAACGTCCCGCTCAGTCGCAACACACGTCGTAACGGGCCCCTCGAGGTCTGGCCCAACGGCAGCCATCTCTGGAGCGCCGAGGTGCTCCAGAGCCACGGGCTCGCCGACGACATCCAGGACGGAGAGAACCCAGCTCTCCTGGAGTTCTCGCGACGGCTCCCCTCGGAGCGGCTCCTGGTCGAGCCCGGCAGCCTCCTGATCCGGAACCCGGGGATGCTCCATCGCGGCACGCCCAACCGCACCCGCCGCCCGCGATCGATGCTGACGGTCTGCTACCTCCGGAGGGATTACGACTACGACTACGGGGCGGCGGACTACAACCTCGACTCGGAGCTCTTCGCCGACCTCGACCCGGCGGTCCAGAGCCTCTTTCCCCGGCCTGAAGGCGCTCACACGCCCCTTCCGGTCAAGGTGAAGACCGCCGCTCCCTCGAGGCAGCCTCGCGCGTGGCTGAGGCGAATCAGCCAGGTGGGCCGCTCGTTCTCGTAGCGGACGTATCCCTCCGAATAGCGATCCAAGACCTCCCTGAGCACCCCGAGGGACCAACGCACGGCCTCCCGTCGCCGATGGGGCTGCGGCGCCAGCGCCAGGGCGCGGAGGACCGGCTCGGCCCTCCCGAAGCCTCGGTGAACCCGCCGCAGGTAGCCGAGGCCGATCCGATCGGCGGAAATCACGTGACTCAGATGCTGGTTGGGCGAGTACCAGATCTCCCATCCGGCACGGCGGATTCGCACGGCGATCTCGGCGTCCTCCCCGCACTCGTGGGCCCCGCGGATCGATCCGCGGCGGCGTGAGCGGAGTACCCCGTTGGCGACCCAGCCGCTGTCGATGACCGCGGCCCGGCGCAACACCAGACCGGCACCCACCGGCATTCGCCATTGACGCGCGGGCAGCCGCCGCGGGACCGGCCCCATGTCCTGCCGCGCGAGGCTCTCCCCGTAGAGGTCGGCGAGGGGGGTCGGTGGCACCTCCCAGGAGAGATCGTTTCTCCCGCCGAACGCCCCGGCGCGTGGGTGGTCTGCGGCGAAGCGCACGACCTGCTCCGCCCAATCTGGAGCCAAAACGCAGTCGTCATCGACGTAGCCCACGAGGCGTCCCCGGCTCTCCCGTAGACCGCGCTTGCGGGCAAACGCTATGCCGGCCCGTCGCTCGGTCATATAGCGAAGCCGTGGAATGCGCCCGCTCTCGCCCCAGCGCCGTACGACGTCAGCCGTGCCGTCCGTGCAGCGGTTGGCCACAACGAGTACCTCCCAGGCGATTCCCGCCGGCACGAGCTGGCCGGCGATGCTCTCCAGCGCCCGATCGAGGAGCCTGGCGTTGTTGTGCGTGCAGACGAGCACGGTCAGGTCGTCGAACCCGGCAGGGCGGGCGACCGGGACCACGCGATCGGAATCGATCTGCGGTGAGGCCAGCTCCTTGGACGCCATTCAGCCCGGCCACTCTAGATGCGTTGGTGAGCGCCAGCTGCTCAGCGGATCGCGTCCTCGTCGCGCTGCTCGGCCTCGAGCGTCTCGCGAGTGAGGCGCGGTCGGTGGTCCCCGCGCTCGTCCTCCTCCTCCCGCTCGGCGTCCGGCTCGGGCGGCGGAGCCTGACGGAGGCGGGTGAGCGCGGCCTTCACGTATGAGGGGCTGAGCACGCGGCCCGCTGCCTCGCGCTCCTCGTCGTTGAGGAAGCCGGTCGCCCAGAGCAGCAGGGGATAGGCGAGCCAGACCAACGTGCGGCCGGCGAGCCCGGCGATTCCGGAGGTGGGCAGGAGCAGCTCCCCGCCAGCGACCAGCACGATGGCGAGGCCCGCCACCTGCGCGAGGCGGAGCCATTCGTACGGGACGTGGAAGAGTCGCTGCGTGAAGACGTACATCAGCACCAGCACCACCGCGTAGGAGGCCACCAGCGAGATGCCCGCGCCGACGATCCCCATCGACGGCAGCAGGATGAGGTTGAGGACGATGTTGACCACCGTTCCAGCGCCGGTCGCCGGGAAGTTGAACTCGGTACGCCCGGTCCGGCCGAGGATGATCACCAGGACCAGGTAGAGCGCGTACAGCATCACCCCGGTGGAGACCAGCCCGATCGTCTTGTAGGAGTCGAAGAACTCGGGTGCGGCGAGCAGGCGGACGATCCACCGCGAGAGGAGCCACATTCCGACGACGACGAAGGTGGTGACCGAGACGAACCAGGTCACGATCACGGCGTATGCGCGGCGCGCCTCGTCGTCGTCCTGGATCGAGTACGCGAGCGGAGGCCAGGCGAGCTGGAAGCCCTTGACGAGGACGTTGACGGCCTGGGCGAACTTCACCGAGAGGCTGTAGAGGCCGGCATCGCCGAGCCCGACCAGGCGGACGATCAGGACCCGGTCGATGAAGTTGAGCGAGTAGAGGGAGAGCTCGGCCGGCATCGTCGGCAGTCCCCAGCGGAGCATCCGCCGCCAGAGGGCGAAATCGGGAACGACCGCCAGCCGATGCCGCTGCGCGATCACCAGCCCGGCGAGGAACACGGCGCCGGTCCCGTACTGGCCCCAGAGCAGGCCGCTGGCGCCCTTGTCCTCACCCACCACCAGCCAGACGGTGACCGGGATCGTGACCAGGACGTTCGAGACCGTGAAGGCGAAGTACGCCTTGGCCCGCTCGTCGATCCGGAAGAGCGCGGTGAGGAACTCGAACATCGTGAAGACCCAGAGGCCGAAGATCGCGATTCGCATCAGCCCCGGGTCGGAATGGTCGAGCAGCAGCCGGGAGAGCGGCTCCGCGAGGGGCAACGCGATCGCCAATCCGATGGTTGTCGTCCACAGCAGCGAGGCGAACGCCGTCTTGACGACCTGGTCGGGATCCTCCCCGGCCTGGTAGTAGAAGCGCAGGAGTGCCTCGATGATCCCCAGCCGGATCACGATGCTGGCCGCGATCACTCCCGTGATCAGGACCTCCGCGGCGCCGTAGTCGGCTGGGGTCAGGTACCGCGTGTAGAGCGGCAGCAGGGCGACCGCGATCAGCTTCGAGACCACGCTCGAGGCCGTGTACGCGGCACCCGTCGTCGCCAGGCGGCGGAGGTATCCGGTCATCGGACTAGGCGACTGTAGGAGCGGGGGCGGACTTCGCCTCCCCCTCGGCCGTCCGCCGCGGCCAGCCTCCGGCGCCCACCTCAGCTGCCAGCACACCCCCGACCGCGAGCAGGGCCCAGGTGAGCGGATCGGTCAGGTAGGCGGCGTAGCCGATGGTGTGGCCGAGCAGCGCGACGAAGGCGGCGGCGAGGCCGATTCTGGCCGGAATCAGCTCGACCCGGTCCCCCTCCTCCAGCGAGCGGAAGCGGCCCCGGAGCCCTGGTGCGATCGACCGGATCCCGGAGAAGAACGTCCAGAGCGCAGCCGCCAGGAGCGCCAGATACGCGGCGATCCCGATCACGCCCTGCTCTGCGGCGACCGTGATCGGCTCGGTGTGGGAGATCGTCGTGTCGCCCGGCGGGACGTTCTCCGCCTGCGCGAACTCCTTCGAGAACGAGGCCGACCCGTAGCCGTAGATGGGCCGATGCCCGGCGAGCTTCGCGCCACCGCTGATCAGGCTGCTGTGGCCCTCGCTGATGTCACGGGAGCTCTCGTTCGAGCCGCCCGCGGCGAAGAAGACGGCGAGGACGGTCGCTGCCAGCGCCACCGAGGCCCCGACTGCGACCCAGCCGACGCTCCAGCGCAGCGCGGCGAGGACGGCCAGCCCGACGAAGAGGCTGGCGAAAGTCGTCTGGGAGAAGGAGAAGACCAGGCCGGCGAAGATGATCGCGAGGGCGCTCACCAGGACGAAGGCGACCCGCCGATCGGAGGTCCAGAGCAGCGCGGCGCAGACCAGCAGGATCGCCACCATCAGGTAGCGGCCGTAGATGTTCGGGTCCCAGAAGAGAGAGTTCACCCGGAAGTAGAAGTGGAAGTCGTTGGACGCCTCGAGCTTCCCGTTCCAGAAGATGTGCTCGGTCGCGTACTGGCCGATGCCGATGCCCGCGAAGAGGATGGCCTCGAGCAGGAAGACGCCGATCGCCAGACGGAGCAGCCGCCGGTCCCACTCGGCCATCGCCAGTAGGCAGAAGAGGACGGCGAACGGCGTCATGAAGAAGCCGATGTTCCGGGCGGCGAAGTCCAGATCCGACGAGTAGGTCGCCTGCAGCGCGTACAGGCAGATCACCAGGACCAGCGCGAGCACCAGCGGCTTGGGGAGGGCGCGCATCCGGGCGGCGCGGCCGCGGAGGGCCTCGAAGGCGATGGCGAGCACACCGGCCCCGATCACTGCATAGAGCGGGACCAGCAGGTTGACCGCCTGCCCGCCGGCGACATGAAGCCGGATCCGGAAGGGGAGTGTGGCGATGACGAGAAGCGGCAGCAGGATCGGCCAGCGCACCATCGCGGCGGCCAGGGCGACGAGCACGGCGACGGCGCCGATGATCACCCCGGCTAGCTCGAGATGGTGCGCGCGCAGGCTCGCGAGCTCGTCCCAGCCCTGGCCCGCGACCAGCGCCGCTGCCAGGCCCATCGCCGCGAGCAGCGCCGCTGCCCGAACCCGGGCGTCGGAAACCAGCAGAGCCGCCGAGACCGACGCCGCCGCCGCGAGGCAGCCGGCGATCTCGAGCGCCTCGCTCACGATGGGACCCCGGTTGCCGGAATGTCGATCCGCTCGCCCGAGACGGCGACGCGGTCGGCATCCTCCAGGCTCAGCTGCAGGCGATAGCTGCCCGCCGGCACCGGGTTGCCGGCGGCGTCACGGCCGTTCCAGGCGAAGCAGTGAGCGGTGTCACTCCCGTCCAGCGGCTGTGCCGGCGCAAGCACCCGCACCACGTGGGTCCCCGAATCGACGACGGCGACCGTCACCGTGTCGTCGCGCGTGAGCCGGAAGCAGACGCGGTACCGGGGCCCGGGGCGGGTCTTCCAGTGGATCGAGCTCGCGACCGGGCCGTCGTGGCGCAGATGCTGGGTCAGGACCATCGCCGCCGCGGTGCCCGCGAGCAACAGGGCCACCGTCACCGCGGAGATCAGGGCGACCGGTCGAGTGCGCTTGCTCAGATTCCCGAGCCGGTCGTGCTGGCCCCACTCGAGCCGGCCTTGTCGTCCCCGAGCACCACCGCGACCGGATCTCCCTCCGCGGCGACGCGAACCTCGTTGTCCATCGGCTGCTGCTTGGGGATGCCGACTATCTCCGAGATCACGCCCGCGCACTCCTTCCCGGTCTGCGGGTCGTACATGACCACGCTGGTGCTGAAGGGTGAGTCCGTGTTGCCGACCGGCGTCGTCTTGTAGCCCTTCTGCTTCAGCGGTCCCGCGAACGTCGCCGCGAGGCCGGGGGTCGGGGTCCCATTGAGCACGGCGACCCTTGTCTGGCCGGGCGGACAGGGGCCCTTGTTCTTGCCGGCCGCCGGTGTGCTCGACTCGGAGCCGCCGTTGACGATCTTGCTGACGCCGAAGGCGGCGCCGGCCAGGACGATCAACCCGATCAGGACGATCGCGGTGATCGACTTCCAGTCCGAGAGCCAGGAAGGCCGCTCGCGGCCGTCCGACGGACGCTGCCGGCGCTGCTCGAAGCGCTTGCGCCGCTCCGCCGCCTGGCGGGCGAGCTCCGCCCTTCGGAAGGCCTCCGCCTCGTTCGGAGCGGTCGCCGCCGCTGCGGCCGCGGCTTCTTCGGGCTTGCTGGCCGCCACCGCGGTCGCGGCTCGCTCGGCGGGCGTGACGCTCTCGCCGTCCTCTGAGCCCCCCTCGACCAGGAAGCTGGCGTTCTCACGCAGGCGGCGGATGTCGCGCGCCTGGGCGAAGTAGAGCAGCGCGACAAGGGCCAGCCCCAGGAATGAGGCGAGGCCCGCGATGGCGCCGACGTCCTTGAGAAGGCTGCTCATGCCGGGAGGCGCGGGATGTTACGGGCAGGATCCGCTAGGCGGTCACATCGTCCGCCGGCAAGACGGCGGCGCGGCGCTGCGTCACCAGCTCGACGGTCTGTGCGGCGAGATCCGCCTCATCCCCGGTACTGACCAGGGACTCGAGCCTGCCGAGGGTGCCGTTCACCCATTCCGGGTCGAGCGGCGCGTTGCGAACGGCCCGGACGATGCGGTCCGCGGCGGTGGGCTGCGGGCGCTCGTCCGAGTTGAACAGCTCCTCGTGGAGCTTCTCGCCAGGCCGTGCGCCGACGTACTCGATCGCGATGTCCACCTCGGGCTCGTAGCCGGCGAGGCGGATCATGTTGTGGGCGAGGTCGACGATCTTCACCGGCTCGCCCATCTCGAGCACGAAGACCTCGCCGCTGGTGCCGCCGAGATCGCCGGAGCGGATCACCAGCTGGACGGCCTCGGGGATCGTCATGAAGTAGCGCGTCATCTCCGGGTCGGTCACTGTGACCGGGCCGCCACGCTCGATCTGGCTGCGGAAGATCGGCACGACGCTGCCCGACGAGGCGAGCACGTTTCCGAAGCGGACCGTCACGAAGCGCGTCTGCGGGTGCTTGCGGCCGGCGGCCTCGACGATCCACTCGGCCATCGCCTTGGAGGCCCCCATCACGGTCCGCGGGTTGACGGCCTTGTCGGTCGACACGAGCACGAAGCGCTGGCAGCCCGAGGCCACCGCGGTCTCCGCAGTGACGCGGGTCGCGATCGCGTTGTTGCGGATCGCCTCCAGCGGATTGGCCTCCATCAGCGGGACGTGCTTGTAGGCGGCTGCGTGGAAGACGACATCGGGCCTGAAGCGCTGCATCACCTCGAGCATCCGCTCGGGCTCCTTGCAGTCGGCGAGCACCGACTCGATCCGCGTGAAGTGACGCTCCTCGATCATCTCCCGGTCGATCCGGAAGAGGTTGTCCTCGGCGTGGTCGAGAACGACGAGCAGCTTCGGCCGCACCCGGGCGATCTGGCGGACCAGCTCGGACCCGATCGAGCCACCCGCTCCGGTGACGAGCACGACCTTGTCCTGCATGTACGCGCCGACCCGGTCGAGCTCCATCTTCACGGGCTCGCGGCCGAGGACGTCCTCCACCTGGACCTCGCGGAGCTGTCTGGTCAGCTGCACTCCGCCCCGGAGGAGCTCGAAGACCGTCGGCAGGGTGCGCACAGGGAGGTCGCGCTCCCGGCAGGCGGTGACCACGCGGCCGCGCAGCTCGCCCGGAGCCGACGGGATCGCGATGAGCACCTCGTCGGGGTGGAACTCGTCGAGGACATCCCCCACCTCCTCGGTCGTCCCGAGGACGTTGATGCCGTGAAGCCGCATGCCGCGCTTTCGGGGGTCGTCATCGAGGAAGCCGATCGCCTTGGAGCCCAGGTTCGGGTTGAGCTGCAGCTCCCGAGCGACCATCTGACCGCCCGAACCGGCGCCCACCACCAGCACCCGACGCGCGCCCCGGACATCGCGCCGGGCGATCCGCTCGACCAGGATCATCCGCGCCAGAAGCCGGGCGCCACCGACCAGGAAGACGGTGAGCAGGAAGTTCGAGACGACGACCGACCGCGGGATCTGGTCGTCGAACGGCTTCAGCAGCAGGAAGACGATCGCGAGGATCGCCGTCGAGATCGCGCACGCGCGGAGGATGGCGATCATGTCCGGCAGGCGGAAGTAGCGCCACCACTTCTCGTAGAGGCCGGAGACGCTGAAGACGATCAGCTGGCCGAGGACGACGAAGCCGATCGAGTTGGCCAGCATGTGGTCGTAGCGCTCCGGGATCCCGCCCGAGGCGTCGAGGAACCGCAACCTGAAGGCCAGGTAGTAGGCAATCGCCACGAGAACTGCGTCGGCGGCGATCTGGGTCAGTCTGTGACGCCAGACGGGGTACTTGAGCCGGTCCACGCCGAGGCGAGTCTAGTGGCCCTCCCCTGGAGATTGGGCAGCCCGCCGTTCAGAAAATCTTTGGATTCGGCGGCGCCTGCGCACCCGGCAGCCCCTACCATGCCGCCCCTGTGACGGGCCTCGAACTCCCCTTCGTGACCGCGGCGGTGACCGACAAGCTCGTCGATTTCGCGACCAACGTGATCGGCGACCTCGGCTACGCCGGCATCTTCGTGCTGATGACGCTCGAGAGCGCGCTGATCCCGATTCCGAGCGAGGCGACCATGCTGTTCGCCGGCTTCAAGGTCGATGACGGCACCCTGACCCTGTTCGGAATCGTGGCCGCCGGTGTGCTTGGCAACCTGGTCGGCTCATGGATCGCCTACGCGATCGGCTACTACGGCCGCCTGGAGCTGGTGGAGCGTCACCGGATCTTCCACGCGAACCGCCGCTATCTCGACTGGGCGGACGACTGGTTCAACCGGCACGGCGACGCGACGGTCTTCTTCTCCCGCATGCTGCCGGTGATCCGGACCTTCATCTCCCTGCCAGCGGGCGTCGCCAAGATGCCCTTCTGGCGATTCAGCCTCCTGACGTTGCTGGGCTGCATCCCCTGGGTCTTCACACTCGGGTTCCTCGGCAAGCTCGCCGGGAGCAAGTGGGATGACTGGAAGGATCGGCTGCACTACCTCGACTACGTGGTCCTGGCCGCGATCGTGGCGCTGATCGTCTACGCAATCTGGAAGCGCAGGAGGAACCGCGCCCGGCCGGCTGCGGACGCAGAGGAGCAGCCCGCTTCGTGAGACCGTCGAGGGCGATCGTCCTCGGCGCGGTCCAGGGACCGACCGAGCTTCTCCCGGTCTCCAGCTCCGCCCACCTGTCCCTCGTCCCCTGGTTCCTCGGCTGGCGCCGCGAGGACGGCGACGCCGAGATCGAGAAGACCTTCGGCGTGGCGCTGCACGCCGGCGCCGCGGCCGCCCTGCTGGTCGGCCAGCGCCAGGTCATTTTCGAGGAGCTCCGCTCCTTCGACGGCCGAAGAGCGGCCGTGCTCGGCCTCTCCTTCCTGCCGCCGGCCCTCTTCGGCGTCCTTTTCGAGCGCTTGATCGAGCGCCACCTGGGCGGTCCCGTCCCGACGGCTGCGGGTCTGCTTGCGGGAGCCGGGGCGATGGTCGCCGCCGATCGCACCCCGCAGGAACGGGATCGCGGCCGGGCGACGCCCGCGGACGGGCTCGCGCTCGGCTTCGCCCAGGCGGCCGCGCTCGCGCCTGGGATCTCGCGCAACGGCGCCACGCTCAGCATCGCCCGCTGGCGCGGCTTCACGCGGCAGCACGCCAACATGCTCTCCCGTACCGTGGCTCTGCCCGTCATCGTGGGCGCAGCGGCGCTCAAGGGGGCACGGCTGAGACGGCGCGGGCTTCCTCCCGGACAGGGAGCGGCATTCGCCGCGGGGACCGCCGCTTCATTCGCCTCCACGCTCGCCTCCCAGGCTCTGATCCGGGTGGTCGAGCGCGACAGCGCTCTCTGGCCGTACGCCGCCTATCGGGCCGGTCTCGCCGCGGTGGTGCTGGGCCGGCTCTGGCGCCGCTCTCGCAAGCGCAGGGCCGAGCTGCGCGGATTCGGGCAGCCGGAGAGCTTCGTCGACGGAAACGGCCGTCCGGCGGCCGGAAACGGCTCGCCCACCTGGGCCCCCGGCTCGGGCACCGCCTCTCCCTCCCGCGGGGAATCGCCGTGACCGAAGACGCCTACGCGCGAGCCGGCGTCAGCCAGGGGGACGCCGACGCTGCCGTCGCCTCTCTCGTCTCGGCCCTCTCCTCGGCTGCCCCCTCCGATAGCCGCCAGGTGCTCGCCAGCGGCCACTACGCGAACGTCGTCCGTCTCGATGAGCGGACCGGCATCGCGCTCAGCACCGACGGGGTCGGCACGAAGCTCTTGGTGGCGGAGCAGCTGGGCCGCTGGGACACCGTCGGCATCGACTGCGTCGCGATGAACGTGAACGACGTCGTCTGCGTCGGGGCCGAGCCCCTCGCGATGGTGGATTACCTGGCCGTCGACCGGGCCGACGCGGCGGTCGCCGGAGCGGTCGGGATTGGCCTTGCCCGAGGCGCCGAGCTCGCCGGGATCGAGATCGTGGGCGGCGAGCTCGCCCAGCTCGGCGAGCTCATCAACGGCCTCGACCTCGCCGGAGCATGCTTCGGCGTCGTCGCGCTGGACTCCCTGGTGACTGGCGCCTCGATCGAGTCCGGCGACCCGGTGATCGGCCTGCCCTCGTCCGGGCTCCATTCCAACGGCTACACCCTCGCCCGATCGGCGCTCGAGAGCATCCCCATGGACGACGATCGCCTCGGCCGGCCGCTCGGCGACGTCCTGCTGGAGCCGACCGAGATCTATGTCAAGCCGGTCGTCGAGCTGCTCCGTTCGGACCTCGACGTCCGCGGCCTCGCCCACATCACCTCGGGCGGACTCGACAACCTCCTTCGGCTCGAGGCCGACGTCGGCTACGAGATCGACGATCCGTTGGCCGTCCCGGAGATCTTCACCCTGATCCAGGAGCTGGGGGACGTGCCGGATGACGAGATGCATGAGGTCTTCAACATGGGCTGCGGCTTCTGCGTGGTCGTGGCAGACGCCGACGAGGATGCCGCGCTGGAGCGGCTCGGGGCC
>DATAPB010000251.1:0-26616 GCA_036265435.1 Solirubrobacterales bacterium | reverse complement strand
CGGATGTCGTCCAGCTGCTCGTCGACCCAATCGCCCGGGTCGCGTTCGTTGATGATCTCCTTCAGCCGCCTGGCCCGCAGCGCCCGCTCCTCCGGCTCCATGGTCAGGGCGCGATGGATCGTGTCGGCCTGCTCCTGGATGTCGAACGGGTTCACCGAGAGCGCGCAGTCGCCGAGCTCCTCGTGGGCCCCCGTGTTCTCGGAGAGCATCACGACCCCGTCGCGGGTGTTGACCGTCGGCGCCTCCTTCGCGACCAGGTTCATCCCGTCGAAGAGCGAGTTGACCATCAGCAGGTCGAACTGCTTGTAGCGGGCGACGGCCTCGTGGAAGTTCTCGTAGATGCGCAGGTCGATCGGCATCCAGTCGGTGGTCCCGTGCCGGTGGTTGACGACGGCGACCAGCGCCTCGATCCGCTCCAGGTACTCCGCGTACTCGGGCACGTCCTGACGCGAGGGCTGGAGGTGGGCGATGAAGGTGACCTTCTCCCGGAACTCCGGATGCTGCTCGAGGAAGACGTCGAACGATGTGAACCCCCGCAGGACGTTCTTCGAGAGGTCCGCTCGGTCGACCCGCAGGATCAGGTGGTCGCGGCGGCGGCGCAGCACTTCCTTCTCGTAGAACTCGACGTCCGAGGACTGGGCGACCCGGTAGAGGCGTTCCGTGTCGATCGAGAGCGGATACGCCCTCACCCAGACCTCGCGACCCTCATAGATCACCGCGTTCCGCTCGAAGTCCACCTCGAGCTCCATCAGCTCGCGGCAGCACTGCAGGAAGTTGCGGCAATAGGCGGTGGTGTGGAAGCCGATGATGTCGTTGGCGAGCATGCTCAGGTAGATCTCTTCGCGCCAGCGGTTGGGGAGGATCCGCCACGAATCCGGCTGGGACCACGGGATGTGGACGAAGTAGTGCAGGAAGGCGTCGGGACGCGCCTCGCGGATGAGGCCGGGGGAGGTGTAGAGGTGGTAGTCGTGGAGCATCACGACAGGGTCCTCCTGGCCCTCGATCGCCCGGATCACGCAGGCGGCGATGTCGTCGTTGACGACCTTGTAGCCCTCCTCCCACGCGTCCACCTCGGCCTGGCGGATGTCCGGGGCGTTGGAGAGGTCCCAGAGGTAGTGCTGGATGAACCAGAGGATCGGGTTCGCGATCACGTTGTAGAAGCGGTCGTAGGCCGAGGGGTTCGACGCGACCAGCTGCACGTCGTAGGCGATCCCGTCGACCTCGATCTCCACCGGGCCGTCGGTCTCGTTGGCGACGACGACGTCCTCGTCGGTCATGGCCGAGGCGATCCAGAGCGCCTTCCTGTGTGAGACCAGCCCGGAGAGCGCGGTCACCAGTCCACCGCCGCCGCGCTGCACGACCCGCCGACCCGTCTCATCGCGGCCGAACTCCGCCGGGCCGCGGTTGGAGACGATCGTCAATGGATGCTCGGCCACCCTCCGTTTGTATCAGGCGAGGCTAAGCGCTCATGCGATTCGGTCCCCTGGCTCCACGTCATCGTCCGGACGGAGGAGGACGACCCCCTTCTCGTCGTCGAGAGCCCCCAGGACCAGAACTTCGGAGAGGAACGGCCCGATTCGCTTCGGAGGGAAGTTGACGACGCCCACCACGAGTCGTCCCTCCAGCTCCTCAAGGCTGTAGTGGGAGATCTGGGCGGATGAGCGCTTGCGGCCGACCTCGGGCCCGAAGTCGATCTCGAGCTTCCAGGCGGGAACGCGAGCCTCCGGGAACTCCTTCACGCCGACCACGCGCCCGACGCGCATATCCACGGCCTCGAACTGCTCCCAGGTGATCTCCGCCACCCGCGCCTCCCTCAATCGAGCGAGCTGAAGATGCGCATCCAGTCGAGCAGCAGGCGCGGCGAGAGGAAGCGCTCCCGTGTCCGCTCCTTGCCGGCCCGTCCCAGCCGCCGCCCCAGCTCGGGGTCCTGGAGGATCTGGGTGCAGCGCTCGGCCGCCTGCTCGGGCGAGGAGACCAGGTAGCCGTCCTCGCCGTCCACGATCTGCAGCGGGATGCCGCCGACGTCCCCCGCGACGGTCGCCCGGCCCTTCCAGAGCGCCTCGGAGACGGTCAGCCCGAAGCCCTCGCGTATGGACTTCTGCAGGACGACGTCCGACTGCGACTGGAACGCGTTCACTTCGATCGCGCCGACGTTGTTGAGGTTGTTGAGGATCTTGATGTCGGGGTCCGAGCCCGCGTACTCGAAGGTGCGGTGGAAGAACTCCCAACCCTCCGGGTCGTCGGTCGCCATCGACCCCACCAGCGCCAGCTGCACCTCGGGAATGTCCTTCGTCACCTGCCGGTAGGCGTCGATCACGCCGATCGGGTCCTTCCAGGGGTCGAAGCGGGAGACCTGGCACATCATCGGCCGGTCCACGTCGATCCCGAATTGGTTGCAGACGAAGGCCGCGTCGTCGGGCGAGAGCGCCATGTTCTTCGGGGAGAGCGGATCGATCGCCGGCGGCACGATCCGCACGCCGCCGTGCCCGTCGAGGCCCTTCGGCACGTACTGCTCCAGGTGCCACACCGTGATGTCGTACTCGGAGATGAGGGGGAGCAGGCGGTTGATCGGCTCCGGGTTCGGATCCGAGAGATCGATGTGGCAGCGCCAGATCCAGTTCTTGGCGTGATCGCTGGCGTTGTGCCGCATGCCCACCGGCTGCGGGTCGTGGACGATGATCACGTCCCACTCGCCCTCGAGGCTCTCGGCGTTCATCTTGTTGTAGTGGTCGAACAGCTCCCACTGGCTGGGAGTGAGCGTGTTCGGGTCCCCCTGCAGCGAGTTGTGGAGGAGCTTGGTGGCGTTGAAGAACTCCTCCCGGCCCATGATCACCTGCCAGGAGGCCTCTAGCCCGACGTCCCGCATCAGGGGCACGATCGTGTAGAGGATCTCGGAGACCCCGCCGCCGAACGCCGTGGCGCTGATGTGGAGCACCCGCTTGCCCTCGAGGCTCTCCGCCAGCTCCCTGATCTCGTCGACGAGGCCGCGACCGGCCAGGTGCGTGTAGTCGGCGAGCGACTTGGTGCCGAGCGCTACTTCCTGGAGCACGGCCCCCCCATGAGAGATCTACTACTGGACAAGGGCGGAAAAGTACTCGTTTGAGGCGAGGGGGCGCCGCCAGGCGCAACCCGCTCAGTGCTGGCCGCGCAGCCGCTCGATGCCGGCGTCGATCTCCGCGCAGATCGCGGAGTGGAGATCCTGGTTGGCGGCAGCGAGGCAGGACATCTGGAAGGTGTGGTCGGACCCCAGCAGGGGCCGCGACGCGAGCGGCTCGCCGTACGCATCGGTCACGACTGCGCCGCACTCCTCGAGGCAGATCGTCGCCGCGGCGAGGTCATAGGGCGAGTTGTTGAGCACCGCCCCGCCGCCGACGCGCTCGAACTCCGCGCGCACCGCCGGCACGTCGTCGATCATCCGCGGCCCCGGCTCGACATAGGCGTCCAGCTGGCCGGTGACGATCCGGGTCATGTCATAGGTCGCCGAGCCGAGATCGAAGGTCCCGCCGCCGACCGAGGAGGCATCGATCAAATCGCAGAGCACCTCGATCAGCGCTCGCGCCGGGCGGCCGCGGAAGCCGTAGGTCCAGAACATGCGCTGGAGCGAACGGTTCTCGGAGAGATTGGCGGCCGGCTCGAGGCCTCGACCGCGCTCGGCGACGAAGCCCTGCCCGCTCTTCACCTCGAGCACGCAGCCGACCTGGACGTCGCCCATGGTCGGCTCGCCCTCGAGGGGGGCCGCCGCGACCGAGACGCAGCATGACTCGAGGCCCGCCATCGCCGGCCGGGTGCCGTCGATGGGGTCCACCACCAGCACCCACTCGGCGCGGTCGCCCGCGGGCGAGACCATCCCGCGGTCCTCGGAGAAGAACGAGACCTCGGGCGCCCGTTCGGACAGGAAGGATTCCATCCGCGCCTCGGCGTGCTCGTCGATCTGGAAGGTGACGTCGCCGCTCTCCGCGGCGCCGGTGTGGGCTCTTCCGGCGTGCGCGCCGAGGTGGGGGAGCACCTCCTCGCGCAGGGTCGCTGCCAGGTCGGTGACGAGGGTTTTGATTGCTGGCTTCGCCATATAGCCGCGGCTGCGAGCGGCCGCCCCCAGAGTTAAACGGGTTGCTCCTGCGGAGCACCCTCGCATCAAACGGCCTTCGGCCTTCGCTCGAAGTGGCGCGGCCTAGCAGCCGCTACTGATTCACATCCGCCGGCCGCGACCCGAGCGTCACGTCGACGTTGGTCTTCTGACCGTTGCGCAGGACCTCCAGCGTCACGGTTTCGCCCGGCTTGTGGGCGGCGACCAGCTTCGAGAGGTCGTTGTTCTCGAGTACCGGCTTGCCGTCGACGGCGAGCACGACGTCTCCGCCCGTCTTCACTCGCTGGAGCTGGAAGGTGTCTTCGCCGCTCGAGCCCTTGAGCCCCGCGTCGTCCGCGGGGCTGCCGCTGACGACGTCGGTGATCATGGCGCCGGTCTGGGTGTCGAGGCCGAGGTGCTCGGAGAGCTGCGGATAGAGCGACTCGCTGGTCACACCGAGGTAGGCGTAGTCGACCTTGCCGTCGACCTTCAGCTGGTCGAGCGAGTACCGGACCGAGGTCACGGGGATCGCGAAGCCGACACCGGAGTTGCTGCCGGAGCTGGACGCGATCTGCTCGTTGATGCCGATCACCTGTCCCTTGGCGTCGAGCAGCGGCCCGCCCGAGTTCCCCGGGTTGATCGACGCGTCGGTCTGGATGGCGTTGTCGATGCCGAAGTTGGTGAGCCCCTCGACCGTCCGGTTCGTGGCCGAGATCACGCCGACCGACAGTGACTGGTCCTCGCCGAACGGGCTGCCAATCGCCGCGACCGGCTCCCCGACCGTGAAGCTCGAGCGATCGGAGAGCGAGACGGGCTGCAGGTCGAGGCCGTCCGGGTCGACCTTGATCAGGGCGACGTCGGCATCGGCGTCGAAGCCCTTGACCTCCGCCGGAACCCGGTTGCGGTCACCGAACTCGACGAAGACCTGCTTGGCCTCGTGCGGCGTCCCGCCGCCGTTCAGGTGGCCGCCGCTGGTGACCACGTGGGCGTTGGTGACGATGTCGCCGTCCTTGTCGACCACGAACCCGGATCCCTGACCGGCCGAGCCACCGCCGCCGAGGATGTCGTTGACGCCGCCCTCGAACACGGAGTCGATGGTCACGACGCCGGGGGAGACGTCCTTGTAGATCTGAGCGGGATTGAAGCTGCCGCCGCTCGCCTCGACGACCACCTGCGCCGCGCCCTGGGGCGCCTGGGCCGCGGTCGTGCTCGAATCGTTGCCGCCACCGCCGCCGCAGCCGGCGATCAGGGCCGTCACCAGGACGACCGGGATCCAGACGAACAGGGCGCGTGCGCGCCGTCCCGGTCGCAGCCTCATACCGCTACCCCGGCCGGCTCGCGCTGGCGCCGTCGCCCGCCGGCGAGCGGCAGACTGAGCGTGAAGGCGGTGTGCCCGCGGCGGGAGACCACCGCGATCTGCCCGCCCATGCGATGCGCGAGCTCCTCCGCGATCGCCAGGCCCAGCCCGGACCCGGACGCGGTATCGCCGGTGTAGAAGCGGTCGAAGACCTTCGGGATCGCGCGAGGGTCGATCCCCTTCTTCGCGTCGTCCCCGACGATCAGCTCCGCCGCGTTCGTCCCGCGCACGGCGGTCACGGTTACGTTCGTCCCCTGCGGGGTGTGGGTGAGCGCATTGTCAACCAGGATACGAATGATTTGTGAGACTCGATTTAGATCCGCCAGAGCGACCACATGGCCCCGCCCCCGCACCTGGAGCGAGGACTCGTGGAGGCCGGCCTTGGGGCGGAACTCGTCCGCGACCACTCTGGCAGCGTCCTTCAGGTCCACCTGCTCGCGCTTGATCTCCATCACGTCGGCGTCCAGCCGCGAGAGGTCGAGCAGATCGATCGTGAGCTTCTGCAGCCGCTCGACCTGCGCGCGGATCTCGGAGACGAAGGCGCGCCGCTCGGCGGCGGTCAGCTTCTCCGTCTCGAGCAGCTCCAGGAACCCTCCGAGCGAGAAGATCGGGGTCCGCAGCTCGTGGGACGCGTTGGCGATGAATTCCTTGCGCGAGCTGTCGAGCCGCGCAAGGCGCCGCTGCATCTCGTTGAAGCTGCGTGCGAGCTGACCCAGCTCGTCCGAGGAGTCGACCGGGATCGGCTGGTCGAAATGTCCCTCCGCCACCGCCTCCGCCGCGCGCCGCATCCGCCGCAGCCGGCGAGAGACCGCGCCCGACACCCAGAAACCGATCAGGGAGGCGGCGACCAGGGCGATCAGCCCCGCGATCAGGATCTGTCGGCGAACCAGCGCGACGTCTTCGTTCACCTCCGCCAGCTGGGTCGAGATGACCTCGACCCAGCGCGTCTGGTCGCCGAGCCGGATCGGGACCGCGGAGGTGCCGACACGGGTCCCGGCCACGCGCTCCACGCCGGTGGCGATGTGTCCCCCGCTGATCGCGGCCTCGGCGGTCAGATAGCGCCCCTGGAGCGCCGTCGCCTCCGATTGCGAGTCCGCGACGACGAATGCGGGCACCGGGCCACCCGGCGCATTCCTGACGGCCAGCAAGGTCACCCGGCTCTCGGTCGCCTGCGCCGTCGAGCGGACCAGCTCCGAGATCTGGGCCGGGGTGGCACCCGACTCGAGCGCCCGCGCGAGCCGCGGGGACTGCTCGGTTCCGAGCCGCTCGAGCCGCCGCAGCTTCTCGGCGGTCAGGCTCGATTCGAGCTGCGGCACGACGTAGAGGTAGACGAACCCGATCGCCCCCGCCGTGATCAGCGTGATCAGGACGACGAGCCGATTGCGGAGGGTGTTGAGGCGGAGCCACGCCGGTCTCATCTTCACGTCCGGCGGGAGGCGCTCAATCGCGCTCGGCGTCGCGGAAGCGATAGCCGACGCCGCGCACCGTGAACAGGTACTCGGGGTTCTTGGCGTCGGCCTCGAGCTTCTCGCGGAGGTGCCTGATGTGGACGTCGACGGTGCGCGGGTCGCGGTAGGTCGAGTCACCCCAGATGTGCTCGAGCAGCATCTCGCGGGTGAAGACCCGCCCGGGAGCGGACGCCATCGCGGCCAGGATCTCGAACTCGACGTAGGTCAGCTGCACCGAATCCCCTGCCAGCATCACGGAGCGGCGCTCGAAGTCGATCTCGAGGTCTCCCGCGCGGATCGGCTCATTGCCGGCCAGCGCCGGGCCCGCCATGTTGCCTCGCCGGAGCGCGGCCTTGACCCGGCTGCGGAACTCCCGGACCGAGAAGGGCTTGGTGATGTAGTCGTCGGCGCCCATCTCGAGTCCGGCGACCTTGTCGATCTCGTCCCCCTTTGCCGTCAGCATGATGATCGGCACCTGACTGCGGGTGCGAAGGCGCCTGCACACCTCAATCCCATCGAGCTTGGGAAGCATGATGTCGAGGACCACGAGATCGAACCGCTCCTCACCGAAGCGATCGAGGGCTTCCTGCCCATCCTTGGCCCCCACCACGTCATAACCTTCCTTGCGGAGCGGGTAGGTGAGAAGCGTCTGCACGGCCTGTTCATCGTCAACGAGCAAGATCCTCGCCTGTCCTCGCGCCATGCCTGAAGGTTAGAAGGCGGTTCATGCCTGGCTGATGATCGACTTGCGCCTCTACAGATACGCGCTGCTCGCGGTTCCGCTGGTCTTCGTGATCGCGATGTTCTCCCTGCAGGACGTGCCGCGGAGCCTGTCGGCGGGCATCCCGCCCGACGCCTTCGATCCGGCCAGCGCGGTGCCGCTCGCCAAGCAGCTCGGCGCTGACGCTCCCTACCCGACCCCTGGCTCCGCGGCGGACGAGAAGCTCGCCGAGCAGGTCAAGAGCCATTTCGCTGCGATCGACGAGGCGACGGTCTCCGAGCAGACCTTCGACGGTTCGTTTCGGGGTCACGACGTCCACCTCCGCAACCTGATCGCGACGCTTCCGGGAGACTCGAACCGGCAGATAGCGCTGATCGCGCCTCGCGACGTCGCGCAGGGCAGCGGCGCGACGACGACCGCCGCCGCGACCGCCGCCCTGCTGGAGATCGCGGAGGCCTTCTCGGGCACCGCCCATCACAAGACGCTCGTCTTCGTCTCCGTCGATGGATCGAGCATCGGCGCCCTGGGAACGAAGCGCTTCATCCGCGACTACAGCGACTCGTCCCTGCTCGACGCGGCGATCGTCCTCAGCCAGCCTGCCCTCTCCGATCCGACCGCCCCACTGGTCATTCCCTGGTCGACGGGGCCGCAGAGCACCGCCAGCCAGCTGGCCGAGACGGCCGATTCGATCACCTCGAACGAGCTCGCCACCCCAGCGGGCGACGAGGGGCCGCTCGACGACCTCTTCCGGCTGGCGGCGCCGGCCGGTCTGGGCGACCAGGCACCGCTGATCGAGCACGGCCTGCCGGCCGTGCGCCTCTCGGCCGACGGCGAGCTACCCGTGGACCCCGGTAGCGACACCCCCGAGGCGTTCGACAACGACAGCTTCGATCGCTTCGGGCGAGCCGCTCTCTCGCTGATCCTCACCCTCGACGACGCCCCGGGTGCGGTCGAGCACGGGCCCCAGGGCTACATCGGCCTCGCGGGCAACCTGATGCCCGGGTGGACGCTCGCCCTGCTGGCGCTGTCGTTGCTGGTCCCGGCCGGACTGGCGGCCGGCTCCGGCCTCGTTTCGGCAGCGCACAGCCCGATCGAAGCGATCCGCGGCTTCGTCTGGACCCTGCTGCGGTCCTTGCCCTTTCTCGGCGCCCTCGCGGTCGTGCTGCTGACGACACTCGTCGGCCTCCTGCCGAGCCCCGACTTCCCGTTCGATCCCCGCATCGAGGGCCTCGGCACCGGAGGCACGGTCTCGGTGGTCCTCGCCGTGCTCCTCTACTGCGCGAGCGCCTTCTTCCTGCGGCCGCTGCGACCGCCTCCGTCACGAGCCGTCGCAACGGCCGCGCCCGCGGCGCTGATGATCGCCTGCCTGGCGACCCTCGGAATCTGGATCGTCAACCCGTATCTGGGGCTGGTGGTCTCGATCGGCCTGCAGGCGTGGGTGCTGGCAGCGGCGCGGCTCGCCCGCGGGCGGGGCCCGGCCGTCGGCTTCGTGCTGCTCGGACTGGTTCCGGCCCTCGTCCTGCTCGCGGACCTCGCGGGGCGCTTCGACGCCGGCCTGGGCGTCTGGCGCGACGTGGTGCTGATGGTCGCCGACGGGCAGATCGGCGCGACCCTGACGGTCCTCGCCTGTCTGCTCGCCGGCTCGGGGGTGGCGATCGTCGCCCTCGCGGGCCGCACGCCTCGAACTCCCTCGAGGCCCGCACCGGAGATGCGGATCGAGGGCGAGATCTCGGTGCGCCGGCAAGCGCCCGAGCCCGAGCCGCCGGAGCCTGGACCCGAGGCCGAGGCGGAGGAGGAGAGAGAGGCGGAGCCCGAGGAGGAGCCCGAGCGCCCTCAGCCGGAGCCCGAGAGGGACCCGCGCCTCTGGTCGAATCCGCGCGGCTCGAGTTCCCCCCCGTCGGGCAGGCTCAGGGTCACGCCCTGGCCCTCGGTCACGTAGCCGATCTCGGTCAGCTTCGAGCCGGCGTCGGCGACGGCCTGAGCCGCGCCGTCGAAGTGCTCGCGCGGCATTGCGACCAGAAGTTCGAAGTCCTCTCCACCGGACGCCGCGAGCTCGAGGGCGGCCCGATCGCCGCCCGCGACTTCGGCGACCCCCGCCGCGACCGGTACCAGGCCGAGGTCGATCTCGAGATGGCAGTCGCCGGCGCTCGCCAGATGTCCGGCGTCGGCGCCGAGCCCGTCGCTGACGTCGATCATCGCCGTGGCTCCGGCCTTGGCGAGCGCCCGCCCCTCGCGCAGGCGCGGCGTCGGGTCCAGCTGGCGATCCAGGAGCCCCCGTCCACGATCGGCCGGGTCGCCGCGCCGCTCGCCCATCTCCATCAGCTGTACGGCTGCCGCCGCCCCGCCGAGGTCGCCCGTCACGGCGACCACGTCGCGCGGCCTGGCGCCGCGTCGCGTCACGAAGCGCGCACCCCCGGGCTCGTAGCCGACCGCCGTCACCGAGACGACCAGAACGGGGGAGCGGACGAGGTCGCCGCCGGCGATTGTGACCTCCTCGCGAGTCGCCATCTCGGCGAGCCCGTCGGCGATCCCCAGCAGGTCCTCGTCGGCCAATTCCTCGGGGGCCGCGACGACGACGTAGGCCTCCCCCTGGGATGCACCCATCGCGGCGAGGTCCGAGAGGGCAGCCCCGAGCGCCTTGCGACCGACGGCCTCGGGCCCGAATGAGTCGAGCACGAAGTGAACCCCGTCGACGATGGCGTCGACCGTAGTGGCGCTGGCGGCCCGCGGTTCCACGACCGCCGCGTCGTCGCCGCTGGGCACGCGCACCCGGGGCCCGGGGGCGGGCATGCGCTCGTTGATCGCGGCGATCAGGTCGAATTCGCTGCTGGGCATCTCGGTAAGGCTAGGGCCGGCCCACGTCAGGCGGGCGCGTTCCCCCGGGGACCAACCGCCGGAATCCTCGGACCTCGCCGGCTAGCCCGGATCGACCCCGCCGCTGGGGGGCGGGGGAGCGGCCGGAGGCGGCGCGGCCGGCGGCGGTGTGGGTTTCGGGTTCGGCGAGGGGGCGGGCTTCTGCCCGACGCCCGGGGCGTAGGCGCCCTGGTGGTCGCTGGTGCTGTTGTCGCTTCCGCCATAGCTCGGCGTGTACGAGCTCGAGCCGCACGAAGACGAGCTCGAGCTGCTGTAGCTGCAGGAGCTCGAGCTGGACGCCGTGTGGTCGCCGTGGTAGGACGTCAACTCCGGCAGGCTCGAGGGAACCTCGAAGTCGGGGCAATCGCTCCCCTGCGCGGCCTCCATGAACGAGCGCCAGATCGGCCCCGAGGTCGGGCCGCCGAACCCGGTGTAGTCGCGCGAGAGCGGGTGACCGGTCCAGACGGCGGTCGAATACAGCGGTGTGTAGCCGACGAACCAGGCGTCGGAGAGTCCTTCACTGGTTCCCGTCTTGCCGGCCTCCGACGAGCAGCCGATGCTCGTGTAGCCGGCGCCGGTGCCGCTGGTGATCACGCCCTCGAGCACCTTGGTGACCTCATACGCCTGCCCCTCGGTGAGAACCCGCTTGCCCTCGTCCGAACCCGGCTCGTCCACCTTTCCGCCTGGGAAGACGACCTTGTCGATCGCGGTCGCGTCGTGGTGGACGCCGCCGTTGGCGAGGGTGGCATAGGAATTGGCCTGTTCGAGGGGGGTGACGCCGACGCTGAGCCCGCCGATCGCGTCGGCCGGGGGTATGAAGCAGTTCGGTCCGACCTTGCAGGGGATCTCGCGGGCGCCCTTGATCCCGAGCGGTGAGGTGATTCCCATCGCATAGGCCGTCCTGGCGATGTTGTCGGGACCGACGTCGAGGCCGAGCTGGGCGAAGACGACGTTGACCGATTCCCAGGTGGCCGCGGTGAGCGGCAGGACGCCACCGCCCCCCGGCTCGGCGTTGTTGACCGTCCAGCTCGATCCGCCCGGGGTCTCCAGCGTCTTCGGCGAGCTGCCGTCGTAGTAGGTCGTGTCCGGGTCGATGCCCTGCTTGATCGCCGTCGTCAGGACGTAGGTCTTGAACGAGGACCCGGGCTGGCGCTGCGCATGGGCGGCGAAGTTGAACTGGCTGTCCTCCGAGTAGCGTTGGGTCGAGGCAAGGGCGACGATCTCACCGTTCGAGGGATCGACCGAGGCGAGGGCGGAGGCGGGCCCACCTCCGGAGTAGCAGACCGAGCAGGAGTCCACCGCGCTCTGGGCGGCCTGCTGAAGGTCCGGCTTGATCGTCGTATAGACCTTGAGACCGCCGTTCTGGACGGTGTTCAGCCCGTAGCGGTCATCGAGCTCCTGCTTGACCAGGTCGAAGATGTAGGGGTCGCGGATCCGGGTGTACTTCTGCCCCGGGTTGAGTCCCAGACCCTGGCCGACCGCGTCCTGGTATTCGCTCTCTGTGATCTTGCCTTGCTGTTCCATCGCGTGGAGCACCTCGTTGCGCCGGGCCAGCGCCGCCCGCGGGTTGAGGAGCGGGTTGTACTGGGAAGGCGCCTGCGGCAGGCCGGCGATCATCGCGGCCTCGGGCAGGGTCAGATCCCGGGCGTGCTTGGAGTAGTAGGTCTCGGCGGCCGCCTCGACGCCGATCGCCGTGGCGCCGTTGTTCGTCCCGTACGAAGCGGTGTTGAGGTACTCGGTGAGGATCCAGTCCTTGGAGTGCTGGTCCTCCATGTCGTTGGCGAGGTGCGCCTCGATGATCTTGCGGTGGAGGGTGTCCTGGGGGTCCTCGATGTAGAGGTTGCGGACGAGCTGCTGGGTGATCGTCGAGCCGCCCTCCACCGGCTTGCCACCGGCGACCAGGTCCTCCCAGCCGGCGCGGACGATCGCCGAAGGGTCGATGCCGCCGTGGTTGTAGAACCTGCGGTCCTCGATGGCGACCGTCGCGTCCTTGAGGTCCTGCGGGATCAGTGCGGTGCCGATCGGCTGCCGGATGTTGTCGGAGTGGATCACGCCGATCAGCGAGCCGTCCGCCGCGTAGACCTTCGAGACGGCCCCCTTCGAGATCGGCCTCAGCGAGGCGATCGACGGCGCCGAGTTGTAGACGCTGAGCAGCCAGAGACCGCCTCCGAGCGCGCCGAGCGCGAGCAGCGACCCCATGACGCCGAGCGTCACCAGGAAGGGGTTCGTCTTGCGGCTCGTGCGCCGATGCCGCCTGCGGGAGCGGGCGCTCATGGTCGGAGAAGGGTACCCAGGGGTATCTCAGGCAGTGCTGAATAGACCCCTGGCCCGCAGGGCGGATTGCGCCCGCTCACGCAGCTCCGCCTCGTGCGCCTCGCGGTCCACGCCCGCGTCGATCGCCGCCTTGACCTGCAATCTCGCGCCCTCGGGGGTGACCTCGACCAGCCGGGCGGAGGTCACCTCACCCTTCTCGAGCTCCTTGCGCGCGGCCTCCACGTCGGCGTCCGTGGGTAACCAGATGTCGACCGTGACCGGCGCGGCGGGGTTCCCGGCCGAATGGTTGACGACGACGTCGGTCGCGACCTTCTCGTTGGGCACGACGACCAGGCTGCCGTCGCCGGCATCCACCCGCGTGTACGTCAGCGCGATGTCGGTGACCCTGCCGTGCACCTCGTCCCCGATCGAGACCAGGTCGCCGATCCGGATCGGCTGGGTGATGGCCAGTAGGACGCCCGAGACCAGGTTGGCGATCACCTGGCGGCCGGCGAAGCCGATGATGATCCCGAGCACGGCCGTCGAGGCGAGGACGCCGGTGGCGAAGCGCTTGATGGACGTGAACTGGCTGAGCGCCAGCGCCACGCCGATCAGGATGATCGTCAGGAAGAGCAGCCGGCGGATCAGCCTCAGCCGGGTGCGCGCCTCCCGCGACAGCTCACCCGTGTCCATCCGCATGGTCGCCGTGACCGCCCGCCCGATCAGCAGGCGGTCGACGATGATCGCGATGAGGATCGCGACGACCAGCGTGATCGCCGCCGAGATCTCGTCACCGTGCGCTTGCCAGAAGCTCTGGTCCGCGGCCAGGAGCATGAGGTTGGGCAGTATTAGCGGGATGGTCCGCGCAGTGTTCCTAGACGCCCTCGGCACGCTGGTCGAGCTCGAGCCGCCCTGGGTCCCGCTGCGTGAGCGGGTCCCGGCGGAGGTGAGCGACGAGCGCCTCGAGTCGGCCCTCCGCGCCGAGATGGCGTATTACCGCGACCACGCGCAGGAGGGGCGGGACGAGACCTCGCTCGTCGACTTGCGCGAGCGCTGTGCGGCTCTCGTCTCCGACGAGCTCGGCGTCGAGATCACCGCGGACGAGCTGCTCGAGGCGATCCGCTTCGAGGTCTACCCCGACGTTCGCCCGGCTCTGCGGGAGCTCCGGGGTCGTGGAGAGAGGCTCGTGGCGGTCTCGAACTGGGACTGCTCACTCCCGGAGGTGCTCGAGCGGGTCGGGATCGGGGAGCTTCTCGATGGGGTCGTCAGCTCCGCCGGGGCCGGCGCCCGCAAACCGGACCCGGCGATCTTCCAGCGCGCGCTCGAGCTCGCCGGCGTCGGCCCCGATGAGGCGCTCCACGTGGGGGATACGCCGGAGGAGGACCTGGAGGGCGCCCGAGCCGCTGGGATCAGGGCGCTGCTGCTCGACCGCGGGGCCAACGGCGGCGATATCTCCTCCTTGAGGGAGATCAGCGAGCATCTCTCGGATGTCTGAGCCGAATTACGCGGGCTTCTGGCGGCGGGCGCTTGCCTCGCTGCTCGACAACGTCGTCTGGATCTTCTTCTACCTATGGATCTACGTCTGGATCGTCGGCGGGGCGTTCGTGGCCGACGACACGGCGGGCATCGTGGCCGTACTGGTCTTCTTCTCACTCTGGTTCAACTACTTCGCCTTCTGCGAGTGGCGCTGGGGTCAGACGATCGGGAAGAACGCGACCGGCATCGAGGTGCGCTCGCTGGACGGCGCGGATCGCCTCACCTACGGGCAGGCGAGCATCCGTAACCTGCTGCGGCTCGTTGACTTCTTCGTGATCGGAGAGGTGATGATCGTCGCCGGCAAGCGCAAGCAGCGCCTGGGAGACCTGGCCGCGAAGACGGTGGTGCTCCGCCGAGCCACGCGAACCGCGACCACTGAACGGGTTGCTCCACCACAAAGCGGGTCGCGCTCACGCGCGCCCTCGCGTCAACCCACGCATAACGGCTGATGGAGGCGGGCGTGCAACCCGTGCCGTGGACTCCCAGGACGACCTTCTGGTGGCTGCTCGGTGGGCTGCTCCTGGCGATCATCGTGCCGCCGCTGGTGGTGGCGCCATTCGACCCCGATCTCGACTCGGACGGCGCCCTGCTGGCCGCCCAGGCGATCTTCGACGGCCTGCTGCTCTTCGTCGCACTGGGTGTCGCCTCGGACTGGAAGTTCGGGCCGCTGGCGGGGCCGCTGCGCCTGCTCGGCCTGCGCCCGTTCCGCCCCAAGGCGATCTGGATCATGCTCGCGACGCTGGTCGCGTACTACATCGCGGCCGGGCTGTTCGCGAGCCTGGTTCTGAAGCCGGACCAGGAGGACATCGGGGGCGAGCTGGGGGTGGGCAACCCGAGCATCGTGATCGCTGTCCTGGCGGTGGTGATGATCGTCGGGTTGGCGCCCGTGGCCGAGGAGCTCTTCTTCCGGGGTTTCCTCTTCGCCGGCCTGCGCACGCGCTGGTCGCTCTGGCCGGCCGCGCTCGCTTCGGGTCTTATCTTCGGTCTGGTACATGCGCCGACCGGAATCACGACCGTCGTCCCCCTCGCGGCCCTCGGCATCGCGCTCTGCTGGCTGTATGACCGGACCGGATCGCTGTGGCCCTGCGTGATCGCTCACATGATCAACAACGGGCTGGCCCTGGCCGTGGTGAGCTGATGGAGGTCGCCAGCCCGAAGCACGCCGAGCCGGACGGCGCGTCGGCGAACGCCGCGGTGAGCGCGCGCGGGGTAACCAAGCGCTTCGGGGAGCGCACCGCCGTCGCCGGCATCGACTTCGAGGTCGAACCGGGGATCTGCTTCGGCTTCCTGGGGCCGAACGGCGCGGGCAAGACGACGACCATGAAGATGATCTACGGCCTCGCGACGGTCGATAGCGGCGTGCTCACCGTCCTGGGAATGGACGCACGCCGGGAGCGTCGGCAGATCAAGAGCCGGCTCGGCGTCGTCCCCCAGGAGACGAACCTCGATGCAGACCTGACCGTCCGGGAGAACCTGCTCCAGCAGGCGCGCTACTTCGGGATCGACTCCGCCAAGGCGGAGGAGCGGGCCGCCGAGCTGCTCGAGTTCTCGCTGCTCGCGGATCGCGGTGACGAGCGGATTCACGGTCTCTCCGGCGGGATGAAGCGCCGACTGCTGATCTCGCGGGCCTTGATGGGAGACCCCGAGCTCGTCGTGCTCGACGAGCCGACGACCGGCCTCGATCCCCAGGCGCGGCTGGCCGTCTGGGGGGCACTCGACCGGTTGCGCCGGCGCGGGGTCACCCTGCTGCTCACGACCCACTACATGGAGGAGGCCGAGCGCCTCTGCGACCGGCTGGTGATCATGGACGAGGGCCGGATCGTCGCCGAGGGCAGGCCAGCCGACCTGGTCCGCGCCCACGTGGGGCGGGAGGTCCTCGAGCTCAAGCTCGATGAGGGCTGCGACGCTGAGCGGCTGGTCGCCTCCCTCGACGGCAAGATCCAGGGCCACGACCGCTCCGAGCGCACCCTGATGCTCTATGCCGACGACGCGGAGGCGGTGCTGGAGCAGCTCGACCACGACTCCTACCCGACGGAGTCGGCCCTGGTTCGACGTGCCACGCTCGAGGACGTCTTCCTCCGGCTCACCGGGCGGAGCCTGCGGGAGTAAATGGCCATGCTCGAGGAGCCGGGCTACGCCGGCATCGGGCCGCGGATCCCGCTGCGCGACCTCGTCCCCATGCCGCGCCTCGCGGGGGCCGTCTGGCTACGCAACGCGCGGGTCTTCTCGAAGCTCTGGCGCGGCGCGCTGCTGCCCACCTTCCTCGATCCGTTCCTCTACCTGCTGGCACTGGGCTTCGGCCTGGGCACCTACGTCGCCCACATCAACGGCATTCCCTACAAGGACTTCATCGCGCCGGGCCTGATCGCTTCCGCCGCGATGTGGAGCTCGGCGTTCGAGACGACCTACAACGTCTACTTCCGGATGAACGAGCTCCGGCTCTACGACAACGTCCTCTCGACCCCGGTCGAGGTCCAGGACCTGGTCGCGGGGGACCTGGCCTGGAGCGCCACCCGGGCGACGGTCTACGGAATCGTCGTGCTGGGCGTGATCGCCCTATTCGGTCTCGTCTCCTCCTGGTGGGCGCTGCTGATCCCGCCCTTCGTCATCCTGGGTGCCCTCTGCTTCTCGGTGATCGGCTACTCGTTCACGACCCTGATCCCGAAGATCGATCTCTACTCCTACTTCTTCACCCTGTTCATCACCCCGATGTTCCTGTTCTCGGGGCTCTTTTTCCCCTTCAACCAGCTGCCCGAGTGGGTCCACGTCGTGGCCTGGTTCATGCCGCTCTACCACCTGGTCGAGATCACGCGCGGACTGGCGACCGGGCCCGAGTTCTGGTCGGTCGTCGGGAACTCGGTCTGGCTCGCTGCGCTGACCGCCGTGCTGTTCACGATCCCCGTGCGGGCCCTGCGCAGGAAGCTGGTGGCGTGAGCAAGCGACCGCCCGATCCTGCACAATGCCGCGACGTGAATCGGCGGGGAGGACTGTTCATCGCACTCGTGGTGGCCCTCACGGCCCTGGCGATTCCGGTTGCCTCGGCGAGTGCGGCCAGCAGCGCGCCGACCCTCGACCTGAACGGCCCGAAGAGCCCGGGGCTGCTCGACAAGGTCAACGCCGTCGGGACGCTGCCGGGAGCGCTTCCAGGAGACAAGGTCACGGTCACCGTCACGGCGAGCGGCCGGACGCTCGCGAAGCAGCAGGTCGACGCGGGCAGCGGCAAGTTCTCCTTCCAATTCGTGGTCAACTCCTGCTGCAACTACGCGGTGACCGCGACGAGCGGCGGCCAGGACTCTGCCCCGCAGAAGTTCAACGTCCGGGTCCCGAAGCACATCGGCAAGGGCCCGTTCACGCGCCTCTACAACGAATCGCTGGTCAAGCAGGGCTACTACATCGGCCGGAACATGAGCAGCCGGTTCAGCCTCGGCTCGCGCCTCGCCACCGCCGCCTTCCGCAAGGTCAACGGCATGGCGCGGAACATGCAGTACAAGCCGGTGATCTTCCGGAAGCTCCTGATGGGTCGCGGTGCGTTCCAGCCGCGGTCCCACTCCGGGCACCACGTCGAGGTGGACATCTCGCGGCAGGTGATGGCCCTGATCAACGGCGACCATGTGGTCGCCACCTTCCATGTCTCGACCGGGAAGCCCTCGACCCCGACCGTCCGGGGGACCTTCCACTTCTACCGCAAGGAGCCGGGTACGAATTCGCACGGCATGTACATGTCCGTGTACTTCATCCGCGGCTACGCGACGCACGGCTATCCGTCGGTGCCGATGCACGAGGCCGCCAGCCACGGCTGCGTTCGCAACCCCGAGACCTTCTCGGTCTACATCTACGACTGGATCCATCTGGGGGATGCGATCCACGTGTACAACTAGCGGCCACCCCCTTCACCGCAGGAGCGCCTAGACTGGGGTCCTCGGGTCGAGCATCCGTTCGACCAAAGTAGTGCCCCGCGTTTTCGCAGTCGTTGCCTCCGGGCACCCTCCGCGTTCGCAGTGCACCCACATGGAGGGAACCGAGATGGCAACAGGAACCGTGAAGTGGTTCAACGATGACAAGGGCTTCGGATTCATCACGCCGGATGACGCCGGCAAGGACCTGTTCGTGCACCACAGCGCGATCCAGGGCGACGGCTTCAAGTCGCTCGCCGAGGGCGCAAAGGTGAGCTACGACGCCGAGCAGAACGACAAGGGCCCGGCTGCCGCGAACGTCCAGGCGCTCTAAAGGGAGGACCCATGGCCTCAGGGAGCAAGCGAAAGACCACGATGGCGAAGCTCAACCGTGAACGCAAGGTCCGCGAGCGTCGGCTCGAGAAGCAGGCCAAGAAGGCTGCTCGGAAGCAGGCGGCCGCAGACGCCCGGGCCGACTCCACCCCCAGCTAAATCAGCAACGTCCCGTCTGGCCGCGGCTTGATGGCGAAGCCGCGTTTGCTTTGCTGACGGAATGAGGGTCTTCGTCGCCGGGGCCAGCGGGGTGATCGGGAGGCCGCTGCTCGAGCAGCTGCGCGAGGCGGGCCACCGGGTGGTCGGCATGACGCGGTCGCCCGAGAAGTCGGGGAGGCTGGCCGAGCTCGGGGCGGAGCCGGTCGTCCTCGATGCGCGCGATCTCGATGCGCTCCGGGGTGCCGTGATCCAAGCCCGCCCGGACGTCGTGATCAACCAGCTCACGGCCCTCCCCGAGCGCCTCAACTACCGCCGGGCCGAAGAGACATTCGGCGCCACGAACGAGCTCCGCGGCAAGGTCGGCCCGCTTCTGGCCGGCGCGGCTGCGGAGGCCGGAGCGCGCCGTCTGATCGCCCAGAGCGTCTGCTTCTACTACGCCTCGACCGGTAAGGCCGTCCATACGGAGGACGACCCGCTGATGCAGCTGCCCCCGGAGACGCCCGGGGCGCGCGGGATGATCGCGGTGGAGGCGCTCGAGCGCTCCACGGTGGAAACCCCGGGGCTCGAGGGCGTGGTGTTGCGCTACGGCTTCTTCTACGGGCCGGGCACGGCCTATGCGAGGGAGGGAAGCTGGGCTCAGGACACCCGCCGCCGCAGGCTCGCGATCGTCGGCAAGGGCTCCGGAATCTTCTCGTTCATCCACATGGACGACGCCGCGTCGGCCACGGTCGCGGCGCTCGATCGCGGCTCGGGGATCTACAACGTCTGCGACGACGACCCGGTGACGATGGCCGAATGGGTGCCGGTCTATGCAGAGGCTCTCGGCGCAAAGCGCCCGCGCCACGTGCCGCTCTGGCTGGCCCGGTTGGTCGCCGGGAAGCAGGCGGCGATCATGGCGGAACGGCTGGAGGGGGCGTCCAACGAGAAGGCGAAGCGGGAGCTCGGCTGGCAGACCCGGTATTCGAGCTGGCGCCAGGGCTTCCGCGAGGCTCTCGGATAGTCGCCCGCCGAGCAGAAGCGGCTGATCCCTCGCCGGTGCCTAGGATGCGCGCCGTGAGCGATTCCGCGCGAGAGACCCTGCTCGCCGAGCTGCGCGAGCACGCCCTGGTGCTCGGCGAGGTCACTCTCTCCAGCGGCCAGGAGGCGCAGTACTACGTGGACGCCAAGCGGGCGCTGCTGCGGCCGACCGCATATCGCGCGGCGGGTGCGCTGATCGCGGCGGAGGCGGCCGAGCGCGGCGCCGCAGCCGTGGGCGGAATGACGATGGGCGCGGATCCGCTCGCCTGCGGCGCGATCGGCTCCGAGGACGGCGACGGCCTGGTCGCGTTCTTCGTGCGCAAGGAGCGCAAGGAGCACGGCCTCCAGCGCTGGATCGAGGGACCGGTCCTGGACCCCGGCACCAGCTGCCTGGTGGTGGAGGACGTGGTGACGACCGGCGGATCGACGGTGCGCGCGATCGAGCGGATCAAGGAGGAGGGTCTGGAGGTCGTCGGCGTGACCGCGGTGATCGACCGCCTCGCGGGCGGCGCCCAGGCGATCGAGGAAGCCGCGGGCGCCCCCTACCGCCCCCTGCTGACGATCGACGACCTCTATCCGGACCGGCCGGATCGGTGATGCGAGGGTGCGCGTAAGCGCAACCCGTTTTATTTTCCGAGCAGGATCTTCGGCTCGACGCCGTCGACGGCAGGACCCGCCTTCACCGTGTAGTCGCCCGGCTGGGTCGCCTCGACCGTGCCGACCAGCGTCCGGCTCCACCCTCGCCCGGTATCGGCGGATTGGCCCATCCCGCGAAAGCCGGGTCCCTTGATCTCGAGCTGGTCGCCTGTGGGACCGCTGACCTCGATCTGCAGTTCCTTCGGCACGTAGAACTCGATCGAGCCCTCGCCGCCGGGGGCGGTGTACTCCTCCTGATAGGAGATCTTCAGCTTGGTCCCCGCCGGCAGGGTGACCGAAGACTCGCCGGGGATCATGAACATGCCGTGGTCGTCGGCACGGGCCCGCGACGCAAAGACGCGGTAGATGACGTAGGCATCGATCGCCAGAAAGGCGACTACAGCGATCGCGATCAGCGCAGCGGTCACGGGTGAAGCATATGAGCGGGCGCTGACCTGAGTTGCGAGGATGCCCGGCTCATGCTCGACGAGAGGGCGCGCGACGCCGCGACCCGTTCCAGGGAGATGACCCGGCGGGAGGTCATCGTCGTCGCCATCGGAGCGTCACTGCTCGCGATCGTGATGACCTGGCCTCTGGCGATCCACGTCGGCAGCGTGGTCCCGCGCGACATCGGCGATCCGCTGGCCGAGGCATGGCAGCCGGCCTGGGGCGGCCACGCGCTGGTCCATCAGCCCCTTCACTTCTTCGACGCCAACCGGTTCTGGCCGCTGAAGGACACGCTCGCCTTCGGAGATGCGCTGATCGGCTATGCCCCGACCGGGATCATCGGCAGCGGCCCCCACGCGGCGATGGTCCGCTACGACCTGCTCTTCATCTTCGCCTACGCGCTGGCGTTCTTCGGGGCCTACATGCTCGCCCGCGAGATCGGGCTGAGTCCCGTCGGCGCCGTGGTCGCGGGCGCGGCGTTCGCATTCGCCCCCTACAGACTCGAGCAGGACGGCCACCTGCAGGTGATCTCGAGCGGCGGAATCCCCCTCTCGATCGCCTTCGCGATCCGCGGTATCCGTCTGCGCCGGCCGTGGTGGCTTTTCTGGGCGTGGGTGGTGGCCGTCTGGCAGGTGTCGATCGGCTGGGTTCTCGGTCTGCCCTTCGCCTACGGGATCGGCGGGGCGGTCCTGATCGCGATCATCGCCTGGCTCGTTCGCCGGCGGCCGGCGATTCCGCGCAACATGCTCATCGCGGGCGTGGCGGGGGCCGTCGTCTTCCTGGCGGTCTCCTACTGGATCGCGCACGCATATCTCTACATCGCGGACAACTTCCCGGCCGCGAAGCGAAGCCCCCACGAGGTCGCCGCCTTCTCCGGTCCGCTGAAGGTGTTTCTGACGGCGCCGGAGGAGAACTGGGTCTGGGGCGCGGCGACCGCCGGTATCCGCAACAGCCTCACCACGCTCCAGGAGAAGACCCTCTTCCCCGGACTCGTGATCGTCGTGCTCGCGGTGGCGGGCATGTTCTCGGCCAGCCTCAGCAGGCGCACGCGAGTCGGCCTGGGAATCGGGACCGTGGCGATCCTGATTCTGCAGCTGGGCTTTCGGGAGGAGGGAGGTCTGCTCTGGCCGTACCGCGTTCTCTACGAAGTGCTTCCCGGATGGGACGCGATCAGGACTCCGGGCCGTATCGCCACGTTCTCGACGCTGACCCTGGCGTTGCTCGCGGCGGCCGGCGGTGAGGCCGCGATCAGGGCGGTGAGGCGAACCCGGCTACCGGCCTGGTCGGGGCCGGCCGTCGCCGGGTTTCTCGCCCTGGTGATCGTCACCGAGGGACGGAGCCTGCCGTTCGACCCGTTCGACAACCAGGCGATGCCGGACGTCCCGCCCGCGCAGGCCTCGACTACCGGGATCCCGACTCCCCAGCTGCATCTCCCGGCTCTGACCGCCAAGCAGAACCGGGCCTACCAGCTGGCCTCGACCGACGGCTTCCCCGACATGGTCAACGGCCGAGCGAGCACAAACCCCGCGGTGGTATTGGACCTGGTCAAGCACATGGCGAACTTCCCGGATGCCGCGACCGTCCGCGAGCTGCAGGATTACGGGGTGCGGACGGTGATCCTCCACCTCGGACTGAGCGAGGGGACGCCCCAGGCCGGTGCTGCTCGCAGGTCAATCGAGGGACTGCCGCTGACCGTCTGCCGGCTGCCCGGATTGGTCGTCTACGAGGTCGGCTCGTCCAACGCGAGCTCGGGGGCGACCACCGGCTCTCGCGCCGCGGCCTGCGACTTCGGCTGAGTTCGGCCCTCGCGTATCCGCAGGGCCGTGATCGTCAGCAGCGAGAGCAGCGCTCCCGCGGCAACCAGCCAGAGAGCGGACATGTTCCCGCGGTTCAGGAAGCTGATCTCGTAGTTGGCTAGAGACGGCGCGATCGCCGCGACGCACGCCCAGCCCAGCACCGCCGGCACCGCCACCCGGTAGTCGGAGAACATCGTCGCCGGCGTCGCGCGCACGGCGAGGACGACCGCGATCGTCAGCGCGGCGAAGAACGGCGCCAGCGCCAGCCAGGCGTTGGTCACGCCGAAGGCCGTGAGCACGGTGTGCTCGAGCCGGCCCTGGACGAGCCAGTCCGCCCATGTGCCGATTCCCTGCTTGCCGATCAGCGGGTACGTCAGCGTCCCGACGACCATGAAGAGAGCGGAGGGGACCGCGAGCCCGAGCGTCAGGGCCGGCAGGCGCTTGTACGCGTAGGCGAGCCCGATCGCGACGAAGGGCAGAGCCGGGATCAGGAACCGCGGCCCGGGTGTGCCCCCGCCGTACGGCAGCCAGTAGCCCGCGTTGTAGACGAAGTAGACCGCGGCGACGGCGAGGATCGTGTTCGCCTCAGCGCGATGCTTGCGGCGCATCAGGAAGACGCCGACCACGGCCATCACGACAATCGGGGTGAGCACGATCAGGCCGCGCCCCGCGAAGAGCAGGTCGGTGGCGCTGTCGAAGCGCGGCACGGTGATGCCGAAGAAGCCGTCGCTGTTCAACCCGAGCACGTCGTGGCCGCTTCGCCCGGGGAAGGCGACCGCGTCGCTGTAGGCGAGCTGCAGCGGGTTCCCGAACGCCCACGTGTTGAAGGCGAGCATCGGCGCGGCTCCCAGGACGGCTCCACCCGCGTAGACGGCCGCGCGGCGCAGACGGTCGGAGCGTCGTGCCAGCGCGTAGAAGATCAGCACGACGCCGACCAGCCCGGTCTGGAATTCGAAGGTGACCGCGAGGCCGGCGAGCAGCCCCGCGGCGAACACCATCGATCGCCGCATGGGGCCGTCCCTCTCCTTCATCAGCAAGCAGAACGCGGCGAAGGCGAAGCCGGCGGAGATCACGTGGGAGAAGAACTCCGCGGCGAAGGTCATGACGATCGTCGCCACGCCGAGCGTGATCGCGGCGGCAGTGCCGTACCCCGGTACGAAGCGGTCGGCGGCCCAGCGCACCGCGAGCAGCAGCAGCACCCCGGGGATCACGGCCGCGATCAGGGTGAGCGCCCAGACGATCGGCGTCTCCCCCTCGACCCGGGCCTGCACGCGGAGTCCGCGCTCGACGTCGTAGCCCATGTTCTCCAGCGGCACGACGCTGTCCGGATGCCATTTCGGATGTGGGGTGGCCCGCTCGTTGGCGACGGCGGCCCGGGCGAGCTTGTCCCCATCCAGGGCCTTGATCGCCATATACGGCAACGTCGTCAGGGCGGCCACCCCCGGGCTCTTCACCGAATAGAAGTGACCATCGACCCAGGCCTTGTCGTTCGTCTCCCAGTGCCACTGATCGATCTGCGCCTGGCCGTCGTCGAAGGCGCGCACCTGGCCGAAGTGGCCGAGCTGCGCCCAGCCGAGCTGATGGATCACGATTCCCCAGGCGAAGCCGAGCGTGACGATGGCGGCCACGCCTGGTCTGGAACGTGATGCGAGGGTCCTCCGCCAGGAGGAGCCCGTTTTATGCAGCGCCTCGCGCAAGCGCCTCATGAGGGTGGGCGATTTTAGACAGGCCGCCTTCGGGGTTATCTCAGTCCGTCCCCGGGACGCGGCAGAGCGCCATCGTCCAGGGGATCGGGCTCCGAACCTCGATTACCTCGAAACGCTCGCCGAGAAACCGCTCGAAGCCGCCCCGCGACCAGTGGCTCAGGTGCCCGGGCGTGTTTCCGAGCTCCCCGACGTAGGAGAACCGGGCCAGGTTGAGCGCGCGCCAGAGTGGCTCGCGCGGGACGCTCGCGATCAACCACGGGCTCGCCAGGCGGCGGAGCACCTCCAGGCCCCGCTGCGCATCCTCGAGGTGCTCGAGAACCTCACAGCAGACCACCAGCTCCGCCGCGTGCCGCTCTGGATCGAGTTCCTCGACGCGCACCGCCTCGAAATCGATCTCGACGCCGGCCACGGCGGCCCGCCGCCTCGCCTCCTCGAGCACCCGGGGGTAGGCGTCGGTGCCCCGGACCCGGATCCCGCTCCGCGCCAGGCGGATCGAGATCTCGCCCTCGCCGCACCCGACCTCGTGGGCCTCGCGGGCTCCGGTCCGCTCGACGAGCTGGTCGAGGTCCAACATGAAGCCGGCCATCAACCTGCGGGCGATCGGATTCGAGGTCCCGTACTTGTCGTAGACGTTCCCGCCGCTCTCCGTTGATGCGGGGGTGCTCCGAGCGAACCCAGGAGCAATCCGTTTGGTGCGACTCACCGGGCGATCGTCTCGATGGTCTCCACGGTGAGCGGGCGATCGGCGGTCAGCCGCTCGTAGTGCGTCGGCGGCACGCCCGCCTCGAGCTCGAGTCTCCTGACCCGCTCGTAAACGCGCTGGGCGATCGCCCGCTGCCCGGCCAGGGAGTCGCCGATGATGCCGAGCGCGAACATCTGGACCGCCGCCAGCATCAGCACCGCGCCCAGGATCAGCGACTGGACGTGGCCGCTGCGGTCGCCGTTCAGGATCCAGTCGAATAGGAACGGAGACCAGGCCGCCACCGCGAGCGTGCCGAAGACGAGTGCGAGAAGCATGAAGACGCGCAGCGGCTCATACAGCGTGTACGCGCGGAAGATCGCGAAGGCGTTCCGCCTGACGTAGGCCGAGGTCGAGCCGACGAGCCGGGACTCCCGATCCGTCGGGTTCGTCGAGACGGGAACGTCCTCGAGAGCGACGGACATCTTCCCGGCCTGGATCAGGCTCTCGAGCGTGTACGTGTAGCGCGAGACCACGATCAGCTGGAGCGCCGCCTCGCGGTTGTAGGCGCGGAAGCCCGAGGTGGTGTCGAGAACGTCCGTCCCCGAAGCGCGGCGCACGACCCAGCTGCCGAGCCGCTGTAGCAGCTTCTTCGAAGGCGAGAAGTGGTCGATGCTGCGCACCTGCCGGTCGCCGACCACCATGTCCGCGCGCCCGGCGAGGATCGGCTCCACCAGACGCGGGATGTCCTCGGACCGGTACTGGTTGTCGGCGTCGGTATTGACGACCGCGTCGGCGCCGAGCTTGAGCGCGGCATCGAGTCCCGACTGGAACGCGGTCGCGAGCCCCTTGTTCATGGTCAGCCTCACCAGATGGTCGACGCCGTGGCGGCGAGCGACCTCGACGGTGCGGTCGGTCGACCCGTCATCCACGACCAGCCACTCGACCTCGTCGAACCCGGCGACCTCCCGCGGCAGCTCCGAGAGCAGGCCGGGAAGGGATTGCTCTTCGTTCAGGCAGGGGACCTGGATGATCAGCTTCATCCGCGGTGATCGTAGGGTTTGTTCGGCCATGGCGCGGTTGCTACGAATCGTCGTGCGAGATGCTCGCCGTTGAGCGGTTCGGCGAAGGACCGCCGATCCTCTTCATCCACGGCGACATCGTCGGGCCGGCCCTCACCTGGCGGAAGCAGCACGAGCTCGCCGCGCGTTGGACGCTCCTCATCCCCAGCCGCCCCGGGTTCGGCGAGAGCCCGCCTCTGGAGCGCAACGACTTCGAGGTCGAGGCGCCGCTGTTCGCCGAGCTGCTCGGCGACGGAGTGCACCTGGTCGGTCACTCCTACGGGGCGGTGATCGCGCTGCTGGCGGCTGCCCAGCGCCCGAACGCGGTTCGCTCGCTGACCGTTTCGGAGCCGGGCTGTCTCCGGCTCGCCGAGGGCACGTCGGCGGTGGACGAGATGATCGCGAACGGGGAGCGCCTGTTCGAGCACGCGGAGACGATCCCGTCGGAGGACTTCCTGCGGTTGTTCCGCGGCGGCGCCGGCTCGGCGTTCGGCACACCGGACCAGCTGCCGGACGAGCTCCTCCACGGAGTCGAGCTGCTCAAGCGCGAGCGTCCCTCCTGGGAGGCGGAGATCCCGCTGGAGCGGCTTGCCGCAGCGGACTTCCCGGTGCTGGTCCTCTCCGGCGGCCACTCTCCCGCCTTCGAGGCTGTCTGCGA
>DATAPB010000250.1:0-9264 GCA_036265435.1 Solirubrobacterales bacterium | reverse complement strand
CACCTTCGACCTCGACGACCACGAGGGGGGCACGATCGCCGCCGACGAGCTCGCTCGGATCACGGCGGCGAACCTCGATCCGGAATTCGGCCGGGTCGTGACCGCTACCGAGGCGATCGACGAGCTGCGCTAGGGGAGTCGAACGCGCGGGCGACCCGGTCCCGCGAAGCCGCCGGGCTGCGGGAGTAGCGCCTTGGACGAAAAGCAGTAGCCCGGACAAGACCGCTGCTTTGCATGGGAAGCGGTACTCCACCGCGAGATACTCCATGCCATGTCGGAGCAGAACGTCGAGTTCGTCAAGGGGCTGTACGGCGCTGCCGAGGCCCTCGACAAACAGCAGCTGCTGGAGGCGCTCCCGGCGCTGATCGAGCAGTCCTGTGATCCCGAGATCGAATGGTTCGAAGACCCCCAGCGGGCCGATTCGCGCATCTATCGCGGTCACGAGGGAGTCCTTCGGTCCTTCACGCAGTGGCTCGAGGGGTTCGACGAGTACGGGTTCGTCGTCGAGGATGTGATCGATTGCGACGACGACGTCTTCGTCGCGGCACGTGAGGAGGGACGCGGCCGCGCCAGCGGGGCGCCAGTCAGCTCCGCGATCTATCAGGTCCTCACCTTTCGGAACGGCAAGGTTCTGCGCTTCCGGGAGTTCTACGATCGGAGTGCCGCGCTCGACGCCGCGGGGTTGAGCGAGGCAGACCTGACCGCGTCCGAAAAGGACTAGGCATCAGCGAAGGCGGTTCTCGGTCTCCATCTCATGAGGACCCCGCTTCGCATGGAAAGCAGCGGGCATCGACTCGCCGCTCGCTTGTTGCGCATGGGCAGCGAGAGAATCCGGGTCCGACGCTCTTCCTCGTCACTCATGGCGGAGGGCTGTGTCGACGACTAGTGCTTCTTCTTGCCCTTGAGCCTCAACTTCGCGGTCTGCATGCTGGCGAGTCCACCCTGGGGCACGAAGGTGATCCGGGCCCTCATCGCCACCCTCCCCGTTCGGCGCATTCTCTGCTTGGCAAGCTTTGAGAGGTGAAGCGGCACCGTGAACGTTGGGGGATTGCCGGAACCGTCGGACGGTGCCAGAAGGAGTCTCTGCTTCTTCCTCTTGACCGCCGAGGCGCCGAGGCGGGCGGCAGCATCGCTTACCGAGACCTTCCCGGTGGCCTGAACGCTCATCAGGAGCTTCCGGCCCTTGACTGCGAAGCTGAAAGCGTTGGTGGCGGCGAAGATCTCCGCGCTCGAGAAACGGGTGGACCCATCGAAGCCCCCGGCGAGGAGCACCCGCCCGTCGGGGAGCGGCGCCGCCACCGCGCCGGTGCGGGCGGTGCCCATCGCTCCGATCCCCACCGAGCTGAACGAGTTGGTGGAGGGGTTGAAGACCTCGGCGCTCGAGAGGTAATGCTCGCCGAAATCACCGTTGGAGCCCCCGGCGACCAGCACCCGCCCATCGGGGAGCGGCGCTGCGGCGGGGGCGCGGCGCGCCGTTCCCATCGCCCCGATCCCTGCCGAGCTGAACGACTTGGTGGCGGGATTGAAGACCTCGGCGCTCTGAAGAGCTGCCCCATTGGCGCCCGCGGCGCCCCCAGCCACCAGCACCCGCCCATCGGGGAGCGGCGCCGCCGCCTCGCGAGCACGGTCGGCGGTCATGTCGTTGACGGGTGTGAACGCGCCCGTGGAGGGGGTAAAGACCTCAGCGCTCAAGAGACGGGTCGACCCGTTGTTGCCCCCGGCGACCAGCACCCGCCCGTCGGGGAGCGGCGCCGCGGCCGCACGGACACGAGCGACGGTCATGCTGCTGACCGGCGTGAACGCGCCGGTGGCGGGATTGAAGACCTCCGCGCTCGCGAGGGAGTGCTCGGTGCCGTCGTCGTAGGAGCCCCCGGCGACCAGCACCCGCCCGTCGGGGAGCGGCGCTGCGACCGCGCCGCGCCGGGCGGTGCTCATGGCACCAATACCCGTCGAGCTGAAGGCGTTGGTCGAGGGGTTGAAGGCCTCGGCACTCGCTAGGTAGTGACCCCCACCTTCATCGTTGTAGCCCCCGGCGACCAGCACCCGCCCGTCAGGGAGCGGAGCCGCGGCCGCGCCGTATCGAGCGGTGCCCATGGCGCCGGTCGCGCCGAAGGATCCATTACCCGCGCCGAGCGCGGCGTGCGGGAGGAGCAACCCGACAGCCAGCGCCAGCCATGCGGTGAGGCGCAGCTTGAAAAGTATGGATCCCAATTCAGCTGACTCCCGTCGATCGAATGAAGCTTGTTAAAGGACCGTACCCATCAACTCGGAGGAGGCCCGCGTCTCACGTGGCGAGGAGGCCCGCATGGAAGCAGAACGCTGAGGCGAGAATCTGGAATCGTCCGAACCGCTGCTTTGGACGAAAAGCAGCTGTCCGAACGCGCCGCGAGCGCGCGGGCTTGTTTGTGGAGTCGATGGCCTTTAGGTTCTGCATGACGGTTTGACCGTGAGGTAGGCCGCATGCACGACAATCTGACGCAGACGCTGCTGCAGCGTCGCGAGCCGGCGGGCGCGGCCGAGGCCGACGTGGCCAGCGCCGAGATGACACAGCAGCCGGCAAGGGCCCTGATACGTCGCGAGCCGGTGACCTGCGCGGCGGATCGCCCGCTTCGCGAGGTGGCCCGGCTGATGGCGGAGGAGAACGTCAACTCCATGATCGTTCGGGCCGAGAACGGGGGGCTGGGAATCGTCACGGACGGCGATCTGCGCGACCGGGTGGTGGCCGAGGGAATGTCGGTGGACGCGCCAGTGGGCGAGGTCGTGTCGGAGCAGCTGACCACCGTCGGCGCGGACGCCGCCGGCGCCGACGTGATGCTGGCGATGCTCGACAACGACGTCCGCCACGTCGGCGTCCTCTCCCCAAGGGGCGAGTTACTCGGAGTGCTCGGCGGCATCGACCTGGTGGCCGCCGAGGCACGCACGCCCTTTGCGCTTCGGCGCGAGATCGGTCGGGCGCGGGACAAACAGGAACTGAGTGAGGCGGCACAGCGGCTGCGGTCCACGGTCGTCGCGCTGCACACCACCAAGCTGCCTCCCGAGCAGATCGGCCGCGTCATCTCGGTCGTGGCCGATGCGCTGATTCGGCGCATGATCGAGCTGGCGATCGAGGCCAAGGGCGCGGCGCCCGCGGAGTTTGCATTCCTTGCGCTGGGCAGCCACGGCCGACGGGAGACGGTGCCCTCGTCCGACGTGGACTCGGGGATGGCCTGGGTGGACGGGCTCGAGCAGGGGTCCGGCGGATCGGCGATCGCTTCCGATGACGTGCTGGGCTACATGCGGGCGATCGCCGGCGACGTGGAGGACTGCATCCAGGTCGTCGGCTGGAGTCTCGATCCACACGGCGTGACGGCGTCCAGCGAGTTCTCCGCCAGCTCGATGGACACATGGCGCCGGTCGATCGGGAACTGGCTGAAGAATCCGGCCGACCCCCAGGTCCTGATCGCGACCTCGATCCTGCTCGACGGCCGCACGGTCTTCGGGTCGCCGGAACTGGACCCCCGGGCGATCCTCCTGGAGCCGGAGACTCGCGGCGCACTGCTGGCACCGATGCTCCGTCTTGCGCAGGCGTTGAAGCTGCCAACCGGCTTCAAGGGCAAGATCGTGGTCGAGGACTCCGGCGAGCACCGAGGGACGTTCGACATCAAGAAAGGCGGACTGCTCCCGGTCGTCGACATCGCCCGCTTCGGGGCAGTGAAGGCGGGCGCCGACGTCACCGGGACGGTCGAGCGGCTGCGCGCGGCTTCCGAGCTCGGGGGACTCGAGCCAGCACACGCCCGGACGCTCGAGGAGGCCTACGACCTCTTCAGCACGCTCCGGCTCGAGCACCAGATCCGACAGCTCGCGCGGGGCGACGAGCCGAGTGACTACGTCGATCCAACGGAGCTCTCGGAGCTCTCGCGACGGTATCTGCGCGATGCATTCCGCGAGGTCGCCGAGGTGCAGAAGTCGGTGTCGAGCGAGCTGGTGTAGCCAAGAGCTTCCGCAACTCCAGTCGATCGCGCGGGCTAGGCTCGCGCCTCGGGCTCTCGGAGTAGTGCTTAGGACGAGAAGCAGCTATCCGCTTTGCATCGAAAGGAGCGGTGCTGACTGAGATACTGGGCAGGCGATGTCGGAGGAGGACGTCGAGATCGTTGAGCGAGTACGACGGTTATACGCGGCCTACAGCCGCCGCGACTGGGACGCTTACTTCGCGGACACAGATCCCGAGTTCGAGTGGGATCCAACCGAGCAGGGCGGCGTGTTTCGCGGCCGCCGGGCGATCACCGAGCTGGCGGAGAACTGGTTCAGTACCTGGGCAGAATGGCAATGGGAGCCAGAGGAGATCGAGCTCACCTCCAACGGTGAGCGGATGTTCGTCTCGCTTCGGAGCTGGGGAAAGAGCAAGGGAAGCGACGCGATGATCGAGGGCCGGTTCTTCCACGTCATCGATATGCGGGACGGCACGTTACTGCGGTGTAGGGAGTACGTCGACCGAGCCAAAGCTGTCGCGGCCTTTGAAGGCACCGAGTAGCGCCTTGGACGAAAAGCAGTGGCTCTGAGGAATGGACGCCTGTCGGAAAGCCTCTTCGTTGTTTGAGTGCTCCCCGGGGGCCGGGTTCCGGGGGCGCGAGTCAGGAGGTAGTTGAAGTCACCATCCCCCGTCGCCGCCCTCCAAGAGCGCAGACACCCACTTTGCGGCTACTAGCGTTCGGCGATGGCTCAGCGCACGTGTGGGGGGCCGCTGGGGCTTGAGCGCGGCGCCGGTAACACCCCGATGACTGGATCGAGGATGAGTCGATCGTCGCCGTCAGGAAGTGGCTTGGGGAAGCGACCTATGCCGCCTGCTGGTAGTGAAAGCGCCAGTTTCCGACGACTAGATAGTCGTACGGCGTTCCCGGAACGATCTCTAGCCAGTTAAAACCGGTTCGTCCCCCCGGGCCGAGCGTCTGCAGGAATCCGTTCTGGAAGTGGAACGAGACCGGAGCCAGTTCGCCGCCGGTCTGTGTCCAGCCACGCGGCGGGATTTGACCGATGGTGTTGCCGTTGATGCGGACATCGGCCAGAGCCCCGGCGTACGACTCGTAGGACGTAAAGACATCGAACACCAAGACCGAGTAGTAGACCGCCTTCTCGACGTAGAACTGGTAGCGGTACGGAAAATAGGGCGGATAGACGAGCTGCGGGACCGCCTGCGACGGGAGCGCCAGGGACAGGCCGCTTGAGAGCGTCATCGCTCAGCCTCCTGGTCGGCATCGATCTCGATCCCGAGTTTGCGCAGGCGCTTAAGCTCCTCGCGCTCGTACTTCGCCCGGGCTCGCTCTCGCTTCCTCGCTTCGGTGACGAGCCGCTTGACCGGGACGTCCCCTCGCTGCGCCGCCATCGGGTCGATCCCGAGCAGCGTCGCGAGGCCTAGGATCCGGAGACGCGGATCGTCGGGGAGTTGGTTCACCGGGGCGAGGTCAACCCCCTGCGCCTCGGCCAGCGCCTCAAGCTGATCTCTCTGCGCTTCCAAATCCATGATCCTGCCTCATTGTCCAAAGAGACGGAATCGGCTGATGAGATCAGCCTAATAGGAAGCGGGGCTAATCGGCAACCGCTGGTCGCGTTCCAACCGCTGTAAATAGCCGGAGCATCAAGGTGACGGCCCGGCCTCATCTGCAGTGCGAACGCACGTGACCGGGCGAACACTCGGGAATCGAGGGATACATGGAGTACAGCCTGGTCCTGACATTCAGAAGGGCAAGGTCGTGGATGGCCGAATACTTCTGGGATCACCAGGAGGCCGTCGAAGTCGCGGGGCTCTCGGAGTAGCTGCTTTGGACGAGAAGCAGCTATCCGCTTTGCATGGAAAGCAGCACCGGAGATACTGGGCAGGCGATGTCGGAGGAGAACGTCGATCTCGTCCGGCAAGTGATCGCTGCGTACAGCGGCGCTGGCGAAATCCGCGACGACCTGATTGACCCCGCTATCGAGGTCTGGGAGTCGCCGGAGCTTCCGGGCGAGCTCGCGGCAAAGGGACACTGCAGGACTCCCCTGGAGACGTCGCCCACTGCTAGCCCGCCAGCACGGCGCTCAGCTCCCGGCGCGAGCTGACGTCGAGCTTGCGGTAGGCGTTCGAGAGGTGGCCCTCGACCGTCTTGACCGACACGAATAGGCTCTGCGCGATCTCACGGTTGGTGTGGCCCTCGGCCGCGAGAGCGGCGACCCGCCGCTCGCTGGGCGTGAGCGAATCGATGCCGCCCTCCAGCAGCGGCCGCAGCTTCTCGCCGGTGGCCTCGAGCTCCTCGTGGGCGCGGCGCGCAACCGCCAGCGCGCCCGCCGAGCGCGCCCACTCGAGCGCGGTCCGCAGCGGCTCGCGCGCCTCGGCGCGGCGGTTGGCGCGCCGCAGCGCGGCGCCGTATTCGGCCAGCGTGCGGGCGCGTTCGAGCCTTGCAGGGGACGGCTCGAGCACGCTAAGCGACTCGCGAAGCAGCTCCAGCCCCCGCTCGCCGCCCTCCAAGAGCCCGAGCGTGCGCAGCGCGATCCCGATCCTCCGCGGCAGCCCCCAGGCGCGCGCGCCCGCCAGCTCCTGATCGGCGACGGCCTTGGCCTGGGCATGCTCGCCGACTCCCTCGAGGGTGAGCGCCACATAGGAAAGCGCCGGGTGGTACTCGGGCCGGATCCCGGCCTTGGCCGCGATCCCACCGAAGGAGATGAGATCCTCGAGCGCCTCCCGCGACCGTCCACCGGCGAGCCGCAGGCGTGCGCGGCTAAAAGCCAGCGGGCCGAACCACCAGCCATCCGGCATCACCGTAGCCATCCCGCTCCTCGCGAGCTCGGCATCGGCTGCCGCAAGGTCGTCGCGCTCGACCAGCACCTCGACCAGCAGCGCCAGCCGGGTCGGGAAGGCGAGCGCGAAGCCCCCCTCGCGGGAAACCTCGACGGCGGTCCGCGCCGCCGCCTCGGCATCGGCGACGTCCCCTCGCAGGAAGGCCAGCGCGCCCTGCCCCCACCCTGCGGTCGCAGTCGCCCAGCTTCCGAGGGAACCGATGATCGAGAGGTACTCATCGTGGCAACGCTCGGCGGCGTCGAGCTCGTCCGTCAGCAGCAGAACCTGGGTCACCACGGCCGGCACCCCTTCGTCGGGGTAATCACGCCAGATCTTTCCGCCCTTCACCGCTCGCTGTGCGAGGGTGACCAGGGTCGCTCGCGGCTCGCCCGTGAACAGGCCCCAAAACGCTTGGAGCGCCAAGTACAGCCGCTCGCCCGGCGAATCGGGCTCGATCCAGTCCTTGAAGCGATCGAGCCGCGCACGCGCCTCGGCCGGGGGCCGCCGTGTCCAGAGCAAAAGCGTCCCCTGGAGCTGCATGGCGAGATCGTGGTCTCCGGCCTCGGTTGCGGCCTCTGTAGCGCGCTCGAGCAGCGCCGCGATCTCCTCGATCGATCCCCAGTTATTGAGCAGGAACGCGAACTCTCGCGCGGACTCGAGCAGCGCCTCGGAGTTGGCGGTCAGCTCCTCGAACGCCCCGGAGACGAGCAACTCCTCGAACCGGCCACGGTCCCCGGCGCGAAAGGACGCCCGCACGAGCAGCCGCAGCAGATCGAGGCGCACGTCGCCGGCCGGTCGCTCGGCAAGCGCGCGGCGCAGGTAGACGATCGCGGTCTCGGGGGCGGCGCGGTCGAGCGCGCGCAGCGCCGCCGCGATCAGCACCTCGACGACGGTGGGGTCCTCGGCGGGATCGGTCGCGAGCAGGTGGACGGCGATCCGCTCGGGTTCCGCGCCGCGGCCCGAGAGCAGCGCCGCCGCGCGGCTGTGGGCGGTGGCCCTCGCCGCACTGGGCAGGTCCGCGTAAATGGCGCCGCGCACCAGCGGGTGGACAAAGCGCAGCGGCCGCCCAGGGGCGATCACGTCGGCGGCCGCGAGAGCATCGGCACCATCGGCGGCCGCGCCGCGATCCAGCTCCGCGAGCTCGGCGGCGTCGGGGATCGGGGTCTCGTCACCCAGGACCGCAACCGCCCGCGCCAGCCGCGAGGCCGGCTCGGGGAGCCGCGCCAGCCGCACGAGCACTGCCCGCTGGATCGTCGCGGGCTCGACCTCGCCCACTTGCGGCGCCTCGGCGGCGCTCCCCCGACTGCCGTCGGCGGCCAGCTCGATGAGCAGTTCGCGGAGCATGAACGGGTTGCCGGCGCTCGCCTCGTGGCAGGCGAGGCAGAACTCCTGGTCGGCGTCGGCGGATAGCCCCTCGCGCACCAGCTCAGCCACCGCATCCTTGCTGAGCTCGTGCGGCCGGATCACGCTCCCCGCGGAGTCGGCGACGAGCTGGGGGAATAGCTCCGCGTCCCCCTCTGCCGGCCGGGCCGCGACCGCGAGCACGACGGGCAGGTCGTCGAGACGCGGAACTAGGAAGCGGAAGAAACGCAGCGAGGGCGAGTCCGACCACTGGACGTCATCGATCGCTAGCAGCGTCGGTTGGGCCTCGGCCAGGTTCGACGTCAGCCAGTACAGCGCATTGAGGGTCGTGAACGACGCGTCGGCGGATGCACCGGCGTCGGCGGACGCATTCCCGAGGCCGACGACAGGACCCGCCGGGCGCGCCGCGCCGGCCAGCAGCTCCTCCCGCTCGCCCGGCTCAAACGCCATCAACGTGGGCTCGAACGCCTGGCGCACGAGCGCAAACGGGAAGTCGCGCTCGAGTTCGGTCCCGCGGGCGGCCAGGACGCGCATCCCAACGCGGGCTGCGGCGTCGCGCGCTTCCTCCAGGAGCCGCGTTTTGCCGATCCCGGCCGACCCCTCGATGACGACCAGGCGCCCAGCGCCACGGCGTGCGTCCTCCAGCCCCGATTCCAGCGCCTCAAGCTCCGCGTCGCGCTCCAGCAGGGTGGATTGGGCACGGCCGGGCATGGGCCAAGGCTCCCACAGGACGGGTCAAGGGTCGAGTCAAGGGTCGCTCCCCGTTGCCGTCGGGGGGGGCCGGGCGCAGACTCGCTGCATGGACCCGGACCGCACCGACCATCAGCCCGCGCCGCTGCGGCTGACGCTCGAGCTTCGACCCGACGGCGCCGGCATGGCCGGTTCCCTCTGCGACGAGCTCGGTGGCCAGCATCCATTCACCGGGTGGCTCGGGCTGCTGACGCTGCTCGAGGCGGCCCGTCTCAGGAGCCAGGTGCGCCGGGGCCGTCAAACAGGCACCGCAGCCTCGCCTCATCGGAGGCAAGGCCCGCGGCCACGACTCGAAGGAGGCCCGAAATGAGGGCTCGCACGATCACCAACCTGACCCGGCCGGCGTGGCGCCGGGCGGTCCTGCT
>DATAPB010000249.1:0-3076 GCA_036265435.1 Solirubrobacterales bacterium | reverse complement strand
TGATGGTGCCGAGCACGTTCGAGACGTGGGCGACGCAGACGAGCTTCGGGCCTCGCTCGAGCAGCGCGGCGAGCGCCTCCATGTCGAGCCGGCCGTCATCGTCGATCGGCGCCCAGTCGAGGTCGGCGTCCTTCTCCTTGGCCAACTGGTACCAGGGGACGACGTTGGAGTGGTGCTCCATCTCGGTGACCACGATCCGGTCTCGCGACTTGATCTTGGTCCTGCCCCACGAATAGGCGACCAGGTTGAGGGCCTCGGTCGCATTGCGGACGAAGACCACCTCGCGAGAATCGGCGCCGAGGTGCGAGGCGACCGTCCGCCGCGCCTCCTCGTAGAGCGAGGTCGCCTCCTCCGAGAGTGTGTGGACGCCCCGGTGGACGTTCGCGTTGTGCTCGCGCCAGTACCGATCGAGGGTGTCGATCACCGCCAGCGGCTTCTGCGCAGTCGCCCCGTTGTCCAGGTACGCGAGCGGCTCGCCGTGGACCTCGCGGGCGAGGATCGGGAACTCGGCGCGGATCTCCTCGATTGACCGCGGCAGGGAGGGGGCTGTGGTCGCCGTCGGCTCCATCTCGGCCTCGCTAGGCGGTGGCGCCCGCCTCGACCTCCTCGCGGATCCAGCCGTAGCCCTTCTCCTCGAGCTGTTCGACCAGCTCGGGGCCGCCCTCCTTGACGATGCGCCCGTCGAAGAGGACGTGTACCCCGTCCGGCTTGATCAGGTGCAGGATGCGCTGGTAGTGGGTGATGATCAGGACGCCCATGCCGGGGCCGGCGAACTTGTTGACGCCCTCGGCGACGACGCGTAGTGCGTCGATGTCCAGGCCGGAGTCCGTCTCGTCGAGAACCGAGAGCTCGGGCTGCAGCATCGCGAGCTGCAGGATCTCCATCCGCTTCTTCTCGCCGCCCGAGAAGCCGTCGTTGAGGTAGCGGGACGAGAAGTCCTTGGGGATGTTCGTGAGAGCCATCGCCTCCTCGGTCTCCTTGCGGAAGTCCTTCAGCTTCACGGCCTCTTCGCCGGCCGCCTCGCGGTGCGCGTTGACGATCATCCGGAGGTACTTGGCGACGGTGACCCCGGGAATCGCCACCGGGTATTGGAACGCCATGAAGAGGCCCATCCTCGAGCGCTCCTCCGGGTCGGCCTCGGTGATGTCCTCACCCTTGAAGGTGATGGTGCCCTCTGTGACCTCGAGGCCGGGGTGCCCCATGATCGCGTTGGCAAGGGTTGACTTGCCGGAGCCGTTCGGCCCCATCAGGGCATGGATCGATCCCTTCTCGACGTCCAGGCTGACGCCCTTGAGGATCTCCTTGCCCTCGGCGGTCACGTGCAGGTTGCGGATCTCGAGTTCTGCCAATTCGGCTCCAGTTGGTTCGTTTGAAGTTGTCGCTACGCGGCGCTGGCCGCGGTGGCCCTCGGGGCGGGAGCGGGCGCGTGCTGGTCGGAGAACACCACCAGCTCGGCGAGCGTCGTGCCCGCGAGCGCCTTGGTCACGCCGCCCTGCACCCGGGTCCAGAGAAGTTTCGTCGCGCAGGCGTGGTCGCCGTCGGTCTCGTGCGAACAGGAGACCTTCCCCTCAGGGTCGGGCTGGAAGCACTCCATCGGGGAGATCGCGCCCTCGAGCGCCTGCACCACCTCGAGCATCTCGATCTTGTCGGCGGGCCGGCCGAGGCGATAGCCACCGTGCGCACCGCGCTGGCTCTCGACCAGGCCGGCCTTGCGCAGCTTGGCGACCAGGTGCTCGAGGTAGGAGAGCGGCAGCCGCTCTGACTCGGCGACGGCGCTCAGCGCCACCGGGGCGCCGTCCTCCTGACGGCCGAGCTCGACCATCAGGCGCACCCCATACTCCGCTCTCGTGGAAAACAGCATCGCCAGGAAATCCTAGCGGAATGGTCGGTTATGGCCGGGCGCGGTCGGCTGTCGGCGAACGCCGCTCATCGTTCCGCTCCTGACGTAGTCACCTCCTTGAACTGCGTCCTCCGCGCGACCACCCCGCGCAGCACGTCCCGGAACTGCGCGTAGGTCCTTGCCCCGACCTCCCGCGAGTGGCGTGCCTCGACGTCGGCGATGGTCTGATCGCTCAGGCGCAGCGCATAGAGTCCGCGCTCCGTGGGGTAGATGAGCTTGGCGCGACGGTCCGCGGGATCCGGGCGGCGCTCGACATAGCCGAGCTCCTGGAGCTCGTCCACGATGCGCCCGATGATCTGCTTGTGACGGCCGGAGAGGCGGGCCAGTTCGGTGGCGCGAACGCCGTCCTCGTCGAGGTAGGCGAGAACGGGGCCGTACCTGGGGTCGAGATCGTCGTAGCCGGCTTCCGAAAGGCGCTCGAAGAGCTCATCCTGCAGGGAGAGGAGGAAGCGGCTGGCGAGCACGCCCAGATCCGGATTCCATTCCTGCCGCTCACTGCGCCGGCTGGTGGTGGTCACAGGACGACATAGTAGCCGATCGTGACGGTATGAAACCATCACCAAGTCTTATTGGTGCTTCAAGCGAGTGCGTATACTCGCTGCAAGCTTTCCAAGTCACACAAAGGAGACAGCACAGATGACCACCACCAAGCGTTCCAACTTCGGCGCGGCGATCCGCACCACCCTGCTGCTCGCGGGGCTGGGCGGACTGCTCGTCGTCATCGGCGCGCTGATCGGCGGGCCGCAGGGAGCACTCGGCTTCCTCGTCATCGCCCTCGTGCTGAACCTGATCTTCTACTGGTTCAGCGACAAGATCGCGCTGCGCGCCGCCCGCGCCAAGCCCGTTTCGGAGCAGGACGACCCGCGCCTGTACCAGATGGTGCGGGAGCTGACGACTCGCGCCGGCCTGCCCATGCCGAAGCTCTACGTCATTCCCCAGGAGCAGCCCAACGCCTTCGCCACCGGCCGCAACCCGCAGCACTCGGCGGTCGCGGTCACGGAGGGGATCCGCAAGCTGCTCTCGGAGGACGAGCTTCGCGGCGTTCTCGCGCACGAGCTCGGCCACGTCCGCAACCGCGACATCCTGCTGACGTCGGTCGCCTCGGCGATCGGCTCGGCGATCACCTGGATCGCCTACACGCTGCTCTGGTTCGGTGGCGACAACGACTCGCCGCTC
>DATAPB010000248.1:0-2909 GCA_036265435.1 Solirubrobacterales bacterium | reverse complement strand
TCGACGGCCTCGACATCCACTTCATCCACGTGAAGTCGCCCCAGGAGAACGCCCTGCCGCTGATCCTCACGCATGGCTGGCCCGGCTCGATCGTCGAGATGCTCGACGTCATCGGCCCGCTGTCCGATCCGACCGCGCACGGCGGTGACGCCGCCGATGCCTTCCACCTGGTGGTGCCCTCGATCCCGGGGTACGGCTTCTCGGCGCAGCCCTCGTCGGTCGGCTGGGACCCAGGGCACGTGGCGCAAGCCTGGGCGAAGCTGATGAACCGCCTCGGCTATGACCACTACGTCGCCCAGGGCGGCGACCTCGGCGCCGCCGTCAGCGACACCATGGCGCTCCAGGCGCCGGCCGGGTTGGCCGGCATCCACCTCAACTTCCTGAGGAGACCCCCGAACGAGCTCGTCGCGTCAGCTTTTGCCGGCGCGCCCGAGCCGGAAGGGCTCACCGAGGAGGAGCACGAGGCGCTCGATCTGCTCCGGACGCAATTCAAGAAGGGCTACATCGCCGAGCAGGGGCAGTCACCGCAGTCGATCGGCTACTCGCTGACCGATTCGCCCGCCGGTCTGGCGGCCTGGATGCTCGACCACGACACCGACAGCCACCTGAAGATTTCGCAGGCCTTCGTCGACGGGAATCCCGCGGGTGGCCTCACGCGCGACCACATCCTCGACAACATCACCCTCTACTGGGTGACGGCGACCGGAACCTCGGCCGCGCGGATGTACTGGGAGAGCCAGCGCGCCGCCGCTGCCGCTGCGGCGACGGGGAAGGCGCCACCCGAGACCTCGCTGCCGGTCGCCTTCACGGTGTTCCCCGGCGAGATCTACAGGGCCCCGCGCAGCTGGGCCGAGAGGCTCTATCCCAATCTCTCCTACTTCAACGTGGTTGACAAGGGGGGCCACTTCGCCGCCTGGGAGGAGCCGGAGCTGTTCACGAGCGAGCTGCGCGCGGCGTTCAGGGCGCTGCGGTGAGCGGGCCCACGAACCGAAGCTTCGATCAAAGGAGAACCAGATGAGTTCCACAGACGCCACCGGTCAAGCCGCGAGCGCCAGCGATCCGCCGAAACCGGGCGAGGTCAGGCTCGAGGTGGTCACCGTCCCGGTCTCCGATGTCGATCGTGCGAAGGCCTTCTACGAGAGCCTCGGCTGGAAGCTGGACATCGACATCGAGCCCGGCGAGGGCGTTCGAATCGTCCAGTTCACGCCCCCTGGCTCCGGCTGCTCGATCTCGTTCGGCAAGGGAATCACGCCGGCCGAGCCCGGCTCCTTCCAGGGCTCCGAGCTCGCCGTCTACGACATCGACGCGGCTCGCGAGGATCTCATCGGCCGGGGCATCGAGGTGAGCGAGCTCTACCACCTCGACGGCGGGCCGGTCCCGGGCCCGGACCCGGAGCGTCAGTCCTACAGGACCTTCGCCTCGTTCAAGGACCCGGATGGCAATACCTGGCAGCTCCAGGAGATCAAGGAGCGCCTGCCCGGACGATGATCAACGACCACAGAGAGGAACTGCCATGGACGTCGAGACCCTGACTCAGCTCCTCCGAGAGGCGGAGGAGCATCACGGCGAGTACGAGCCCACGGCCCCTAAGCACCACTGGTCCACCTGGTACGCGGCGTACATCGTCGCCCGTGACCAGGGGAGGACGCCCGACGAGGCGGTCGCGGACGCGACGGCTCACACCGAGACGGTCCGCCAATGAGCGACTACGACGTGATCATCGTCGGCGCCGGTTCGCCGGGGGAGCACTGCGCCGGAGCGCTTGCCGAGGGCGGCCTGCAGGTCGCCGTCGTGGAGCGCGAGTTGGCGGGCGGTGAGTGCTCGTACTGGGCCTGCGTACCGTCGAAGACGCTGCTTCGCCCGGGCGAGGCGGTGCACGGGGCGAACGAAGCGGCGGCGAGCGCCGAAGTCGACGTCGAGGCGGCCCTCGCCTGGCGCGATTTCATGGTCTCGGACTACTCCGACGCCGGTCAGGAGAAGTGGCTGACGGACCACGGGATCGACCTGCTGCGCGGCACCGGCCGGCTCGCCGGCCCGGGCGCGGTCGAGGTCGACGGTGAGCGACACACCGCGGACCACGTCGTGCTCGCGAACGGCTCCGATCCGGTCGTTCCTCCCATCCCGGGCCTGCGCGAGCTCGACGGCATCTGGACCAACCGTGAGGCCACCGGCATGAAGGCCGTTCCCCAGCGTCTGCTCATCCTGGGCGGCGGCCCGGTGGGTGTCGAAATGGCGCAGGCCGTCCATCGGCTCGGCAGCGGGGCGGTGATCATCGACATGGCGGAGCACGTGCTCGGCCGCGAGCCCGCTCCCCTGGGCAAGGCGTTGGGAGAGGTCCTTCAGGACGAGGGCATCGAGCTCGTTCTCGCCGCGAGCGCCAGCGCCGCCCGGCGCGACGGCGACGACTACGTGCTCGAACTCGACGACGGGCAGGAAGTGCGGGGCGACCGGCTGCTCGTCGCCACCGGGCGGCGCGCTCGGGTGCAGGATGTCGGCCTCGAGACCGTCGGCGTCGAGCCTGACAAGAAAGGCGTCCCGGTCGATATGCACATGCGCGCCGGGGAAAAGCTCTGGGCGATCGGCGACGTCGTCGGGATCTGGCCCCTGACCCACGTCGGCAAGTACCAGGGTGAGGTCGTCGCCGCGAACATCCTCGGGCAGCCGCGCAGGGCCGACTACGAGGCCGTCCCGCGAGTGGTCTACACGGACCCGCAGGCAGCTGCGGTCGGGGACACATCCGGGCGCTTCGGCGGCACCGCCATGCTCGCGGAGGTGTCGAAGACGGCCACCTACACGCGCGCCTACGCCGAGTCGAACGGATTCCTCACCCTGCTCAGCGATGGCGAGCGTCTGACCGGCGCCTATGCGCTTGGCCCGGAGGCCGGCGAGTGGATGCAGCAGGCGACCCT
>DATAPB010000247.1:0-4530 GCA_036265435.1 Solirubrobacterales bacterium | reverse complement strand
CAACCAGGGACGCGAGCCGAGCCAGGCTGCAGTGAGGATGCCGAGCGGTTTGCCGACCACGTAGCCGAACAGGATCCCGAGCGTGATCGGCGAGCCGACGGCATCGCCGAGGAGACCCCCGTCGATGTGGACGCCGGCGTTGGCCAGCGCGAACACCGGCACGATCGCGTAGCTCGTCCAGGGGTGCAGCGTGTACTGCAGTCGCTCGTTCGCCGAGATCGCCGACGCCACGCTGCGCTGGGCGCTCCGAGCGAGCTCCGGCGTCGGCTGCTCGCGGAACGAACGGGTTAGCTCGGTCACCCGCTCGAGCTCGCCGCGCTCCGGCGGGTACGCGCTCGTCACCAGGCCGACCGCCAGCCCGGCGACGACCGGATCGATCCCCGACTCGAAGAGCGCCACCCAGAGCGCGACTCCCGTGACGACCGCCGCTTCGTTCCGCCATGTGCCCCGCACGTAGCGGAGCCCCAGGAGGACGGCGAAGAACCCGACCGCAATCGCCAGTGCGAGCAGATCGATGTGGTCGGTGTAGACCGTCGCGATCACGATGAGCGCGACGAAGTCGTCGACGACGGCGAGCGTCAGAACCCGGAGACGGAGACGAGTCCCCTGCGGCGCCAGCAGACCGAGGACGCCCAGCGCCAGCGCCGTGTCGGTGGACATCGCCGCGCCCCATGCGTGAGCGCCGGAACCGCCCGCGTTGAACGCCGTGAAGATGAGGATGGGCAGCGCCATCCCGCCGAGCGCCGCGAAGACCGGGATCGCCAACCGCTGGCGCTCGCGGAGCTCCCCGGTGTCGAGCTCGCGCTTGGCCTCGAGCCCGACCACGAGGAAGAAGAAGGTCATCAGGCCCTCGTTGACCCAGTCGCGGAGGTCCATCGAGATGCCGCCGCTCCCGACGGTGATCGAGAGCTTGGTGGTCCAGAACGACTCGTAGGAGTCCGGCCACGGCGAGTTGGCCCAGACGAGCGCCGCGGCAACCGCCGCGAGCAGCACCACCGCGCCTCCCGTCTCGGCGCTGAGGAAGTCCCGGACCGGAGTCGCGAGGTTCCGGGCCCAGGCGGTCTTCCCCGTGAATGAGCTGTCCGTCCGCTGCGCGCTCAGAAACCCAGCCTACGCGGGTCAATCGATGGCGAGCGGGCCGGCGAAAAGACGCTCGAGCTGCCCGCCCGGGGGTGGCGCTCACTAGTCTGCTCGCCGATGGCGAGCGTCCACATCCTCGTGCCGGCCCAGCGCTACGTCTTCGCGGTCTCGAAGGGCGAGGCCGAGGTGGCGAACGTCGACAGCTCCGCCGAGGGGTTCGAGCGCTACAAGTCGCTGCAGCTCGCCGGCCGCAGCACCGGAATGGTCGCCTTCCCGAACTCTCTGCTGGTCCGGGGGGAGCGCGACTACCTCGTCGACCCCGGGCTGATCATGCAGGGGGCCCCGCTGAACGGGGCGCTCGGGGAGCTCGGCGTCGACCCGAACGATGTCAAGGACGTGATCCTCACCCACCTTCACTTCGACCACGCCGAGGGGCTCGTCGGGTGGCCGATGCGCCGCACCTACGTGCACAAGCTCGAGACCGAGGCCCCCTACGCCCAGATCGTCTCGGGCGTCCTGGAGCTGGCGAACCTCGAGGTGCTGGAGGGTGAGGAGGGCGAGATCGAGCCGGGGCTGCGCTGGATCCGCACCCCGGGGCACTCGGACGGGCTGATCTCACTGCTCGTGGACACCGACGACGGCCTGGTGGTGATCGCCTCCGACTGCGTCGGGCCGCTCCCCGAGTACTTCGACGAGATGGACCTGCCCGAGGACTTCGGCCCCGAGCGCGAGGAGCTGCTTGAGCAGTGGAGGCGGATCCGGGAGCTCGATCCGGCCGTCGTCATCCCCGGGCACAACCCGCCGGTCAAGCTCCGCTAGCGAGCAGGCTGTCCAGCCAGCCAAGGTCCTAATGTTCGGGCCGTGGAGGCCACGAAGACACGCGAGCTCAGCGGGGAGAAGGCCCAGCGGATCGTCGAGGCGATGCGCTCGAGCGTCGCCCGTCGGGGCATCGCCGGCTCGACCTTCGAGCATGTGGCCCGTGAGGCCGGCGTCAGCCGGGGGCTGCTCCACTACTACTTCGGAACCAAGGAGGCCCTGCTGGTCGAGGTCGTCCGGCGGGACACCGAGCACCGGATCGCCCGCCTCGATCAACCGCTCGGGGAGGCGCAGTCCGTCGACGAGATCCTCGAGATCCTCGTCGCCGACCTCCAGGACTCGATCGAGAACGATCCCGGCTTCTGGGTGCTCCTCTTCGACCTCTTCACGGCCGGGCGGCGCAACCCCGAGATCATCCGCGAGGTGGGAGAGCTCTTCAACCGGACCCGCGACCACGTGGCCGAGATCCTTAGCGCCAAGCAGGCTGAGGGCGCGATCTCGCCCCGCGTCGACATCAACGCGGTGGTCGCGCTCCTGTTCGCGATGGCCGACGGGATCGCTCTCCAGGTCCTCTCCGATCCCGACCGGGATCACACGGGCGTGATCGAAGCCGGTACCCAGGCCGCGCGCCACATCCTCGCGGGCTAGCAGCGGCCCGGCCGCGAATGTGCGACGGATGATCTGGCAGGAGCCCGCCAAGGGCGGCTACCCCGACCGCTCGTTCCTGGCTCTGCCCGGGGTCGAGCGCATGGGTGCGGCCCGCCGGGGGCTGATCCCGTACTCGCCGATGGGCTACCTCACCGAGCTCGAGATGACCGAGGGCTCTCGCGGGCACTCGACCTTCACCATGCCGGCGTCGCCCTGGTTCGCGAACTCCTCCGGCCTGATCTCCGGCGGCGTCCTCGCCCTGATCGGCGATGCGGCGCTCGGCTCGGTCATTCACTCAGATGTCGGACCGGGGCAGGGAATGACGACGGCCGAGCTCTCGATGTCGTTTCTCCGACCGGTGGTGCCGAAGGCGAGGTCGGCGGTCACCGGCTCGGGGCAGCTGATCTACCGGGGTCGGTCCCTGGGAATCTCTGAGGCCTTCCTCTTCGACGACGAGGACCAGCTGATCTCGCACGGGACCACTCGCTGCACGGTCTTCCCGCCGGTCGACCCGCTCCCCGATCCCCCGGGGGCACGCATGGTGGTCGAGATGCCGGAACCGGGCAGCGATGCCCGAGACCCCCTCCGGCGCGAGGTCGAGGGGGAGCTGATCCCTCAGGAGGTGTTCGAGCGCCGCAGCGGCCTCGAGATCCTCCGGGACCTGATCGCCGGCGAGCTTCCCCGGCCCCCGATCTACCACCTCACCGGCCTGCGCCTGGTCGAGGCGGATGAGGGGGAGACCGTGGTGGTCCTGCCCTGCAGCAAGTGGCTCTCGACCTCCGCCGGGACGATCCAGGGCGGCTTCACCGCCATGCTCGCCGAGAGCGCGATGACCTCCGCCGCGTTCAGCACGGCTCCGGCCGACACCGCCGTCGCCACCCTGGACTTCAAGGTCAACTACCTGCGGCCCGTGTTCCCCGACGGCAACGAGATGACGGCCCGGGCGCGCATCCTGCACCGCGGTCGGACCCTCGTCGTCGTCGCTGCCGAGCTGACCAACGCGGAAGGCAAGCAGGTCGCTCTCGCCACCGGCTCCTCGATGTACCTGCCGGGCAGGCCCGCCAACCTGGTCGGCGTGGAGCTCGGCTCGAGCTCCTCCGATCCCGAGGACGACCCGGGCGCCTAGCCGGACAGTCCGGCGGCTTCCAGCGCGCTCGGCTTGGTCGCGTGCTGCTCGACGCGGACGACCGTGCCGTCGCGCAGCCAGTAGGGCCAATCCTCCTCGACCTCGAGGTCCACGCCCTCATGGCTGAGAAGCCTCATGCGCATCATTGCGACCACGACGTCGTCGCCCTCGATCAGCTCGACGATCTGTGCGTCGATCTTCTTCCAGACCTCCCGGAACGCAGCATTGACATCGGCAAGCCCCTGCTTTCCTGTGTATCTCTCCTGTGTATCTCTGCGGGCTGCCGACATCCCCGCGAGTGACAAAGGCGACCTCCGCGTCGTACAGCTCCATTGGTCCGGGTTGACCTGTCTCATTGAAGTGGTCGGTCAGCCGGCGCACGATCTCCGGGTTCTCGCCCATCGCCCGCGGAGTACTAGCACCGCCAAATCCCGTTGTGGGTTCGGTATACGTTCAGGTAATGGGCCTGTTCGGCTTCCTGAAGAAGAACGACGAACGCGCGATGCCTGAGCCCGGCACCCCCGAGTTCGAGCAGGCCGTGACCGGCAGCGCGATCCCCGACGATCAGAGCGTCTCCATGGGCGAGCCAGGGTGGACCGCGCCCGGTTCGTCGCAGACCCTCGACCTGCGCGGCACCGGAAAGCGCGAGGAGATCCAGCAGGTCCTGCGCGAGCACGGGATCGACCTCGATCAGAAAGGTCAGACGGTCGACGCCTCCCAGGTGCCGGGACTGCGGGAGGCACTGCTCAAGGTGCTCTTCCGCGGCGTCCCGAACTCAGGCGGGATCGGCGGCGGAGTATCCGCCCCGAAGAACCCTCCGCCGTCTGAGCCGGGCGACTAGCTACTCGACCGGCGTCGGG
>DATAPB010000246.1:0-15327 GCA_036265435.1 Solirubrobacterales bacterium | reverse complement strand
CGGCGTCCGTGGCGCGGCGATCCGGATGAAGACCGTCGGTCCCGGCGGCCGGGGCCGGCGCTTCGGGTGCATGCGGATCTCCTGCGGGAGACGGTTCCCCTTCTTGCGATTGCAGGGTGCGCAGGAGGCCACGATGTTCTCCCAGACCGACTCGCCACCGCGGCTCCGCGGGATGACGTGGTCGACGGTCAGGCCATGCTTGCTCGCGCCGCAGTACTGACAGGTCCACCCATCGCGCGCGAGGACCGCCTTGCGAGTGATCCGACGGCGGTGGATGTCGCGCGGAACCCGCACGAAGGTGATCAGCCGGATCACCTCCGGCCGGTCGATCCGCATGGTCTCCGAGCGGAGGACGCCATCGCCTCTCTCGAGGACCTCGGCCTTCTCCTTGAGGATCAGGACGAGCGCGCGGCGGACCGTGCAGACGTTGAGCGGCTCATAGCTGGCATTCAGGACAAGCACCCGTCCGCGCGTTAGACGGCGGAAGGCCGCTACAGCTACCTCGCCCTCCGCATCTGCGTCAGGGGCTACGCCATTGCCGTTCGCCTGCGCGTGTTCGTGGCCGTTCTTCGATGCCCGACCGCCGGCCGGCACGTTCGCGTGCACGGTGGCCCCGTTGCCCATGTCCCGGGCGATTGTAGTGCAGGGCCTAGCTGGCCCCGGGGACTCCCGGGGGCGCTGCGATCGGCCAGCTGCCGAGCACCCGCACCGTTTCCGCCTTCGAGCGGAGCTCCTCGATCGCCGCACCGAGCGGCTCCTCCCCGGCCGCGCCCTCGATGTCGAGGAAGAACTGGTACCGGCCCAGGCCGCGCCGCAAAGGGCGTGACTCGATGCGAGTCAGGTTGACCTCGCGGCGGGAGAACACCTGCAGAGCGTCCACCAGGGCGCCGGGATGGTCCTCCCCGAGCTCCGAGAAGACGAGGGAGGTGCGCCAGGGTCCGGAGCCGGATGGGCTCGTCCCCTGTCGGGCCACCCAGACGAACCGGGTGATGTTGTCCGCCTCGTCCTCGACGCCGGCCTGCAGCACCGCGGCGCCATAGAGCCTCGCCGCGGACTCGGCTCCCAGGGCGGCCCAGGGCCGGTCGGACTCGACGACGGTCCGGACGGCCTCGGCCGTGCTAGGAGCCGCCCGCACCTCGGCCTGCGGCAGGTTCTCGCGGATGAAGCGGGCGCACTGTGCACTCGCCTGCGGATGCGACAGCACCACCTCGATCCGATCCAGCGGCATCTCCTGGCGGGCGATCAGGCAGTGGCGGATGGGCAGGTCGTATTCGCCGACCAGCGCCAGGCCGTCCGCGTCGAAGGCCAGCGTGTCGAGGGTCGCCGTGACGGCACCCTCGATCGAGTTCTCGAAGGGGACCAGGGCGCGGTCCGCCGCGCCATCGCGAAGCGCCACGATCGCGTCGTAGACGGAGGCTGACGGGATCGCCTCCACGTCCTCGTCTCCGACCGCCGCTCGAAGGGCGTCCTCGCTGAACGTCCCGGGCGGGCCGAGGTAGGCGACCCGCATCAGGGGCCGAAGATGACCGTGTAGGTGGACTGGTTGTTGGTGGTGATCTGCTCGCCCGGCACCGGCTGCACCACTACCTGGAGGGTCGTGTCGGCGCCGGTGGCCGGCTTGCTGGTCAGCGGGATCTTCACGGTCCCGGTCTCGCCCGCGCTGAGCGCCTGCAGCTGCCCGTTGAGCGAGGAGCCCCCCAAGGTGACGCTCACGCTGATCCCGGTCTCATCGCTGTCGCCGGAGTTGCTCACCTGGATGTCGATCTCCTGTGAGTCGGCGGGTACGGTGTTGGAGGAGTCGGGCGTCAGGGTCTGGCCTCCGATCGAGGTGGACTCGAGCTGGAGCCCGTGGGTCCCGCCGGTCGTTGCGGTCTGCCCGGTCAGGGTGTTGAGCTTGGTGACCAGCGTGGTCTGGTTGAGGAAGTCGGTGGCGTTGGCCGGCATGAACTTCCCGTTGGGAAGCGGTGGCGCATCCACGCCCTCGTCCTTGAGCACCTTCTCCATCTCCGGTTTGCCTATCTGGGTCCAGAGCACGTCGCTGGCGTAGAGCGAGCCCATTGCGTTGCTGATCGCCGTGACCGCGTTGCCGGTCTGCGTTCGCGCCGTCGCCTGGGTGACGTTCTGGGCGATCGAGCTGAGGGCATCGCGTCGCAGGGTCAGGGTCTGAATGACCGCCGTATCGGCGTCATGCATCTGCCCGGGCGTGCTCACCTGGTTGGCGCGATCGAGGAGGGTCTGGGACGTATCGCGCTGTCGCAGCACCTCCTGCTGGGCATCGAGCGAGCTCGACGTGGTGCTCGAGCCGTTCAACAGGTTGAAGAAATCCTTGCCGCTCTGTTCGGACTGCTGCATCACCGAGGCGATGTCGGAGTCGTAGTTGCGCAACGCGCGATCGGAGCGCGCCTCGAGGCACCCGCGGATGCCGATCACGATCAGGATCAGGAACGCCAGGCCGACTCCGACACCGATCAGGCGTCGGACCAGAAACTGCTGGCGTCGCCTTTGGGGCCCCCCGACCCTGCGCCGTGGACGCTCAGGCGGTTCGTCGGCGACGACCACGTCGTCTTGTTCCTCGTCGAGGAAGGCCAAACCGCGTTTCAGTATGAACAGGGGTCGTGACGCATGTCTGTGACGTACCGAAAAAGGGGTCAGGCACGGCTTCGCCAGATGACGGGTTGCTCCTCGGCTCCGCCTCTGAGCACCCTCGCATAACAGGAAAAGTTCGTCCGGGGGCGAACTCAAATCAGCCATGGTCGGTGAGGTGGTTCTAGGGAGATTCCGGATCGAGGGCCGGATCGGAAGCGGCGGTTTCGGGACCGTCTACCGAGCCTGGGACGAGCGCCTCCAGCGGCCGGTCGCGGTCAAGGTGATCGAGCGCGAGCACGGCGCCCCCCGCGTCACCCGGGAGGCCCAGGCGGTGGCGCGCCTGGCGCACCGCAATATCGCGACCCTCTATGAGCTCGCCTCCGACGGTGAGCGCGCCTTCCTCGTCTCCGAGCTGATCGAAGGCGAGACCCTGCGGGTGGTCGGGCGCCGCGGCGAGCTCAACGATCGACTGGTGGCCCAGGTGGGCGCGGACGCCGCTGCCGCCCTGACCGCCGCCCATCGCGCCGGTGTCGTTCACCGCGACGTCAAGCCGGAGAACATCCTGGTCGCGGGGGAGCAGGCGAAGCTCGTGGACTTCGGCATCGCCCGCATCTCCGGGGAGAAGACGCTCACCGCGACAGGAGCGGTCGTCGGGACGCTCGCCTACATGGCGCCCGAGCAGGCCGACGGCCTGCGCCCCGGACCGGCCGCCGACGTCTACTCACTCGCCCTGACCATGTACGAGTGCTTCTGCGGGGAGCACCCCCTGCTCCGCGAGGGGCCGGCCGCGACCGCCCGCGCGATCGGCGAGCCGATCGCCCCGCTCGGCGCCGTCCGACCCGAGCTGCCCGAGGCGATGACGGAGGCGATCGACGCAGCCCTCGATCCCGATCCCGAGGAGCGACCCCTCTCCTCTGAGCTCGGCGCGGCGCTCGCAGCGCATATCTCCGAGCTCGACGGCGAGCCGCTTCCACCGATCGCGGGGATCGACGGCGAGGAGCTGATCGAGCCCAGGCGTCTCCCGGACGTCGCCCGGTTCCTGCCCGGCGCGGGCGTCGCCGCCGTCGGTCTCGCCGCCATGATCGCGACCGGAGCCCCCGCGCCGATCGCCCTCGCCGCCCTGCTTCCGGGTGTCCTTGCGCTGGGGCGCCCGCGCCCGGCGTACGCGATTCAGCTTTCCCTCGTCGTGCTGTGGATCGTGATCGGCGCCGGCGATCCGGGGGTCGCGGCGCTCGTCGCGGTCCTCGGCTCTCTGCCGCTCCTCTCGGCGATCCAGCCGGAGGCGATCGCGCTGCCCGGCCTTGCGCCGATCCTCGGCCTGGCCGGTCTCGGCCCGGTCTACCCGGCGCTCGCCGGGCTCACCCGCGGGGCCGCGGGCCGAGCCCTCCTCGGAGGCATCGGATACCTCTGGCTTGCCGCCTGGGAGGAGCTGGCCCACCGCACGCTGTTGCTCGGGCCCGTGGCCGACCCGCCCGCCCATTGGACCGGGTCCGCCGGCACAGCCCTGACCGACGTGGTCGCGCCGCTGATCGACGGCTCTGTACTGGCCGGGGCTGGAGTGTTCGCTCTGGCCGCCTGGGCGCTGCCGTTGCTGATCCGGGGTCGCGCGCCGCTGCTCGACGCCCTCGGAGCCCTGGTCTGGGCTGCCGGCTTGATCTCGGCGCTTCGCCTCGTCGACGGGGGTGCCAGCCCGCCCGGGCTGCTCTTCGCCGCCATCCTCGCAGCGGTCGTCGCGGCGCTGCTCACGCGCCGCCTGGGCCCGTCGAAGTCCTTTCTGCGCCCGTCCGATCCTTACCACCACGCGCCCCTGGAGGAGCGCGGCTCCGATGCGCTTGCGTAGCGCAGGGCACTAGCATTCCGCGTCGTTGATGCGGGCGTGTAGTGCGTGGGCGCGCCGCCAGGCGCAACCCGTTTAGTTCAGCGCAACCCGTTCAAGACGCTCGCGGCCAAGCCGACCCGAGGAGTTTCCGATCAGCGTTCTGCGCAACCTCGAAGCCCGGATAGAGGGCCTCGTAGAAGGCGTTTTCAGCCGCGCCTTCAGCTCCGGCGTGCAGCCGGTGGAGATCGCGCGCAAGCTCGCGAAGGAGATGGACGCCCACAAGACGGCGTCGGTCCAGCGGGTCTACGTGCCGAACGAGTACACCGTCTGGCTCTGCCCGGACGACTACGAGCGCTTCAAGGACTACGAGTCCTCGCTCGCACAGGAGCTCAGCGGGCACCTGCTGGAGCACGCCCGCCACCACGACTACGATCTGCTCACGCGCCCGGTGGTTCATCTGGACCAGGACGAGCGCCTCCGTCTGGGCGAGTTCGGGATTCAGACCCGCCTCGTCAGGCCCCCGCAGCGCCAGGGCGCCGAACCCGAGCAGGGCGAGCACGGGCACACGATGGTCTATTCGGCCACGCAGGCGCAGAAGGCGCGCTCCAAGCGCCGCCCCGACGCCGCGTTCTCCGAGACCCGGGCGATCGTCTCCGTGGACGACCGCCGCTACGTCTTGGACGGCCCCACGGCGACCCTCGGGCGCTCCAAGGAGAACGACTGCGTGATCGACGATCCGAACATCTCCCGGCACCACGCCGAGCTGCGACGCTCGAACGTGGGGGACTGGCAGATCGTCGACCTCAACTCGACCAATGGGGTCAAGGTCAACGGCCGCCGGGTCGCCAATGCCCGACTGTCTCCGGGCGACGAGATCACTCTCGGAACCAAGGTCTTCGCCTTCGACATCGAGCAGTGAATAACGATCTCGAGCCGCTGGCGGTAGCGCTCAAGTTCGGCTTCCTTGCCGTGCTCTTCCTCTTCTTGCTCTGGGTGACTCGGAGCTCGCTGAAGGATCTCCGCGGGACGGCCACGCCGGGATTCGAGACGGGCTACCACGAGGTTGCCGGCGGGGTCGAGCCCGCCGGGACGGACGCATTCCTCGTGGTGGAGGAGGGTGGCGGCCTCAACAAGGGAGAGCACTTCGACCTCTTCGGGGGGATCTCGCTGGGCCGCTCGGCCGACGCGGACATCCGCCTGGACGACCGGTATGCCTCCGGGATCCACGCACGAGTGTTCAATCGCTCCGGGGCATATTTCGTCGAGGACATGAACTCGACGAACGGCACTCTCCTCAACTCGCGCGAGCTCCACGGCGAGGCCGAGCTCTCGCCCGGTGACCTCATCCGGATCGGGGACACCGAGTTCCGCTTCGAGGTCTCCTGATGTTGAGAGTCGCCGAGGAGGCACACAAGACCGACACCGGCCGGCAGCGGCACGCCAACGAGGACTCCTACTACGCGAAGGCCCCGCTGTTCGCCGTCGCCGACGGAATGGGCGGCGCGCAGGCCGGCGAGGTTGCCTCGCGCATCGCGGCCGGCGCTTTCGAGCGCGGACCGCGGAACGACGACGCCTCGGCGGAAGGGCAGCTCGAGCAGATCGCCCAGCAGGCCAACAGCAGAATTCACCGGCTCGCCCAGGAGGACTCCTCCCGCGCCGGGATGGGAACCACCTTGACCGCGGCGCTCGTGGAGGACGACGAGGTCGCCTTCGGGCACGTCGGCGACAGCCGTGCGTACCTGCTGCGCGGCGGCGAGCTCAAGCGCCTGACGAAGGACCACTCCCTGGTCGAGGAGCTGCGCCGCCAGGGCAGGCTCACCGAGGAGCAGGCGGAGGAGCACCCGCAGCGCTCGATCATCACCCGCGCCCTGGGACCGGAACCGAGCGTGAACGTGGACACCATGACCTTTCCGGCCCTCGACGGCGACGTCTTCCTGATCTGCAGTGACGGCCTGACCACGATGGTGTCCGACGACGAGATCCGCGACATCCTGGTCAACTCGAGGAACCTGCGGAGCGCCGTCAACCGGCTCGTCGACGCAGCCAACCGCGGCGGCGGCAGGGACAACATCACCGCCGTGGCATTCCGGCTCGCCGACCCCGACGCGAAGGAGTCGGAGGAGGGCGCGACGCTGATCTCGCGCACCGCCGAGTCCGCCGGACTGACCCGGGAGCGCATGCGCGGCGCGACCGACCGCATCCGCGGGCAGGGCCCGACGCCGAGACCATCGCGACGGAGACGGGCGCTCAAATGGGCCGCTCTGGTCGCCGTGATCGCGGGCGTGATCGTCGCGGCGGTGCTCTTCGTGCGCTCGATCTACTTCCTGGGCACTGACAGCCAGGGGAACGTGGCGGTCTACAGGGGCCTGCCGTACGAGCTGCCGCTCGGCGTGAGCCTCTACTCGAAGCAGTACTCGATCCCGGTTCAGGAGGGCACGCTGTCCGAGGAGCGCCAGAAGGCGGTCACCGGGCACACCCTGCGCGGCAAGGATGACGCGACCAGTCTGGCCCAGGACATCCAGAACCGCCCGACGGAGGGGCTGCCGCAGCCACCGCCCCCGCAGCCGAAGAAGAACAAGAAGAATTCCGGGGCCTCCTCCAAGGGCAAGCAGGCCCAGAAGCGTTGAGCGCCCGTACCCGCGAGCTCTTCGCCCTGATCCCGGTCGCACTGCTGGTCACTGCCGGGTTCACCGCCGTGCTGATCACGAACTCGGATCAGCTCGGCAACCTGAGCGTGCTCTACGGCGGCTACTTCCTCGCCCTGTGTGTCGCCGTCCACATCGTCATCCGGATCCGGCTCCCCGACGCCGACCCGTACCTCTTCCCGCTGGTCGCGCTGCTGGCCGCGTTCGGGATGGTGATGCTGTTCCGCCTCGACGAGGGCCTCGCCCGCGACCAGGCCAACTGGTTCGTCCTTGGGCTGATCCTCTTCTCGGCGACGATCATCTTCCTGCGCGAATACGAGGCGCTGGAGCGCTACCGGTACCTGATCGCGCTAGCGGGGATCGTGCTGCTGATCATGCCCCGCTTCCTGGGGCACGAGACCAACGACGCGTTCCTGGCGGTCGACCTCGGCCCGATCACCTTCCAGCCCACCGAGCTGGCGAAGATCTGCATCGTCGTCTTCCTGGCGAGCTACCTGAACGAGCACCGGGAGGTTCTTGTCGTCGGGGCCCGCAACGTCTTCGGCCTGGTCCTGCCGCCCCTCAAGCACCTCGGGCCGCTGCTGGTCGTCTGGGGCGCGGCGATGATCCTGCTGGTCTTCATCCGCGACCTCGGCAGCTCCGTGATGTTCTTCGGTGCCTTCCTCGCGCTGATCTACGTCGCGACGGCGCGGCTCTCGTTCGTGATCATCGGCCTGCTGCTGTTCGTGGTCGGCGCCTGGTTCTTCGCTCACACGGCGGCCCACATCCAGGATCGCTTCGACATCTGGCTGGATCCGTTCCACGACGCGGGCGGCTCCGGCTACCAGCTCTCGCAGTCGATCTTCGCCCAGGCCGACGGGGGGCTCTTCGGCAGGGGGCTGGGAGAGTCGCTCGTCCAGCTGCCCGGATGCAATCACGGGTTCCCGGATCGGTGCGCGATCCTGCCGGCGCCGCACACCGACTTCATCTACGCGGTGATCGTGGATGAGCTCGGGCTCTTCGGCGGCGCGGCGGTGGTGTTGATCTACGCGCTGATCGCCGAGCGGGGATTCAAGACGGCGATCCTGGCCGAGGACGGCTTCTCGAAGCTGCTCGCCACGGGCCTCACGGCGATCTTCGCCCTCCAGGCGTTCGTGATCATCGGTGGCGTTACACGGGTGATCCCGCTGACCGGGGTGACGCTGCCCTTCATCAGCTACGGCGGCAGCTCGATCGTCGCGAACTTCATTCTGCTCGCGCTGTTGTTGATGGTCTCCGACAAGGCGCGACGCCGGGTGCGCCTCCAGAACGAGACGAGGATCGGCTGATGAACCGGCAGATCATCAAGCTCTTCGGCTTCCTGCTGATCCTCTACGCCCTGCTCTTCGGGTTCACCTCCTACTGGTCGATCTTCGACGCCGACTCTCTGAAGGCGAACCAGGCGAACCGCAGGCCCCTGCTCGAGGAGCAGACGATCAAGCGTGGCAGCATCCTCGCCTCCGACGGGTCGGTCATCGCCAAGTCGATCCCACAGGGCAGCGGCAACAACAAGGTCTTCGTGCGCCGATATCCACAGGGCTCTCTCTTCGGCAATCCGATCGGCTACAGCTTCGTCACGCAGGGGCGGGTCGGCTTCGAGCTCTCCCACAACGACGAGCTCGTCGGCAACAAGACAGAGTTCCTCTCGGTGCTCGATCAGCTCCAGGGCCACTCCCAGGAGGGGGACAACGTTCAGTCCGCGCTCGATCCGGCGGCGCAGGAGGCCGCGGTCAACGGGCTCGCCGGCCGCCGCGGCTCGGTCGTCGCCCTCGACCCCTCCACCGGCGAGGTCAGGGCGATGGTCAGCATCCCCGAGTACGACCCGAACCAGATCCCGAAGCACTTCGCCCAGCTCAACCGCGATCAGAGTGCCCCTCTCTTCAACCGTGCGACGCAGGCCGGCTACCCGCCCGGCTCGACGATGAAGGTCGTCACGGCGACGGCGGCGCTCGACAGCGGCGAGTTCACGCCGGACTCGACCCTCAGCGGCCGGTCCCCGATCGAGATCGAGGGAGTGCCGCTCTCCAACTCCGGCGGCGAGCAGTTCGGCACGATCGACATGACGACCGCCCTGACGAACTCGGTCAACACCTGGTGGGCCCAGGCGGGTGAGAAGCTCGGCAAGGACACCATGTTCAAGTACATGGACCGCTACGGCTTCGACGCGAAGCCGCGCCTCGACTATCCGAGCTTCCAGCTCGCGGCGAGCGGCGTCTATGAGGGCAACAGGCTGCTCGGTCCGGGCGACACGATCGACATCGGGCGCGTCGCGATCGGCCAGGAGCGCCTCCGGGTGACCCCGCTGCAGATGGCGGAGGTCGCCGCGACGGTCGCCAACAAGGGCGAGCTGATGGAGCCCAGGCTGTGGTCGAAGGTGATCGATCCCGACGGCCGGGAGACGAAACTCGATCCAGCCCGTCAGAGTCGGGTGATGAGCGAGGACACGGCGGCGGAGCTCAACACGATGATGCAGAGCGTGGTGCGCGAGGGAACGGGTACCGCGGCCGCCGTCTCGGGCATCGACGTGGCCGGCAAGACCGGTACGGCGGAGATCTCGGCGGGCGTCAACGACGCCTGGTTCATCGGCTTCGCCCCGGCGACCGATCCGAAGATCGCGATCGCGTGCGTCGTGGAGCACACGAGTGGCTTCGGGGGGCCGACCTGCGGGCCGATCTTCAAGGCGGTCGCCGAGGCGATTCTGAACGGGGGCGGCTCCGGTGGCTGACGTCGAGAGGGGCATGGTCGTGGACGAGCGCTACCGCCTCGACCGGAAGATCGGCTCCGGCGGGATGGCTGACGTCTGGCTCGCCGACGACACCGAGCTCGACCGCAAGGTCGCCGTCAAGATCCTCCACGACAACTTCGCGCAGGACTCGGAGTTCGTGCAGCGCTTTCAGCGCGAAGCCCAGGCGGCGGCCGGCCTCCAGCATCCCAACGTCGTCGGCATCTTCGACCGGGGTGCCTTCGACGGCACCTACTTCATCGCCATGGAGTACGTCGACGGCCCTTCGCTGAAGGACCTGGTCAAGGGCGGGATGAGCCCGAAGGACGCGATCGACTTCACCCGCCAGATCCTCAATGCCGCGCGGTTCGCTCACCGCAAGGGGATCGTCCACCGCGACCTGAAGCCCCAGAACGTCCTGATCGACGGCGAGGGGCGAGCGCGGGTGGCGGACTTCGGCATCGCCAGGGCGGGTGAGAGCTCCGACATCACCGCGACCGGCTCGGTGATGGGAACGGCGCAGTACATCTCGCCGGAGCAGGCGCAGGGCAAGGAGACGACGCCGCGCTCGGACATCTATTCGATCGGGGTGATCCTCTACGAGGCGCTGACCGGCCGGGTGCCCTTCCAGGGCGACAGCGCCGTCGCGGTGGCGCTCAAGCAGGTCTCGGAGACTCCCCGCCGCCCGAGCGCGATCAATCCGAACGTGCCGCCGGCCCTCGATGCAGTGGTCATGCGCGCGCTCGCCAAGGATCCCGACGCGCGCTTCAAGGACGCGGACGCGTTCCTCAAGGCCCTCGACGCGGCCGAGAAGGCCCCTGACACGCCCCGTGCACAGGACACCGCCGCGTACGCGGCCGTCACACCGGAGGGCGAGGCGGACATCCCCGGGGAGGAGCCGCCCTACGACGAGGATGCGGAGTGGCAGCGCGCGCGCCGCCGCCGTCGCTGGCGCTGGATCGTCCTCGCCCTGCTTGCTGCGGGCGTGGCCGGCCTGGTCGCCTACGCACTCACGCGACCGTCCCACGTCTCAGTACCCGACGTGATCGGACAGGACGTCGACGCCGCCACGCAGATCCTCGACGGCAAGGGCTTCGACGTCGCCATCAAGGCCGTCCCCAGCGCCGCGGCCCGAAACCAGGTCGTCGAGCAGGACCCGATCCCGACGGACCGCGGCGGCGGGAAGGCCGAGGAGGGGTCCACGATCACGCTCAGCGTGAGCTCGGGGCCGGCGATCGTCGCGGTGCCCGATGTCGCCGGGCTGAATGTCACCGATGCGACGAATCGCCTGGAAAAAGCGGGTTTCAAGGTGACGACACGCGACCAGTTCTCGAACTCGGTGTCGAAGGGGAGGGCCATCGGCACCGAGCCCGCGGCAGGAACCCAGCTCTCGACCAGCCAGGTGATCACCCTGCTGGTCTCGCGGGGGACCAACCAGGTGGAGGTCCCGAACGTGGTCGGCCTCGATGACCAGGCCGCATTGGCGACGCTACAGAATGCCGGGCTCTCCGGAGTCCTGGTGCAGCGCGATTCGACCGAACCGGAGGGCAAGGTGGTCAACCAGAGCCCCGGCGCGGGCAAGCTCGTCGCGCGGGGATCGCAGGTGACGGTCTTCGCGTCGACCGGCGCGATCACCGTGCCCGACGTGGTCGGCCAGGACCGCAAGACGGCGGTGACGGCTCTGAAGAAGGCCGGCTTCACCGTCGCAGTGACCGACGAGAACACCACCGACCCCGCCGAGATCAACCGGGTGATCTCGGAGTTCCCGCCGGGCGGCTCGCGAGGCCGGCGCGGGGACACGGTGACGATCTCCGTCGGCGTCGCGTCGCCGACGACGACCACAACCACCACGCCATGAGGGTCGCCGTCCTCGGCGGCGGAACCTCCAGCGAGCATGAGGTCTCGCTGCGGTCGGCGGCGTCGGTCGCCGCGGGACTGCGGGAGGCGGGCCACGAGACGGTCGAGGTGACGATCGGCCGCGACGGCCGCTGGACGGCTGAGGGGGAGGGGGTCGAGATCACCCCCGGAGCGGGCCTGCTGGGCTCCGACGTGGTCTTCCCGGTCCTGCACGGTCCCGGGGGGGAGGACGGCAGCGTGCAGGGACTACTCGAGGTGCTGGACGTCCCCTACGCGGGCTCCGACGTCGAGTCCTCGGCGATCTGCATGGACAAGCTGGTCTTCAAGGACCTCCTGGCGCAGCACGGGATCCCGCAGGTGGAGTACTGCCGGGCCGGCGAGGAGGGCTGGCGCGAGATCACCGACGGATTCGGGCGGCCGGTGTGGGTGAAGCCCGCGAGGCTCGGTTCGAGCGTCGGCATCACGCCGGCCTCCGGCGAGGAGGAGCTCGATAGGGCGGTGGAGCAGGCCCTCCGTCACGATCCGCGGGTGATCGTCGAGGCGCCGGCGCCCGGCAAGGAGGTCGAGTGCTCGCTGCTGGGAAATGAGCAGCCGGCCGCCTCGCCGCCGGGTGAGATCGTCACCAAGGCATCCGATTGGTACGACTACGAGGCCAAGTACGCCGAGGGCGGCATGGAGCTGCGCGTGCCCGCCGAGGTCTCAGAGAGCGCCCGGGAGGCCGTACGGGAGCTCGCCCGCAGCGTGTTCACTCTCTGCGGCTGCAGCGGCCTCGCCCGCTGCGACTTCTTCGTCGACGGCGAGGACGTCCTCGTCAACGAGCTCAACACGATCCCCGGCTTCACCGAGACCAGCGTCTACGGCAAGCTCTTCGAGGCGGACGGGATCGGCTATCCCGAGCTCTGCGACCGCCTCGTCGAGCTCGCAATCGAGCGCTACGAGACGGCGAAGAAGTTCCAGTTCTAGGGCGACGGCTTCGCCATCAGATCGCGGCCACAAGCGGCCGCCCCACATAACCGCTCGGGGCTACGCCCCTCGCTCATTAGTGGTGCGGCCTGGTGGCCGCTACTTGAACACCTGGACGTCCGAGATCTCCATCTGGTATCGGCCCGGATCGTCCTTCGCCTGCGGCGCCTTCGTGATCCAGATCAGGAAGGACTTGGCCGGCTTCGCGGGCAGCGCCAGCCTCTCGGTCTCCGCGCCGTCGCTGACGCTCGCCACCGGCTGGCCCCAGTCCGACAGCTGGCTCGGCTGGGAGGCGTTCACCTCATAGATCTCGGCGTCATAGCCGGGGGTGAGTGCCCGGATCACCAGCTGCTTCGCTGGGACGGAGGACCCGGCGTCGATCGCCAGCCCCACACCGTCCTTCAGCCCGCCGAAGTCCGGGCTGTCGTAGTGCTCGCTGGACCAGGCCGTCCCGGTGGGGTTGCCGTCGATCGCCAACTCCTCGGTACCGGTTTCCCGTCCGTCGCCCTCAGGGTCGAACTCGCTGGCCGCTGCATTCGAGAGCTTCACCTCCGAGCTCCCACCGCCGCCTCCGGTGCTGCCGCCGTCGCCGAGGTCGAGCCGGGTCGCGAAGATCACGGCAGCTGCGGCTAGCGCGATGATCACGATCGCGAGCGCGATGCCGGGACCCGAGATCCGCCGGCGCGGGCTGAGGCGGCGCCGCTCGGCGGGCACGGAGTCGAGCACACTCGTCGCCTCGCCGCTGGTGCCCCCGCGGCGGGCGGCCTCGACCTCGAGGGTTTGCTCCAGGTCGCGGACCATCTCCGCGACCGTGCTGTAGCGGTCCCTCGGGTCCTTCGTCGTAGACCGGTCGACGACGGCCGCAACCGCGGCCGAGACCTCGGGTCGCTTGGCCTGGACGTCGGGCATCGGCTCGTTGACGTGCCTCATCGCCACTCCGACCTGGGTCTCCGCCTGGAAGGGGACGTCGCCGGCGAGCATCTCGTAGAGGACCACTCCCAGGGAATAGACATCCGAGCGTTCGTCGACGTCCTCGCCCATGGCCTGCTCGGGAGAGACGTAGTCCGTGGTACCCAGGACGCGGCCCGTCGCGGTGAGGCCCTTCGACTCCAGGGACCGCGCGATCCCGAAGTCGGTCACCTTCGCTCGCCCATCCGGGTCGATCAGGACGTTCTGGGGCTTCACGTCCCGGTGGACGAGCTTGCGGGCATGGGCGGCGGTGAGCCCGCGCCCGATCTCGATCGCGTAGGCGACCGCCTCGTCGACCGGCAGCCGCCCTTCCTCCTGGATACGCCGCTTCAGCGTTCGGCCCTCGATGTACTCGAAGACGATGTAGGGCCGGCCGTCGTCCTCGCCGGCGTCGATCACGCCCACGAGGTTGGGGTGGGAGAGGCGCGCGGCGGCCCTCGCCTCGCGGCGGAAGCGCTCCAGCTGGTCGGCCTCCTCTGAGATCTCGCGATGGAGCAGCTTGATGGCGACTGGCCGATCGAGGACCTCGTCCAGCGCGAGGTAGACGGTCGACATCCCGCCTGAGCCCAGCTTCGACTCGAGCCGGTAACGGCCCGAGAGCACTGTCGAGCTCAAGCGTTCCAAAGCTTTGATGAGTCCATCGGCTGTATTTTCGCCCGCGACCGCAACCGCCGTTGCGAGCGCCCTACCGGAATGATGACTGTCCAGGTCCGCTTCTACACCGACCCCGCCTGTCCCTGGTCCTGGGCGGCCGAGCCCGCGATCCGGCGGCTCATGTGGGAGTTCGAGGGAGAGCTCGACTTCGCCTGGGTGATGGGCGGGTTGACCCGGAGCTATGAGCACGCGAACCTCCTCGACGTGGTCGGCCAGTGGCTCGAGGACGCGGCGGCCGGCGGGATGCCCTGTGACCCCAGGATCTGGACGCAGAACCCGCTGAGCTCGACCTATCCCGCCTGCCAGGCGGTGAAGGCGGCCGAGGAGCAGGGTTGGCAGGCCGGCTACCGGTATCTCCGGATCCTGCGCGAGGGGATCATGTTCGAGAGGCGGAAGCTCGATCACGCCGATGCGCTGATCGATGCCGCCGGCCGCGCGGGGATCGACCGGGCCCGGTTCGAGGTGGACCTCCGCTCTCACGCGATCACCGAGGCATTCGGGGCCGACCTGGAGGAGGTCCGTGACCCGCCCCAGGAGGCGCGGGACGCCGACGCGATCCACCGGAGCAGCAAGGGCAGGGAGCGGATCAGCTTCCCGTCGGCCGTGATCGTCGCCGAGAGCGGCGCCCGCTATGGCGTCTGGGGATCCGACTCCCTGGACCCGGAGAAGCTGGGTGCAGCGGTGCTGGCGGCCGGGGCGAAGCTCGTCAACGAGGGCGCGCTCGAGCCACTGGACGCGATCAAGCGCTTTCGGCGCTGCGCCACCCGAGAGCTCGAGGTGTTGGCCCAGAGGCCGTTGCCCGTGATCGAGGCCGAGCTCTGGGCGCTGGCGCGAGACTGGAGGCTGAAGCCCGTCACGGCCCTGACCGGGACGGTCTGGGAGCCGGCCTAGCGCCTCACGGCGCGGCCGCCGTCGCCTGTCGCGCTCCCGATGCGCTTCGCGGCGGGGTAGTGGGCCCCGAGCCGCTCCAGCGCGGCATCCTCGTCGGCGTCTGCCACGACCACGCAGAAGCCGCAGCCCATGTTGAAGACCTCATGCATCTCGTCATCCGGCACGTCCCCCAGCTCCTGGATCAGGGTGAAGATCTCCGGGAC
>DATAPB010000245.1:0-5241 GCA_036265435.1 Solirubrobacterales bacterium | reverse complement strand
GTCGCGCGGGCGCTCCAACAGGTGAATCCCCTCGCGCATCTCGACGTAGAAGCGCTCCTCGTCGACCGTCAGCGCCTCGGCGAGCAACTCGTCCTTCGACCTGAACCAGTAGAGCACCGCCGGTGGGCTGGTGCCCGCTCGCTCGGCGACGTCCGCGATCCGCGTCTTGACGAGCCCGCGCTCGACGATCACCTCGGCCGCTGCCGCGAGGATCTGGGGTCGCCTGACGTGATCGATCTGAGGCCGAGGGCTCACCTGGCCAGTCGCTCCCCTCCTGGAAAGCTGAACGGCCGTTCAGCTTACGCGGTGAGCGCCGAGGGATCAACTCCCAATTCGGCGCCGAGACGCTCAGCTGCCAGCCGGCGTGCGCTCTCGAGGTCCATCGCCGGATCGTGGATCAGGGAGCGGACTCCCAGCCCGTCGAACAGCGCCATCGCCAGGTCGGCGACCTCATCTGGGTCCACCCGGCGGAATTCGCCGCTCTCCACGCCGCGGCGGATCACCCGCCCCACCCACTCCCGGTAGCCCTCGTACATCCGGCCCGCGATTGGGCGCAACTCCGGCTCGCGGGCGGCGCGCAGCCAGAGCTCGAGCCAGAGGACCCACTCGCGCTCCCCCTCCCCGGGGGTCGGCAGGCACTCTTCGATCGCGATCGCAAGTCCCTCCGTCGCCGAGGCAGCCGCCGCGGGACCCGCACCGAAGCGCTCGTCCGCCGCCAGCTCGAAGGACTGGAGCAGCGCCTGCGCGAGCAGCTCCTCGCGGGTGGAGAAGTAATGGTGGACGAGGGCCGTCGACGCCCCCGCCCGGTTCGCCACCCGCGCGATCCTCACCTCGTCGATGCCGTCCGAGGCGATCAGCTCCGTCGCTGCCCGGAGGATCCGCTCCCTGGCGTCGGGCCCTTCCGGGCGGCGCGCGCTCGCCTCCTCCACGGTTCCAGCCTAGGGCCTGCCTGCGACGACGGGACCCCTAGGCGGCGACACCGATCGCGGCGCCCGCGTCCGCCAGGACCGCCTCGGCGGCATTCCGGCCGTTGAGGCCGATGACGCTGCCCGCCGGATGAGTCGCTGCCCCGCAGAGGTAGAGACCCGGAAGCGGCGTGCGGGCGCTGAGACGCCCCTCCCACATCTGATCGGGAGTGACTTCGCCCTGGAAGATGTTGCCCCCCGTCAGCCCGATCCTCCGCTCGATGTCGGGCGGGCCCAGCACCTCGTGGTCGATCAGGCAGTCTGGAAGGTCGGGCGCGAAGCGCGAGATCAGGTCGATGAACTGCTTGGCGACGTCATCGCGCCGGGAGTTCCAGTCGCCATCGCTGATCTCGTAGGGCGCGAATTGGCCGAAGACGCTGAGCAGATGCTTGCCCTCGGGGGCCGGCGAGGGGTCGTAGCCCGTCTGGATGTAGATCTCCCCGAAGCCGACCGCGGGCTCGCCTGCGGCGCAGGCCTCGAATGCTCTCTGCGCCTCCTCCATGGAGCCGCAGACGTCGATCGTCGCCTGCGCAGGCCAGATCTCGCCCGGCGCCGCAGTCCAGTTCGGCAGATGCTCGAGGGCGGCGTTGAACTTGACCACCGGGCTGCGGACCTTCCAGTCCTCGAGGCGCTGCCTGAAGGGCGCGTCCACCTCGGCGCCGTCCAGCATCCCGAGCAACCGCTTCGGATCCGCGTTGCAGAGCACGGCGCCTGAGCGCAGCCTGGTGCCGTCCTCGAGCTCGACCCCCTCTCCGGGGTGGATCGCCGAGACCGGAACTCCGCAGGCCAGCACCGCCCCCGACTCACGAGCGGCGTCGGCGATCGCGAAGCTCACCATCCCGATGCCGCCCTCGACGTAGCCCCATACCGGCCCCTGTCCCTCGAGGTCGCCCTGGTAGTGCATCAGCTTGATCGAGGCGGTTCCCGGCTCCCACGGCCCGCCCCAGGTCCCGATGATCCCCTGGCCGTATAGGGCCGTCTTGAGCCTCTCGTCGCGGAGGTGGTCGTTGAGGACGTCCGCGATCGAGGCCTCGAAGACCAGGTCGATCATCGTCTGGTCTCCGTCGAGGAGCTCCTCGATCTCAGCCCGCGTCGGTGTGTCCCCCAGCCAGGTGTCGCGCCGCCCCTTTCGCAGCTTGATCCGCACCTGGTCGAAGAGCTCCTCGTACGCCCAGTAGCCCTTCTTGTCCGCCTCGGAGACGCCGAGCTCGTCAAGCTGCCGCTCGGTCCGCTCGTCGTCGAGCCACTGGCCGAACGAGGTGCCGTCCTCGAACGGCACCCACAGATTCGGGTCGGCGACGAAGACGCGCAGCCCCCGTTCGCGCAGCCCGAGCTCCCGGATCACGACCTCATCCAGCAGCCCCACGACGTAGGCGCACGGGCTGATCACGAACCGGTCGTCGTCGAAGGGCCGCTCGAGGGTGCAGGCACCGCCGAGGCGCTCGCGGCGCTCCAGCACCAGGACGCTCCTCCCGGCCCGAGCCAGATAGGCGGCCGCGGCCAGGCCGTTGTGCCCTCCGCCGACCACGATCGCGTCCCAGTCCTGGGAGGCGAGAGCCCGGACGGGCATCGGCAGCCCAACCTCGCCGAGGCTCGCGGCGATCCCGTTCATGCCGACGCCGGCTCGCGATCCAGAAGCGCCTCCATGTAGCGCTCGGCGACCATCCGGTCGAAGGCGTGCGTGTCGCTCTCCTCGAGCGAGTAGCGCCCTGGCGTGTAGCCCCGCGAGCCGGCCCCCTTCTGGGCGAGCTCGCACACGTACCAGTCCTGGCGGTTGGTCAGGTCCCAGAACCCGATCGCGTCGGAGGAATCGAAGTCCGGGGCCTCCATGGTGCCCGGCTCGAAGAAGAACTCGCAGACGACGTCGGTGCGGTCGACCGCCCGCGGATAGAGCGTGTGCAGCATCACGTAGTCCGGGTGGAAGGAGACCAGTGCGTTCGGGAACAGTGCGAGGTAGAGGATCGAGCTGAGGTCGTCTCCCGCGAGACCCGCAATCGCGGGCCTGGGCCTCGCGTGACCGCCCCCGCTTCCCATCGTCGCCGCACCCTCGCCGGTCAGCGTCATCGAGCCGCCGCACCACGCACCGTCGCCCGAGATCTCCTCACCGCTCATGTAGTTGCTGAGCGCGTTCAGCTCCGGATGGACGCCGGGGCAGTGCAGGCACTCGTTGTAGTTCTCGACGATCCCCTTCCAGTTCGCGGCCACGACATAGTCGAGGCTGCCGCCGCTGCGAAGCTCGGCGTTCCGATAGCGCTCCAGATGCCCAAGCAGATCGCCGATGTGCTCGGCCGGTTCGGGCGCATCGCCTCCGAGGTCCACCAGCAGCAGGCCGCCCAACGTCGACAGGCGCACCGGGACCAGACCGTTGCAGGACGGATCGAAGTTCTCGACGCCGTCCATGTGCGGGGAGGCGCGGAGAGCGCCGTCCAGGTCATATGACCAGGCGTGGTACGGGCAGCGCAGCCGTCGCCTCACGGTCCCCTCACCCTCGGTGACGAGGCGGGCGCCGCGGTGGCGGCAGACGTTGTGGAAGGCTCGCGGCCGGCCGTCTTCGCCGCCGATCACGACGACGCTGTCGCGGCCGAGCTCCCGCATCAGGAACCGGCCGGGCTCGCTCACCTGGGAGAGGTGCCCGACGCAGATCCAGCCTGAGCAGAACAGGTGCTCCAACTCCCAGTCGAGCACCGCCGGATCCGTGAAGGCGGCGGGAGGAAGCATCGTCGCCTGCTCCAGCGGCCGTAGCGTCTCCGAGACCTGAGCGGGGTCCAGCTGCAGCACGGGCGGCATCGCGCCGCATCGTATGGGCTCTTGACTTTGTAGTCAAGTGGCATTAACGTGCGTGCGATGCCGGCCACGGCGCCCGTCGGCGACCTCCCGAGCCAGATCCCGTTGCTGGACGACCGAGCCCGCGAGATCCAGGCCCGTGCGCGGTCATTCGTCGAGGAGGTCCTGATGCCGCTCGAGGAGGAGGCCGAGGCGGGGGGCGGGCGTCTCCCTGACGAAGTGATCGGTCGGATCAAGGCGGACGCGATCGAGGCGGGGTTGGCGGGCGGGCTGCACTCTCCCGAGGCCGGCGGACAGGGCTGGACGCGCAGTGAGTGGGTGCTCGTCGAGGAGCAGTATGGGCGCAGTACCAACGCGATCAGCTGGCATGTCCCGAACGCGTACAACGTCTGGGAGCACGCCAGCGAGGCGCAGATCAGCCGTTATCTGCGCCCGGCGCTGCGCGGCGAGGCGAAGGACGCGTACGCGGTGACGGAGCGGGGGGCGGGCTCGGATCCCTCACGGATCGAAGCAACCGCCAAGCGGACCGACGCCGGCTTTCTGATCAACGCGGAGAAGTGGTTCGTCACCTCGGGCGACGTGGCGACGGTGATCGTGGTGATGGCGAATCTCGTCGAGGGGCCGGAGCGGCTGCCGACGCTCTTCGTCGTCGACCGCGATCGGCCGGGGGTGGAGATCCTCGACGATCCGGACTTCACACATACCTATCCGGATCGCCATCCGACGATCGGCTTCACGAACGTCGAGGTCGGACCGGACGACTACATCGGGGAGATCGGCGGCGGCGAGGAGCTCCAGCGCTCTTGGTTCAGCGAGGAGCGGCTCGGGATCGCTGCCAGAGGAGTCGGCTCGATGTGGAGGCTGCTCGAGGAGACAGTCGGCTGGGCCACCTCACGCGAGCAGGGCGGCGAGCGAATCTACGACTACCAGGGGGTCTCGTTCCCGCTGGCCGATTCGGCCGCGGACGCGGCCGCCGGCCGCCTGCTGACCCTCCAGGTGGCGGGGATGATCGACGCCGGCGCCGACCCCAAGCTCGCGCATCACAAGGCGTCGATGGCGAAGCTTTTCGTCAGCGAGGCCGCCTGGAGGTGCGCCGACCGCTGCGTGCAGGCCTTCGGAGGACGCGGGTACGTGCGCTCGAACGTCGCCGAACGGTTCCTCCGGGAGCTTCGCGTCGACCGGATCTGGGAGGGGACCAGCGAGATCCAGCGGCTGATCATCGCGAGGGGCCTCGAGCGGCGGGGAGTCGAGCGCATCCTTCACTAGTGGGCGGCGAGGTCCCCCACCGGCCCGATCCAGCCCCGCTGCTGGAGCCGCGCTCGGTCGCCGTCGTCGGCGCCACCGACCGGCCGGGCTCCTACGGGGACACCGTTCTGCGGAATCTGGAGCGGGCGGGCTTCCCCGGTCGTGTCTGGGGCGTTCACCCGACGAGAACGAGCGTGCACGGCCGCGACTGTGTGCCGTCGCCGCGGGAGTTGCCCGAGCCGGTGGA
>DATAPB010000244.1:0-32987 GCA_036265435.1 Solirubrobacterales bacterium | reverse complement strand
TCCGACAGCAACCTCGACATCAGGACTCCGGCGATGCCAAGCTCACGATCGGGCTTCTCGACCCTCATTGCATACGCGTACGCTTCGTCCGGGGCGATCCTCATGTGCAGCCCCGACCACGGGTCGCGATGGGATACCCGGCTTAGCCAAACCCAGCCCGCGAACCGATCGCCGACTGTTGCCACGTAGCCCTGGTCGCCACGCGATAAGAACGACTCGACCGCCTTGGAGCGGCTCTGCGGCACCACGTCGCGCGCCCCGAGTTCCTTGGCGGAGAGCTGCCGGATGGCGACGCCCTCGGCTTGGGTCGGGCTCGGGATCTCGGTGCCCGAACGCCACTCGAGGACATCCACGGGGATCACCTCAATTGGGCGGCCCCTTTTAGCTGGGCGATTCGTTCGTGCCACGCTTGCTCGTCAGAAACTGCGCCATGCCGGCGATCGAGCCGAAGTTCTCCGGTGAGAGATCCTTTCCTGAGACCTCGATCCCGAAGCGGCCCTGAAACGCGTCGACGAGTTCCATCAGCTGCAGCGAGTCGATCACGTGATCGTCGAAGAAGCGGTCGTCGTCCCCCAGTGCGTCGACGACATCGCCGCCGATGACCGAGGTGAGGAGCTCCCTGGCTTCCGCGACCGCCGCCATCAGTTTCTGCCGGTCTCCTCGATGATCCGCGCCGCCTGTTCGGTCAGACGCGGTCGATCGTATTTGTCATTAGGGGTGCGGGGGAGCGATTCCAGGAGGACTATTCGCTCCGGCACCATGTATCTCGGGACCCGCTCGCAACAGGCGCGTTTGAGGTCCTCGCCGTCGGTTCCTGGCTGGACGGCACAGAAGGCAGCAATGCGGTTGCCGACCATTTCGTCTGGCACGGCGACGGCGACGCATTCCTCGACCGCAGGGTGCGAGTAGAGGGCAGCTTCGATCTCTCCCAACTCGATTCGGTACCCGCGACTCTTCACGAGGTGGTCGCGACGCCCGACGAAGCGGTACTGGGGTACCGGTGAGCTCTCGATGATCTGCACGATGTCGCCCGTCCGAAAGGAGCTCTGCTCCTGAAATCTCTCTGCGGTCCTTTTCGGGTCTCCCCAATAACCCTGGGCGACAATCGTGCCCGTGACGACCAATTCCCCCTCCGAACCCACCTCGGTTAGCGCCTTCCCCGACTCGTCGACGACCTCGCAGCGCGTGTTCTCGCACGGACGCCCGATTGGCAACGGTGGGTCGTCCGCGGACGGGATCTCGCCCACCTCGTGATAGGTGCAGACGTTCGTTTCGGTCGGCCCGAAGAGGTTGAAGAAGCGCGCCTCGGGAGCGAGGGGCATCAGCTCGCGCAGATAGCGAATCGGAAAAACCTCCCCCGCGAAGAGGATCAATCGCAGCCCGCTCAGAGGCCCCTGCTCGAGGTCCGCATAGCGGACGATCATGGTCAGCGCCGAGGGGACCGAGTACCAGACGGTGATTCCCTTCGCGAGGATCCACTCGGCAAGCCGGGTCGGGAACATGGCTGCCTCCGCGGGGACAAGCGCGACGGTCGCGCCGGCCGCTGCGGAGCCGAAAAGGTCCAAGGTCGAGAGATCGAAGTGCAGCGGGGCATGACTCGAGAAGACGTCCGAGTCGCTCAGCTCTAGCGTCTGATGGGCCCAGCGAACGAAGGTCAGCGAGCTGCGGTGGGAGATCGCCACCCCCTTCGGCTTTCCGGTCGATCCCGACGTATAGAGGATGTACGCCAAATCGCTGTCGACGGATTGACGGGGCGGAGCTGCGCGTCCATCGGACTGCATTTCGTCCCAGCTGGTGAACCCCTCCGGGCACGGCGATCCGCAGGCGATCCCGCGAGGCGCGGCGGCGGGATCCACGCCGCGCAGCGCGGCGATCAACGAGGGCTCGGAGATCAGCGCGGCGATGTCGCAATCGGTGGCGATATAGGCGGTGCGGACTGGGGGAGCTGTCGCGTCCAGCGGCACATAGGCCGCGCCCGCACGCATCACGCCGTAGAGCGAAACGACCGACTCGAGGTTCTTCTCGAGATGGATACCGACACGATCCCCAAGCCCGACCCCTTGCTCCGCGAGCTCGGCTGCGACGCGGTCGGCAGCCGTATCGAGAGCACCGAACGTCAACGAGCCCTGATCGCTCTCGATCGCGATCTTGTCCGGGCCCCGCTCGGCCGCCGCACGCACCAGATGGTCCAGTCGCTGGGCGTAGTCCATGGGCTTCAGCCGCTTCGGTTCGGCGTCACAGTCCGATGCTCCGTCCCACGATGGCCCGCTGCATCTCGGACGTCCCGGAATAGATCCGCCCAGCCACAGCGTCCCGGAGCCGGCGCTCGATACCCGCCTCGCTCATGTACCCGTAGCCACCGTGGACCTGGATCGAGTCGAGGCTGCTCTCGACGGCGCTTTCACTGACCCACAGCTTCGCCAATGCCGATTCGGCAAGCGCCGATCGGCCCTGTGCCTTCAGCCAGGCAGCCCGATAGACCAGCAGGCGACCGGCCTCGAGTCGCAGCTTCATGTCCACGATTCGGTCGGCAACCCGCTGATAGCTGGCGATCGGCGCCCCGAAGGCCTTGCGCTGCTTGGCATAGGAGCGCGCCTGTTCGAGGTCGCGCTGAAGGGCACCGATCTGTGCGGCGGTGCCCCAGATGCGCTCCCACTCGAGCAGCTCGTTGAAGATCAAGGCGCCGGAGCCGATCTGGCCGAGTGCGTTCTCTTCGGGTACGAACGCGTCATCGAACACGAGATCGCCCAGCGGCGACGTTCGCAGGCCCATCTTCGCCATGGGCGGAGTGCGTTCGACTCCGGGCGTGTCTGTATCGACCAGGAAGACGCTGATCCCCCCGAGAGCACCGCCCTCCCCGGTCGCTGCAAAGCAGATCACGAGATTCGCAGCCGGGCCGTTGGTGATGTACGCCTTTCTCCCCGCGAGCGACCAGCCGCCATCGACCTGGGACGCCCGCGTTCGCATCGCAAATGCATCCGATCCGGAGTCCGGCTCGGTGATCGCGAGCGCCCCTATCGTGGTGCCGTCGGCGAGTCCGGGCAGATGGCGCTGCTTCTGTTCCTCGGTGCCGTACAACATCAGGCCGGGCACCACCACCCAGGCCTGCACCGCGCCGGAGAACACCAGGCCACCATCCTCGCAGCCCTCGCCCAACCCTTCCGTCACCAGCAGCCCGGTCAGCGGGTCGACGTCCTCGCCCCCGAAGTCCGTCGGCGCCCGGAGCCCGAAATATCCCCACTCCGCGAGGCGCTGCCACTTCTCGATCGGGAAACGACCGGTGCGATCGTCTTCGAGGATTCCGGCGTTCAGGGACTCGCCGAAGTCGACCGCCTCGCGGCGGAGCAACAGGCTTTCCTGCGGCCAGTCGAAATCCATCAACTGCGCCGAAGTCTATGAGCCTCGTACATCGCGTCCTCTGACTGCTCCCGCTTGCGATCCCGCTAAGCCGCTGGTGCCGGTTGTTCGGCTAGGTTGGTTGCCCGGATGACGTGGCTGGGATAGGGTCGTTCCCCGTTGTCACGGGAGTCCGGAATGGACTCAGGGAGAGGGATTGTTGAATCGGAAACGTTGCCCCAGACGTAGATGGGGATTCGTACTCGCCGCGGTGTGCCTCGGAGCGGTGGCGGCGGTCCCGCAGACCGCAGGTGCGACGCCGCTCCCGGGCGAGAACGGCCGCATCGTCCTCGCCAGCTACCAGAACTTCGGGCAGGCGCGAGCCGAGCTCTTCCTCCTGCCGGTCCCGGGCTCGACCGGCGGAGGCACGCTCAGCCCGCCGATCGCGACCTCCGCGACGGAGCGGCATCGTCACCCGACCTGGTCTCCCGACCGCACCAAGATCGCTTACGCGCGCGGCGTCTCGGCGTCGAACACGTACGACATCTTCGTTCTGGACCTGACGAGCCCCTTGAGCGCCACGAATCCAAAGAACCTGACTCTGTCGCCCGGGTCGAGCGAGGATCGGCCCGCCTGGTCGCCGGACGGGACCCACATCGCGTTCGAGAAGGACAACGGCACTCCCGCCAACCGGGACATCTATGTCGCCTCGGCTGCAAATGGCAGTGGGCAGACCCCCGTCTCGAACACCGCCGCCGGTGCCATCGAGGGCAAGCCGGCATGGGATCCGAGCGGATCGACCATCTACTACGAGAGGGGCAACGCACAGAACCCGGCGACCAACACGGACATCGTCAAGCGGTCGATCTCCTACCCCAATGAAATCCCCACGGTCGGCGGGGAGACGCTCGCCGTGGCGGACGACGCCAACCACCCCGAGATTCAGCCTGCGATCTCGCCTAACGGCGACAAGATCTGTTACGGGACCGGCTACCCGGGGGCGCCGACCACCGACATAAAGGTGGCGCCGCTCACGACCCCGCCGAGCAGCGGGACGAAGGTTTCGATGGCCGCGACGAGCTACTACTGCACCTGGTCGCCCGACAACACGCTGGTCGCCTACACGGCGGGCGCCGGGTCCGCCGGCGACCTGGTGATGGTGCGCGCGGACGGCACCAGCGTGTTCGAGATCCCGCTCGCCACCGGCACCGACATCCAGACGAACCCCGACTGGGCCCCCGATGCCCGTCCGGTGTGCCCGGACAGCGCGGTGATCACAGCCGTGAATGTCCCCGTGACCTTCCAGGCAGTGTGCACGGATACGGGGCCGGCGTATGAACAGACCGACGTCCTGGAGTTCAACGACACGAGCCCCACGAACGGCACCCTGACGCAGGACCTGGCCGGGGACCCCTTCACCTACACGCCGAACCAGGGCTTCATCGGGACCGACTCCTTGCAGGTCAAGAGCTTCGACGCCCTGGGCTTCGGGAGCGACACCGGCACCGTGACGATCAAGGTTGCGACGCCCTGTGGCGGCCAGACCCCAACGGTGGTGGGCACCCCCGGCGCCGATCAGCTCGCCGGCACGCCGGGAGCGGACGTGGTCGACGCCCAGGGTGGGAACGACACCGTCAACGCCCAGGCCGGGAATGACGTCGTCTGCGGGGGCCCAGGCAAGGACACGCTCAAGGGGGGCCCCGGCAAGGACAAGCTCCTCGGCCAGGGCGGCAAGGACAAGCTCAAGGGCGGCAAGGGCAAGGACACGTGCAAGGGCGGCGGGGGCAAGGACACGGCCTCCGCCTGCGAGGTGCGGAAGTCGATCTGACTCTCCGCTCATGTTTGGTCACCGCCCTCAGCATGGCGGCGATCTGCATCGCGCCGAGCCTTGCCGTTGCTGCCGAGCGGGTCCACGACGGCGGCTTCGAGGCGTCGACATGCGACGCCACCGAGTGCACCGATTCGGCATGGACACAAGGTGTGACGACGGCGTTCTCCAATGGCACCGGGCCGATCTGCCGCTCGGGAACGGGCACCGGCAACACTGACTGCAACGGCGGTGGGAGCGTCCCCTTCAGCGGATCCACCTGGGCTCGCCTGGGAGCGGGCTACAAGGCCAGTGCGATGTTCGGCGGCGGGGTGATCTCCTGGCTGGAGCAGACGGTCCCGATTCCCACCGCGCCGGCAACGCTGAGCTTCCGGTTGCGGATCATCAATACAGCCGGGCCGACCGGGGAGTTCAAGGTCGAGGCGGGAGGAGACCAGGTTTTCGCCGCGACGGATGCGACGCCGGGCTTCGCGACATACGCGCCGGTCACGATCGACCTGAGCTCGCTCGCGGGCGCGATGCCGCTTCTCAGGTTCGAGGGGAACTCGAGTCAGGACCCGGTCGGGGCCCTGGACAGCTTCGAGGTCGATGACATCTCGCTGACTACGGTGGGCCCCTCGCTGGCCGCGGTCGACCCGCGCTGCGCCAACCTGCGCGCCAAGCTCAAGAAGGCGAAGAGCAAGAAGAAGAAGCGAAAGATCCGCAAGCTCCGCAAGAGGATCCAAGCGCTCGGCTGCTGAGTCCGAATCTCCTCGGTGCGCGGGGTCGGCGACATAATCGAAGGCGGTGCAGGCCGCCGAGACACTCACGCGCGGGCGCGACTCGTATGAGCGCCAGGCGGGATTCGTCTGCGGCGGGGTGCTGATCGAGGATGTGGTCGAGGCCGCGGATGGGCTGGTGATCCGGCGGGACACACACATCCGGCGGCCCCAATCGGTGTTCAGCTTCGGCCCCGACTACATCCACCGGGTCCGGCACGACCCTGCCCAGGGAGTGTCCCTGTCGATTCACGCCTATACGCCGGCCTCCGCCGACGCGCTGGACTACGACGTCCAGCCGGACGGGACGGTCAGAGCGCTCGGGCGGCCCGACCAGGTCGTGGGCATCGCCTCCTCCTGAGGTAGCGTTCCCCTCGGGATGAGACGGGAAGAGGTGACGCCGTGAGCAACCTCCTGCCTCGGTGGGAGGAGATGTCGCCCGCTCGGCGATTCTTCGACGCGATTCTCCTGCCCGCCGGATTCGGCTTGCTCTGCGGGCTCGCCCTCGGGGTGTCGGCGCCTCTCTACCTGGTTGGGGTCGTCCTCGCCCTGCTCGGCGGGATCGCTGGAGGCGCCCAGTACGACAGCCGCCGCGACGCCCTCATCCGCGGCCTCGTCGGCGGGACGCTGTTCGGCGTCTTCATCCTGCTCGGCTTCGAGCTCGGGGGCGAGGAGGAGGCGAAGGTGGACCTTCCCGATCCGCACATCCTCCTGCTCGTCCTCACGATCGTGCCCTCGATCCCGCTGCATTGGCTCGGCTGGCGGCTGCGGTCGAGGTCGATGAGCACAGACGCTGCCTAGCGGAGCCCTGCGCCGCCCGTCCGGATAGCGTTGTTGCGGCATGGACGCCGCAACTGTGAGGTCGATGTTCGAGGAACACTTCGAACGGTCCCGACGAGGGGATTCCGAGGGTGCTCACGCGATCTACCACGAGGAGGGCGTGCTCGAGTTCCCGCAGTCGGGCGAGCGCTTCGAGGGGGTCGAGAACTTCCGCGACTGGCGAGCCGACTATCCAGCGGAAACGAACTTCGACATCGGCGAGATCAGAGGTGAAGGTGATGTCTGGGTGATGGAGCTGACGGTCACCTATGACCAAGGTCCGAGGAACTTCGGCGTCAGCATCTACGACTTCCGCGACGGCAAGATCGCCCGCGAGACGATCTACGTCGCGGAGCCGTTCGAGGCGCCGGAGTGGCGGGCGCAGTGGAGGTCGGCGCCCTAGGGCGCGGCTACTTCCTCCGCTTCCTGTTCTTGCACTTCTTGCGAGACTCGGACGCCCGCTTGCCCTTCTTGCACTTCTTCTTGTGCGCAGGGCCGCTCTGCGAGTTCCTGTTGCTGCTGCGGCTCCCGCTGGTCGTCAGGGTCAGGGGAGCCGACCGGTTGGTGAAGGACTGATAGTCGCGGCACGGCTCACCACGCAGCCCGGGGCAGGGCGGCAGGCCGGTGGTCGTGCTCACTCCGGGCACCACCGGCAGCGCCAGCCGCGACGGCATCGACCCGCCGTACCCGATTGCGACGTTCGCGTGGCCGGCCGGGTCGGTTTCACCGAAGGCCCAGATCGGCTGGTCGCCGTTGGGCGCGCTGATCCTCACCCGGATACGCGACCCCTGGCGATACATGTGCCCCTCGTAGTAGAGGGGGATCGTCACCGGCACGAACCGGTCGCCGGGCATGTCCTGGAAGTCCTCTTCGCGGAAGCTCGGCACCGGCTCGAGCTCCGTGCGCTTGGCGTCGTCCAGCTTGCGGGCCTTGGTGCGGATCCACCCGCCCTGGACGAAGGTCTCCTTGCCGTCGGGTCGGACCTCGCTGATCGTCGCCTGCAGGTCGACGTTCGGCGTCGAGGAGCGAACCCAGAGGTCCACTCGCCCGCCCCCGACCACGGCCGTGTTCTGATCGAGCGGCGGCGTCACGTACGCGACGGCGGTCCCGGCCGGGTCCTGGCTCCACTGGTAGTTCGGCAGGGCGGTCCAGATGCCGCCCGCCCCCGAGCCTGTGTCGCCGGTGAAGTCGGTCAGCGGACGGGCGTGCGCATCCCAGGTGAACCCGTCCGCCGACGCGTCAGCAGGTGACTGGTCCGTCAGCGCTCCGGAGGGTGCCAGATACCAGGACCGCGCCTCGGTCCCCGGGATCGGGAAGCTCGTGAACGACTGCTCGAATCCCGGATAGGGCCAGCCCGGGTTCGATGCGTTCCCAGCGCCGTTGTCGAAGAGGACGCGAATTTCCGGCTGCGCCTCGAACGCGGACTTGGCGCCGTCATAGGTGGGTTGCTGCTGGATCGGATCGGCGGGCAGCGTCGCGAGGGGCGTTGAGCCTCCCGGCCCGCTGATCCCGAAGATCGCCTGCATCGCGATCGGCCAGCTGAGCTGGACGATCGGCGAGTTGACGGCCGGCGGCTGCTGCGCGACGTAGAGCGAGAAGAAGTCGTAGAGCTTGTTGTACGTCTCGGGGTCGAGCGAGTCCGTGTGGGCGCCGTTGGTGAAGGTGAACCATTTCTTGTCCGTGCCCGTCATGTGCTCGGCGAGCGTCGGGCAGTGGCCGCCGGTCTGCTCGTCGGTCCACTGGCACGCCATGAAGACCGGGACGTTGATCTTGTTGACGAAGGTGGTCGGCGAGAGCGGATCGGCGACCTCCGGCACGTAGTGATCGTTCTCCCGGATCTTCTGCATCAGGTCCGTGTGCTCGGGATGGAGCGCCTGGTTGGCGGCGCAGGTCGTGTCACCCGACTGAATCTGCTGGTGGGCCCAGGGCTGACCGCTGTTCGGGCCGGCCGGCTCGGCCTCGTCCATGCGCTCCTGTGCCCAGTTGACCGCGAAGCCCGTGTTGAGGATGCCGCCGGGGTAGAGCGTCGTCTGCGTCTGGTCGATGACTGACAGCGGCGCGACCGCGGCGAGGTCCGGCGGCTGGGTCTGGGCGGTGAAGAGCTGGCTGATGCCGCCGTAGGAGATGCCCAGCATGCCGACCTTGCTGTGGGAGACCCATGGCTGATGCGCGACCGTTTCGACCACGTCGTAGCCGTCGAGGCTCTGGAGCGGCTCGAAGAAGTCGAAGGCGCCGCCCGAGCAACCGGTGCCGCGCATGTTGACGTCGACGACCGTCAAGCCCATCAGGTTGGCGAGCGCAGCGATCCCGCTGACCGGCCCGTCGGGCTTCGCGTAGCCGTAGCCGGAGTACTCGACCAGCGTTGGGCCTGGGCTGACCGGCGTCGGCGCCGGCAGGCTGCCGAGGAGCGTCGATACGGCCGGTGGCAGGTCGATGCCCTCGGCGTTGAGGACGTCGGTCGGCGGGTGCACAGAGTAGGCGAGCTTGGTGCCGTCCCGCGTGGACATGTACCCGTAGCCGTCCGACGGGATCGACTGGTTGTAGACGCCGGTGTCGGGCGGAGCCGACTGCGTGGTCAGGACGGTGAGCGGGCCGGACGTCTCACTGGTGGTGTCGAGGCGGACCCTGTAGCCGGAGCCGGGGGTGACGTTGCGGAACAGGGTTCCGCCGAGATCGTTGGCGTTGCGGGTCTGGATCGCCGAACCACCGGAGTCGAGCAGCGAGACGGATGCACCTGGCGGCAGCCCGGTCCCATAGACCTGCTCGACGCTCCCGTGCGCTTCGAACGAAGCGGCAGAGGCGCTGCTCGCGAAGACGAGCGCCAGGACCGCCGTGACAGCCAGGCTCCCCACTTTTCGGTACATGACTCGGGAACTCAAGCACAGCGTTTCCCGGCATGTCGCAGTTCCCTAGGTGAGGATCCGCCGCATCGAGCGCCGGGCGCGCTCGAAGACCTCAGGATCGCGCCAGAGCTGGAAGCCGTAGCTCGCCGCCGCGGCAAGGGCGTTGAGCTGAAAGGCGACGTCCGCGGCGTCCCTGTCCGCCGGGATGTCGCCGGCCTCGATCGCAACGGCCGCCTCCCGCTCGAGAACGGCGAGCCACCGCTTCATCGTCTCGGCGGTCGCGTCGCGGAGCGGACCCGGGCGCGCGTCGTACTCGACCGTCGCGGTCGTCAGGAAGCAGCCGCCCGGCATCACCTCGCGCCGGTGATAGTCGAGCCAGCTGTCGCACAGAGCGAGCAGGCGGGGGAGGCCGGGCCGCTCGTCGGCGACCGGGCCCCAGACCTCGTCCTTGAACTGCTCGATCGCGGCGTCGAGCGCGGCCCGCTGCAGGTCCTCCTTGCTGCCGAAGAGACTGAAGACACTGCTCTTCCGCATCTCGGTCTCCACGGCCAGGCCGCCAATCGTCAGGCCCTCGAGCCCCTCGACGGAGGCGCGATCGACCGCCGCCTGGGTGACGGCGGCGCGGGTCTCGGCGACGGCTGCCTGCGGGCGACGGGGCATCGGCAAGCATGATATACCGTACGACCGTCCGATAAACGATACGAGAGCGAGGGCGCGATGAGAGTGCGGTGGCTGGGCTGGGCCGGGGTGGAGATCGAGGCCGAGGGTGCGACCGTCGTGGTCGACCCGCTCGCGGAGCCCGCGGCGACCTTCGCGGCCCTGGGTGAGGACGCCCTCGACCGCGTGGAGCTGCCGGTGGTCGTGCCGCCCGAGGCTCGGGGCTCCGCGGCGGCCGGGCTGGTCACCCATCTGCACCGCGACCACACCGACGCGGGCGCCCTCACCTCCGCCCTGGCTCCAGAGGCGGCGGTGCACGAGCCCGCATGGCCCGGCGGGGGGGACGTCGAGAACCTCGCGCTGGCACAGGCCAACGCCGAGCTCGACCGAACCGGACTCCCGCGGCGCACCGCAGAAGTCTGGGACCGGGCCGACGTCGGCCCCTTCGCCCTCACGGCCCTGCCGGCCGTCGATGGCCTGAGCGACCCGCAGGTCTCCTGGCTGGTGGAGGCCGAGGGGCAGCGGATCCTCCACCTCGGCGACACGATCTTCCACGGCCACTGGTGGCGGATGGCCCGCCGGCACGGGCCCTTCGACGTCGTCCTCGCCCCAATCAACGGCGCGGTTGTCGACTTCCCCCACCTCCAGCCGCCGAGCCCGCTCGCAGCGGTGCTCGAGCCGGAGCAGGCGGCGCTAGCCGCCGAGCTCCTCCGGGCGCGCACGCTGATCCCGATCCACTACGGCGGCTACGCGATCGACCCCTGGTACCGGCCGACCGCTGACCCGCTCGAGCGGTTCGAGGCGGCGACCCGCGAGCGCTCCTACGAGACCCGGATCCTGGAGCCGGGGGAGAGCTTCGAGCCGCTCGCCGCAGCGGTCGAGTCCTGAGCGACGCTGCACGGATAGCCTTGCCGCGCATGGCGCGTGCCAAGGAATGGCAGCCCGACCGCGACCGGCTCGCCGGCCTCCTCGAGGAGGAGGAGCGCCGGTTCGTCGAGCAGCATCCCGGCTCGCAGCAGCTGTTCGAGCGCGGTGAGAAGGCGCTCCTCGCCGGTGTGCCGATGCCGTGGATGACGGAGTGGGCGGGTCCGTTCCCGGTGTTCGCTGAGAGCGCCGAGGGCGCCCGGTTCACGGACGTGGACGGCAACGAGTACGTCGATCTCTGCCTCGGAGACACGGGCGCGATGACCGGGCACTCGCCCGGTCCCACGGTGGCGGCCGTGAGCGAGCGCGCGGCCCGCGGGATCACGCTGATGCTGCCGACGGAGGACGCGAGCTGGGTGGCGGCGGAGCTCGGCCGCCGGTTCGGCCTGCCGCGCTGGCAGTTCGCGCTCACCGCGACCGACGCGAACCGCTTCGCGATCCGCCTGGCCCGCGCGATCACCGGCCGACCCAAGGTCCTGGTCTACGCCTGGTGCTACCACGGCACCGTCGACGAGAGCTTTGCGATCGTCGTGGAGGGAGAGACGCGTTCGCGTCCAGACAACATCGGAGCGCCGGTCGACCTGGAGGTCACGACGCGGGCGATCGAATGGAACGACCTCGACGCCTTGGAGCGGGCGCTGGAGCCCGGCGACGTGGCCTGCGTCCTGGCCGAGCCCGCCATGACCAACGCCGGGATAGTCCTCCCCGATCCCGGCTACCACGACGCGCTCCGCGAGCTCACCAGGCAGCACGAGACGTTGCTGATCATCGACGAGACCCACACCTTCTGCGCCGGGCCCGGCGGCTACACCGCCGCCGAGGGGCTCGATCCCGACCTCCTCACGATCGGCAAGGCGATCGCGGGCGGCATTCCGGCCGCGGCCTACGGGATGACAGAGGAGGTCTCCGAGCGCATCACCGGCTACCTGGACGGGCTCGAGGCCTCCGACGTGGGTGGGATCGGCGGCACCCTGGCAGCCAACGCGCTCTCGCTGGCCGCGGCGCGAGCGACCCTCGAGGAGGTCCTCACCGACGAGGCCTTCGATCACATGACCCGGATGGCCGAGCGCTTCGAGGCCGGCGTCAACGGGGCGATCGCCGCGAACGGTGTGCCATGGAACTCGGTGCGTCTCGGGTGCCGGGTCGAGTACCACTTCCAGGCGTCCCCGCCCCGCAACGGCTCCGAGGCTCATGCGGCGGACGACCGGGCTCTCGGGCGCTACATGCACCTCTCTGCGCTGAACCGAGGCATCCTGCTGACGCCGTTCCACAACATGGCGCTGATGTGCCCGGCGACGAGCGAGGCGGACGTCGACAGCCACACCGAGGCGTTCGGCGAGGCTGTGGCAGCGCTTGCAGGCACGAGTTCCGGCTGATCGTCCCCCTGTCGGTGGAGGACAATTGGCCTGGTGATGGCGCCCACGATCGGCCAGCAGCTGCGACGCGCCCGCGAGGAGCGCGGGGCCGAGCTGAGCGATGTCGAGGTCGCGACGAAGATCCGGGTGAAGTTCCTCGCGGCGATGGAGGAAGACCACTGGGACGAGCTGCCGGCCCCGGTGTACGCGCGCGGCTTCCTCGGCGTCTACGCCCAGCACCTGGGGCTCGATCAGAAGGCGCTGTTGGACGAGTACTCGCGGACCGTGGAGGGCGAGCCCCACGAGCCCGTCCCGGGCTCCGTGATCAAGCCGGGGGCACTGCGGCAGAACCGCCCGGCGCGCAGGTTGCCCTCGATCAACTTCGGACCTGTCGCCAAGGTCGCCGCGGGACTGCTCGTCCTGGTGGTGATCGGCCTGGTCATCGTCGGATTGATCGGCGGATCGAACAACGGAAGCGCAGGCAAGCGCCCGAAGGGCAATGAGGGCGGGACCCGGGCGGCCGCTCCGGCGACGCCGGCGACGACCACGACCGGCACCACACCCTTCGGCGAGGTGTCCGTCGAGCTTCGCGCCACGGCTCCGGTCTGGGTCTGTCTTGTGGACGATCGCGGGACGCCGGTGGTCGACAGCGAGACCCTGAGCGCCAACGACTCGCGCGGGCCCTTCCGCTCAGCCCGGTTCGACGTGACCTTCGGTAACGGTGCTGTGGAGATGACGGTCGACGGCCAGCAGGCGAACATCCCGCAGGTCGCCCGGCCGATCGGCTACCGGATCAGCCCGACCGGCATGCGCGAACTCACCCCCTCGTCACAGCCGACGTGTCTGTGATCGGGTCAGTACCAGCGGCCGCGCGCGAAACCGCCGAACGCGATCAATCCGATGAGGATCACAAGCAGGCCGATCCACCACTTGGTGATGAAGAGAAGGACGATCCCGATGATGACGATGATGCCTCCGATCGAGATCCCCCCGATGCCGCTGCGTCGCTCCGGTGTCGCCATCTTTTCCTCCTTGAGTAGACGAGACGCAACATGAGTACCCAAGGCCGCCAAGACCTAACCACTCGCGGGCGCCGGTCGATCCGCGGCCCGGAGATCGCCGAGCTACGCGCGTTCTGTGCCGCCGTGGACCTGGGGACCCTCGGCAAGGCCGCGGTTTCGCTGAAGATCAGCCAGCCGGCGCTCTCCAAGCGGCTGCGCGCGCTCGAGGCGGCGGCGGGCGCCAAGCTGCTCGAGCGCTCGCGGCGGGGCGTCGTCCCCACGGCCGCCGGGCGCCGCCTCTATCCGGAGGCGCGTCGTCTGCTCGACCAGGCCGATGTCGTCGAGCGCGTGCTCGAGTCCGCCCCCCGCGCGCAGGCGCCCATCGAGCTCGCCGTGAGCCATACGATCGCCGAGTTCTTCCTGCCGCCCGAGCTGGTCGCCTACCAGGCGGACGGCCGCCGACCCTCGGTCCAGCTGACGATCGCAAATTCGGGCGCGGTGCGCCTGATGGTCGCCGAGGGGCGTGCGTCGATCGGGATCGCGGCGGCCGGCCCAGAGGGGAAGAACGGGAGTGACGATCTCGAGGAGCTGGAGCTGCTGGGGGACGAGGTGGTGCTCGCGGTCCCGCAGGATCACGCGTGGTACCGGCGCAAGTCGATTCCGGAGGAGCTCTTCCTCTCGACCCCGATGGTCATGCGCGATCAGGACGCCCACGTCCGCCAACGGGTCGAGGAAGAGCTGGCAGAGCGCGGCCTCACCCTCGCCGATCCGCTGATCGAGGCGGCGAGCACGGCGGTCGCCAAACGCGAGGCGCTCGAGCGCTCCGCGCCGGTGCTCCTCTCCTCGCTCTCCCTGGATGAGACCCGCGACCGCCTCTACCGCCGGCCCATCACGGGACTCCGGTTCCCCCGACGGTTCGTGGTCGTCTGTCGCTCGCTCGCCTCGCTCCCGAGGCACGATCGGGACTTCGTCGACTTCCTGCGTCGACGCAGGCAAAACAGCCTTCGGTCATAACCAGTGGTTATGGATGCCATAACCGATTCGCGCCCACCAATCCCGGGGATCCCTTGGCCATCCCGGGTGGGCCGCCTAAGGTGATCCCAGGTCGGTGCAGTATCGGCCGCGATCTAGGTGAAGTTCCAGCGGCTCCTAATTCCGACCAACACACATAAGAAGTACCTCTCCTCCCTGTAGCACCGTTAGCGCCCCGCCCCGGCGGGGCGCTCGTGGTTCTGGCCGCTGAGGGCGGAGAGCTAGCGCGCCTTTTCGAGGAGCCGCTCAGCGAGCCGGTTCATGCCGCGCTCGCGGGCGGCCTTCGAAGCGCCGCGATAGTCGGTGCGCTTGTCACGGGGCCGTCCGACCTGCGCCGTGCGCAGGGTCGCCACGTCCTTGAAGGCGAGGAGCTGATCGCGATCCCCGACCAGGGCAGTCCGCAGGGCGGGACGGGGCTCGCGGATCGCGGCGTCGAGGACCTTCTCCAGCGAGCCGTGCTTCCGGAGCAGCTCGACCGCGGTCTTCTCCCCGACCCCCTTGGCGCCGGGGATGCCGTCGGAGGGATCGCCGCGGAGAGCGATCAGGTCCGGGACCAGCTTCGGTGGGATCCCGTACCGCTCCTTGACCTCGGCCGGCCCCATCGGCTGCCCGCCCTGCTTGCCGGTGCTCACGTAGAGCACCTTCGTGCTCGCATTCGCGCACTGGAACATGTCGCGGTCGCCGGTCATCAGCAGGCTGCGGCCGCCGGCCTTGCTCTCCTTCTTCGCCAGCGATCCGAGGATGTCGTCCGCCTCCAGGTCATCCGAGGTGGCGATCTTCCAGCCGAACGCGCCGAAGAAATCGCCTGAGTCCTCCCACTGGGGCCGGAGCTCGTCCGGGAAGGCCGCCTCCCGGTCGGAGTGGTAGGCCGGAAAGAGCTCGACGCGGTACGCCGCCGCGTCTGGACCGAAGCAGAGGACCACCGCACGAGGGTCGTGGGTCTCGACCTCCCGCAGGATCAGGTTCGCGGTGCCGAGGAGTGCGTTGACCGGGTTCCCGTCCGGGCCCTTGATCGACTTCGGCAGGGCATAGAACGCCCGGAACAGCATCGAGGGGGCGTCGACTGCCAGCAGCGGGTGGGGCACGCCCCGGAAGCTAACGCCCGACGCCCGCGGGCTTCGGCTCGCCCAGCCGCTCGGAGGGGGCGCCCCCAATCGCGCCGGCGCCGCCCGGCTCCTCCGCAAATGCCGCCTCGGCGCGCCTGCCCCATCGCTCGAAGCCCCAGTTGACGAGATAGATGGCCACCGCCGCGTAGGCCCAGCCGAGCAGGATGTCGATCAGGTAGTGCTCGCCCAGGTAGATCAGCGACAGCCCCATGCCGATCGGATAGGCGACCAGCAGCGCCCGCCAGCGGCTCCCGACGCGCGGCCAGAGGAAGAGGCAGATGAGCATCGTGTAGGCGGCGTGGAGCGAGGGGACCGCCGCGACATCGTTTCCCCAGTCGGTCCCCTTCTGGAAGAGGGCGCCGGCCTTCGGCACCGGCAGGTTGTTCACCACCGCATGAGTGATCCGGTGGGTGTGCTCGATGTACCCGTTGTCGGCCGCGAGCCACGGAGGGGCGGCGGGGAAGAGGACATAGGTGACCAGGCCCATCGCCGCCAGCACGACGACGCAGGTGGCGAAGCGTGGGAACCACGGGTAGCGATAGAGCCAGATCCCGACTGCGACCAACAGGGTCGCGAAGAAGTGGGAGAACCAGAAGCCGAAGGCCGCGTAATCCCAGAAGTGCAGGTGGCCCGGCGTGTAGATCGCGTCCTGGAGCCGGACCGTGGGCACCTGCCCCAACCCGAGGATCTTGTCCGCTTCGATCGGCGGCTGCCAGTGAATCGGCAGCAGGTTTCCGTCCGCGACGCCGCGCAGCAGGTCGTAGGCGAGCAGGGCGAGGATGATCGGCAGCCAGTCCCGGACGAGGCGCCTCAGCGAGTGCTGGCCTTCCGCCACGGAGAAAGCGACCATCAGGCCGACGATCCAGACGAAGATCCAGTCCTGGGAGTAGGGGAGTCCGACGCGGTCGATCGCTATCGCCGTCCCGAGCAGGTAGAGCGCCGGCACGCCGACCCGCACGACCCAGTGCGAGCGCCATCCTCGGCCCTGCCTCTCTCGTTCGGACGCACCGGCGGCGCTTGCGTGCGCCGCCGCGGGGCTGCTCATGCAGGAACCCTAGGCGAAAGGGTTCACCAGTTCTTCACATTTATTTCAGGTGCAGGACCGTTTTCGCTGCCGCCCAGCTACGCCGGAACACCGAGCAGCGCCGCCTCCACCTCGCGGAGGCGGTCGACGTCGCCGCGGATGCCGGCGACCGTGTCGTTGAAGAGGAACGCCTGGGCGAGCTTGACGATCGCGTAGCCGAGGATCGCCGGCTCGACGGGCGGCTCGTAGGTCCCGGCCTCGGCCTCCTCAGTGATCAGTTCAGTGATCAGCTCGACGATCCTGGGCTGGACGATCCCCGCTCCCGAGGCGATCAGGCGCAGCGCCGCGTCCCGCTCCTGCTCGACGAAGCCGCGGAGCGCCGGGGCGTCCGCCAGGGCGCGGTTGAAGCGATCGAAGGTATCCAGCAATCCGGGCCCGCCCTTCCCCTCGAGGCCGGAGCGGGCTTCGGCCAGCACCGGCTCGGTCGCCTGGATCACCACCTCGCCGATCAGGTTGTCGCGCGAGCCGAACCAGCGGTAGACCGTCGCCCGGCCGACCCCGATCTCGGCTGCGATCGCCTGGACGTCGATTCGCTGGCCCCGCAGGTACCGGTAGACGCCGGCCTCGATCACGTCCTCGCGGCTCGCCGCCGCCGGCCGGCCTCGCTGTCGTGCCGCTCCTCCCATTTGGGCCATATCTAAAGCTATCCCGCGCGAACGCCCCGAGTGCTCCCTGTCAGGGAGCGTGCGGGACGCTCAGTCAGCCGCGGACCAGCGGACCGGCAGCGTCTTCAGCTGGTTGAGGAAGGCCGAGACCGCGGGCTGTGGCTCGCCCGCCAGCTCCATATCCGGGAAGCGGCGGATGGTCTCCTCGAAGAGGATCCGGAGCTCGAGCCGCGCGAGGGCGGCGCCCAGGCAGAAGTGGCGCCCGCCGGCGCCGAAGGCCTGGTGCTCCGGGTTGCGGTGGACGTCGAAGCTGTCGGGGTCCTCGTAGACGTCCTCGTCACGATTGGTCGAGACGTACCACATGACCACCTTCTCGCCCTCCTTGACCGGACAGCCCGCGATTTCGGTGTCCCGGGTGGCCGTGCGGCGGAAGTGGGCGAAGGCGGGGTACATGCGCAGGCATTCCTCGACGGCGGCTGGGATCAGCGAGGGGTCCTCGGCCAGCTCTCGCATCTGCTCCGGGTGCTCCATCAGCGCGCGCATGCCGCTCGTGTAGGTCGCCTTGGTCGAGTCGTTACCGGCGGCGACCAGGAGGAAGAAGCCCATGACGATCTCGTGCTCCTGGAGGGTCTCGCCGTCGACCTCGGCGTGGACCAGCACGCTGGTGAGGTCGTCGGTCGGGTTCTCTCGCCTCTCCTCGATCATCACGCGGCAGCGCTCGAAGATCTCCGGGATGTCCTGCTCGAGGATCTGGTCGATGCCGCCCGGATTGAGGTCGTCGTCTCCGAGGCCGAGGGCTGAGTTCATCAACGTGGCCCAGACGATGTCGTCCTCCTCTGGAATGCCCATGAAGCTGCCGATCACCCGCGCGACGACCGGCTGCGCGATGTCGCTGACGAGGTCGCACTCCCCGCGCGGGGCAACGCCGTCGAGGATCTTCTCGACGATCGCGCGAATCCGGTCCTCGTGCTCGGCGATGCGCTTCGGCGTGAAACCCCGTTGGAAGAGCATCTTGAGGCGGTCGTGCTTCGGCGGGTCCATCCCGATGAACATCGACTGCTGCAGCTCGAGCGGGACGACGTGGGTGAGGCCGGTGACGCCGCCGCGCTCCGACGAGTAGGTCTCCCAGTCGAGGCTGACCTCGCGGACGTCGGATGCCTTGGTCACGGACCAGAAGCCCTCCTCGTCCGGGTACTCCGGGATCTCGGACCAGTGGACGGGACAGCGGCCGCGGAGCTCCTTGAAGAGCTCATGTGGCGGGCCGTTCTCCCAGTGCGGACGATCCGGGACGTCGATCGCGTCGAGATCGCTCAGATCGAGGCCATTCGCCTGCTGGGGCGGATTCGAAGCCGGTGTTTTTTGGTCGGACGCCTTCAGCATGCGCAGACTAGCTGGCCAGTCAGCCAGTTTCCATCCTTCCCGTAATTTGCCGTCCTTTTCGCCCTGAGAGCACGGTCATCAACCCACCCGAGGCTCTTTGGATCGGCTCCCGTTTCATCGAGCTTTAGCTCGGCCCCTGCATGGTGGCCAGGATCGTGAGTCGGCTGCAGCAGAGCCGCGGTGGGTAGGGTCAGTCCGTGAGACCGAGGGCCATCGGATGAGCGACGAGCCGCGTATCCCGCCGCTGCCCCCCGAGGATTGGGGGGGCGATCCCGATCTGAAGCGGATCCTGGAAGCCGTCCCCGGTGGCGTTTCCCGCCGGCTGGGCGACAACAACATCTTCCCGACCTTCGCGCAGCACCCCGACTTCTTCAGGGTCTGGCTGCCGTTCGGCGGCTTCCTGCTGACGGCGGGCACGCTCCCGGGCCGCGACCGCGAGTTGCTCATCCTCCGAACGGCGGTTCGCTGCCGCTCCTCGTATGAATGGGGCCAGCACGTTCGCATCTCACTCGACGGCGGCATCGATCGCGAGACGATCGACCGGGTGCTCGAGGGCCCCGACGCCGAGGGCTGGAGCGCCCACGACGCAGCCTTGCTGCGGGCCGCGGACGAGCTCCACGACAACTCCCGCATCTCCGACGCGACCTGGGAGAAATTGGCCGAGACCTATGGCCGGCAGCAGCTGATCGAGGCGACCGTGGTGGTGGGCCACTACCACATGCTCGCCTTCGCGCTGAACTCCTTCGGCGTCGAGCTCGACGAGGGGATCGAGCAGCTACCGGAGCCGTGACGCTCGTCTCGATCTAGCTACGCTGCCGGGCCGATGCGGGTAGGGCGATCACTCCTGTTGGTGCTGGGCACGACTGCGGCCCTGGCCGTGCTCGCCGGCTGCGGCTCGGACTCGAGCGGTGATCCCACCGTCGCCGCCCCGAGCTCGACGGAGGTCTCGATCCCACCGCCCACCTCCCCCATACCGACCACGACCGCCGCGACGACGACCACCAGCGGCGGCGGGAAGAAGAAGCCGGCCCAGACCACGACCAACGCCACGGGTGGCTCGGGGCCCTGCTCCGTGCCCGACGCCTACCAGGACTTCAAGTACACGGGCATCGATTGCACTGCGGCGGTGGGTGTCGCCACGGTCTGGGACCAGAACGGCGAGGACTGCAACACGATCGACAACCCGAACTCGCCCGACGGCTACAACCGCACCTGCTCGGTGGAGGGCTTCACCTGCACGGCGAAGCGGGACGTGAAGTCGGATGCTCGCTTCGTCGCCTGCACCCAGGGCGGCCAGAGAATCCGCTTCACCTGGCTGCCGGCGTAGTTTCGGCTCAGTAGCCGGTCGCCGTGTGGACGCGCTTGCGCTCGTGCTCGGAGACCCCGCCCTTCTTCCCGAGGACCTCGCACGCGGTCCTGAGGTCCTCGATGAGCTTCTCGGCGAGCGAATAGCCCAGCGTCACCTTGACCAGCGCCCGCATCAGCTTCACCTCCTGCGCGTTCGGCGGCAGGTGGTAGGCCGGCACCAGCCAGCCCCGTTCGGAAGCCAGCTGTGAAGCGATGTCGAACTCGTCGTAGGGCTGGTCCCCGGTGAGCTTCCAGGCAACGAGTGGCAGCTGCTCGCCCTCGCCGATCAGCTCGAATGGCCCGACGTCGGCGATTCCCTTGGCCAGCTCCGCGGCGTTCTTCTGCATCAGCTTCATCAGGTTTTCGTAGCCCGAGCGCCCGAAGCGGATGAAGTTGTAGTACTGGGCGAGGACCATCGCCGATCCGGTCGAGAAGTTGAGGGTGAAGGTCGCGTCGCGCTTGCCCAGGTAGTCCTCATAGAAGATCAGGTCCTCGGGCAACGACTCCGGGCTTCGGAAGATCAGCCATCCGATCCCGGGGTAGACGAGCCCGAACTTGTGCCCCGAGGCGTTGATCGAGGCGACCTGCTCGAGGCGGAAGTCCCACTCCGAGTGCGGGTAGAGGAAGGGCCAGACAAACGCTCCGCTGGCGCCGTCCACGTGCAGCGGGATGTCGAGGCCCTTTTCATTCTTGACCTTGACCAGCAGATCGTTGATCCCGACGACATCGTCCGCGTGGCCCGTGAAGGTGGTCCCCAGGACGGCCGCCACACCGATCGTGTTTTCGTCGATGTGGGGCTCGACGTCCTCGGGGCCGAGCACCAGCTTGTCCTCCTGCAGCGGCACGATCCTCGGCTCGACGTCGAAGTAGCGGCAGAACTTCTCCCAGACGACGTGCACGTCGCCGCCGAAGATCAGGTTGGGCTTGCTCGTGTCCTCCTTCGCCGCCTCCCGGCGACCCCGCCACTTCCACTTCATCGCCAGCGCGCCGAGCATGATCGCCTCGGATGAGCCCTGCGTCCGGGCCCCCATCGTCTCGCCGGGCGCGTGGAAGAGGTCGGCGAGCATGCGGATGCAGCGCTGCTCGATCTCCGCGGTCTGCGGGTACTCGGCGTGGTCGATGAAGTTCCGGTGCAGGTTCTGACCGATCAGCTGTGTGACGTCCGGACCCATCCAGGTGGTGACGAAGGTGGCGAGGTTCCGCTCGGGGTCGCCGTCGAGGAAGAGCTCCTCTTCGATCAGGTACTTGGCGTCCATTGGATCCATCGGCTCCTCGGGGATCCTGTGATCCGGGGCCGGCTCGCCGATGAAGCGACCGCGCCGGAGCATCATGCGCTCGTTGAGATCCTTCTCCCTCGACGCCACGGAGCGGGACACTACCCTGGGGCGTGTTCACAGGCATGGCCGCACGACCCCCCGCATCGGAGTCGGACACCCCGGAGGAGCGTCCGGACCCCTCACCGCGAGTGGATCCGCCGTCCAACGGCACCGTCGGCTCGCTGCTCGAGTCGGCGGCCCGCGCCGGTTTCAGCGGCGCTCGCGGCGTGGCCAGGCGATTGGGCCTCGATCGTGCCGTGGATCGCGGTGTCGATCGCGCGCTCGACAGCGAGACCGCCGCGAAGGCCACCGAGAGGCTCCTGGACAACGAGACGACGAAGCGCGTCTGGGACAAGGTCCTCGAGAGCGATGAGGCGCAGAAGCTCGTCGAACGGGTCGCCGACGCACCGGAGGTGCGCGCCGCGATCGCCAAGCAGGGAATCGGAATGGTCGAGGATCTGCGGCGGGGGGTCCGGAGCGCGGCGAGGCGGATCGACACGGAGGTGGAGCGGGTCGCCCGCGGCATTCTCCGCCGGCCGCAGCGCGAGCGCCGCCCGATCTACGCCGGCTCTTTCAGCCGCCTGCTCGCGCTGGGCATCGACGCCGGGATTGTCTACGGCTCGCTTCTTCTGATCACCGCGGCGATCGCGGCCGTGATCTCCGCCTTCTCCAATGGTGAGAACGCGGGCCCGGTGGTGCTGGCGATAGGCGCGTTCACCTGGATCCTGATCGCGATCATCTATCTAGTGGTCTTCTGGTCGGGCGCCGGCCGGACGCCCGGGATGTCATTCCTCGCCATCCGGATGCTCTCTGAGGACGCCACCCCTGTCAGGCCGGGGCAGGCATTCCGGCGCGTGATCTGGCTGGGGATCTCGGCGCTGCCGCTGCTGCTCGGGTTCTGGGGAGTCATCTTCGAGCGCGAACGGCGCGGCTGGCCGGACCGCCGTGCACACACAGTCGTCTGCTACGCCGATCCGGAGCTCGACAAGGAACTGGCCTAGACCGGCTCGTCGAGCAGCTCGTTCGCCTCGCTCCACTTGCCGGGCGGCACCCGGAGGGCGATGTCGCCGCGGCCGTACTCGTCGACCGGGTGATCCGACGTGATCACGGCCTTTACCCCGGCATCCGTGAGCTGCTGGCGCCAGGCGCGTGCCGTCTCCAGGTCGCCGAAGTCGCGAACGACGTCCCAGTCATCGTAGCTTGCGTCGCCGACCTGCAGCTCGGCGAGCCCGTCGGGATGGAGTGAGTCGTCCCCGACGCCGAACAGGCTGCGGAACTTGTCGCTCAGACCCACGAAACGAAGCCTCAGGCGGTCGCCTGAATGCCGGTCAATTCCTCCGAGAGCTCACGCAGCCGCCTGCGAGCCTCCGGGTCCTCGGCCTGCGGGTGCGGGGCCGACTCGCTGGTGCCGTCGAAGTAGTGGCCGTTGACGCCGTCCAGCTCGGGAGAAGTGATCAGTCGCAGGGTCGCCGCGACCCCGTCCTCGAGCGGGGTCACCGGGTCGATTCCCGCCTTCTGGACCATCTGCGTGGGCATGTAGGTCCCGGGGTGGAGGCAGTTCGCGCTGACGCCGGTGCCCTCCAGCTCCTCGGCTAGATCGAACGTGAACATGACCAGCGCCAGCTTGCTCTGACAGTAGGCCTGAATGCCCGAGTAGGTGTGCTCCAGCATCACGTCGTCGAAGTCGATCGGTGACTGGCCGGCCGAGCTCACGTTGACGATGCGGCTGGGCGCGGAGCGCTCGATCAGGGGCAGCAGGCGCCTGGTGAGCAGGAAGGGGGCGAGGTAGTTGACCTGGAAGGTGAGCTCGTAGCCGTCCTCGCTCTCCTCGCGCGGGCGGGCCGACCCGATGCCCGCGTTGTTGACCAGGACGTCGATCCGCTCCTCGCCGCTCAGCGAGTCCGCGAGCTCGCGCACCTCGTCCAGCGAGCCGAGATCGGCGCGTCGCCACTCGAGCTCGCCGGTGGACCGGGGTCGCAGTTCGTCGATCAGCGCTTCGCCCTTCTCCTCGTTGCGGCCGTGCAGGATCAGCCGAACGCCGGTAGGGGCGAGCTCCGTCGCCAGCCCCTTGCCGAGACCGTCGGTGGCTCCGGTGATCACGATCGTCCGCTGGCCGGCCATCTCAGCTGCCTTCCCCGCGGGGCACCGGCCTACTCCCTCAGCTCGACGCGCTCGATCACCTGCGGCTCGTTGGGGCGGTCGCCTGGGCCCGTTTCGGTCCCCTCGATCGCATCGACTGCGTCCATCCCGCTGGTGACCTCCCCGAAGACCGTGTGCTTGCCGTCCAGCCAGGGCGCTGCATCCGTGGTCACGATGAAGAATTGCGAGCCGTTGGTGTCGGGGCCCGCGTTCGCCATCGCCAGCGCCCCGCGGACGATCTTGTGGTCGTTGATCTCGTCCTCGAACGTGTAGCCGGGGCCGCCGGTGCCGGTCCCCTCCGGGTCGCCGCCCTGGATCATGAAGTCCTTGATGACGCGGTGGAAGATCAGCCCGTCGTAGAACCCGTCGTCCGCCAGCTTTCGGAAGTTCTCGACGGTCTTCGGCGCCTCGTCGTCGAAGAGGGTGACGATGATCGGGCCGGCATTCGTGTGGAGAGTCGCCTCGGACACTCGGTTCACCCTACCGAGGGCACGACTTCGCCGGGTGGCCGCTAGCCGGCGGCGACCGGCTCGGGCTGCTTGTCGGGCAGCCAGGGCCTGCGCCAGCCGCCGTAGCCGTGCAGCAGGTTCGAGGACCCTTCCGGGCCCCAGGTGCCGACCCGGTAGGGCTCGAGCTCGCAGGGGTTGTCGAGCAGCGGCTGGACGATCCTCCATGTCTCGAGCACGCTGTCCTCGCGAGCGAAGCGCTGCTGGTTGCCCGCGAGCGCGTCGGCCAGCAGGCGCTCGTACGGCCCCGGCTGGTCGCCGAACTGCTGCTTGAAGAGCAGGTCGAGGTGCACGCGGCGAAGCTTCTCCTCGCCGGGCTGCTTCGCCTCGACCAGGACGCGAGCCCCCGGATCTGGATCGATGCGGAGGACGATCTCGTCCGCCGCCGGGATCGGACCACCGCCGATGCCGACCTGGGGTGGGCTCTGGAGAACGATCCGCACCTCGGTGACCTTCTCGGCGAGCTGCTTGCCGGCGCGGATGAAGAAGGGAACCCCCGACCAACGCCAGTTGCGGATCTCGAGCCTCAGGGCGACGAACGTCTCGGTCGTGGACTTCGGATCGACGCCCTCGATTTCCCGATAGCCCTCGTACTGGCCACGGACGTAGCGGTTCGGGTCCGCCGCCGGGATCGCCTTGAAGAGGTCGATCTTCGAGTCGCGGATCGAGTCCGGATCCGAGCCGTCCGAGGGCGGCTCCATCGCGACCAGCGCGAGCGTCTGGAGAATGTGGTTCTGGACGACGTCGCGGAGGGCGCCGACCGGGTCGTAGAAGCTGCCGCGGTCATCGACGCCGAAGTTCTCGGCCATCGTGATCTGCACGGACTCGACGTAGCGGCGGTTCCAGATGGGCTCGAAGAGGGAGTTCGCGAAGCGCAGGTAGGTGATGTCCTGGACCGGCTCCTTGCCGAGGAAGTGGTCGATCCGGTAGATCTGGGTCTCGTCCAGGACCTCGTGGATCTGGTCGTTGAGCTCGACGGCCGACTCGAAGTCGTGACCGAAGGGCTTCTCGATCACCACCCGGGCGGCGTTGGTGAGGCTGGCGCTGCCGAGCCGCTGGATCACACCCGCGAAGAGCGAGGGCGGGATCTCGAGGTAGAAGACCGGGCGCTTCGCGAACGAGAGCTTCTGCTTGAGCCGCCGGTAGGTATCGAAGTCGTTGTAGTCGCCCTGGACGTAGCTGAGGTTGTCCGCGTACCTCTTGAAGACCAGCTCGTCGATCTGTCCTGACCCGCGGGCCTCGAACCGGGCCTCGACCGCCTCCCGCGCATGCTGTCGGAGGTCGTCGTCGCTCCATTCCGAGCGGCCGACCCCGATCACGGGCACGGTCAGGGTGCCGTTCTCGGTCAGGTCATAGAGCGCCTTCAGGGTCATCTTCTTCGCCAGGTCGCCTGTGATCCCGAAGATCACGAGAGCGTCGCCCGGGGTTCCCGCCGGTGGCCCTGAATTGGTCTGCGCCACGACCGGAACCTAGCGGACCCGGAAAGGCTCGATGCGCTCTGAGCCTTAGGATCCCAGCGGTGGCTCAGCTCGGAATGGTCGGTCTGGGAAGGATGGGTTCGAACCTCGTGCGCCGCCTGATGCGGGACGGACACGACTGCGTCGTCTACGACGTCAACCCCGATCCGATCAAACAGCTCGCGGGCGAGGGGGCGGCCGGCGCCTCGTCCCTCGCGGAGCTCGCCGAGAAGCTCGACGCACCCCGAGCCGTCTGGATCATGGTCCCGGCCGGTGATATCACCGAGTCCACCGTCAAGGAGGTCGCCGAGGTGCTCGATCAGGGCGACGCGATCATCGACGGCGGCAACTCCTACTACCGCGACGACATGCGCCGCGCCGAGATGGTCGGCGAGAAGGGGATCGACTACATCGACTGCGGTACCAGCGGCGGCGTCTTCGGTCTCGATCGCGGCTTCTGCCTGATGATCGGGGGCCCGGACGACGCGGTCGGGCGCCTCGATCCCATCTTCAAGTCGATCGCTCCCGGGGTCGACACCGCCGAGCGGACCCCGGGGCGCAGTGGCGACCCCGACACCGCCGAGAACGGCTACCTCCACTGCGGACCGAACGGTGCCGGCCACTTCGTGAAGATGATCCACAACGGCATCGAGTACGGCGTGATGGCCGCCTACGCCGAGGGCCTGAACATCCTCAAGAACGCGAACGCCGGGAAGGTGAAGCGCGAGATGGACGCCGAGACCGCTCCGCTCGAGCACCCCGAGTACTACCAGTACGACCTCGACATCCCGGAGATCGCCGAGGTCTGGCGGCGCGGCAGCGTGATCAGCTCCTGGCTGCTCGACCTGACCGCGGCCTCCCTCCAGAAGTCGGGCGACCTCTCGGACTTCGAGGGACACGTCTCCGACTCGGGCGAGGGCCGCTGGACCTCGATCGCCGCCATCGAGGAGGGCGTTCCCGCCGGCGTGCTCACGACCGCGCTCTATGAGCGCTTCGCGTCACGCGATCTCGACGACTTCGCCAACCGCGTGCTCTCGGCGATGCGCTTTCAGTTCGGCGGACACGAGGAGAAGCCGAAGTAACGGTGGCGGACCACCGCCTCGAGGTCCTGGACGACACCGATGCCGTCCATCGGCGCGGGGCCGAGGTGATCGCCGAGACCGTCGGCGCGGCCGTCAGCGAGCGGGGATCGTCCGGCCTCGCGGTGAGTGGCGGCCGTGACCCCTGGCCGATGTTCTCCCAGCTCGAAGACCTGATCGAGGATTGGACGAAGGTCGCGATCTATCAGGTGGACGAGCGCGTGGCGCCCCCGGGCTCGGACGAGCGCAACCTCACCCACCTGATCGAGAGCCTCTCGATCGGCGCGCAGGGCAGCATCAAGCCGATGCCGGTGAACGACGACGACCTCGAGGCGGCCGCCGACCGCTACGGAGCCTCGTTGCCGGACGCCCTCGACCTCGCGCACCTGGGGATCGGGCCGGACGGGCACACCGCTTCATTGGTGCCGAACGACCCGGTTCTCGAGGTCACCGACAAGCGCGTCGCCGTGACGTCGGGCGAATATCAGGGCGTCCGCCGGATGACGCTCACCTATCCCGAGCTCCACCGCACCCGCCGCCTGCTCTGGGTGATCACCGGCGCGGAGAAGGCTGACGCCCTCGAGAAGCTGCTCGCCAGGGATCCGTCGATCCCTTCCGGCCGCGTCGATCCCGGCGGCGACTCACTGATCCTCGCGGACCGCGCCGCCGCTCCAGAGGTCTAGGCAGCCTCGTACTCGTCGTGCCGGCGAAGCCAGATGGGCTCGCCGGCGCCCTCGCGGCGCCCCCCCGGTGTTCGGTCGAGAAGCGTGTAGTAGGCCATCGCGGGCCCCTCGAGACCGCGCGCGGTGGTCACATATGTCCGGTAGACCGTCCCGTCGTCGAGCGCGTACACGCTCAGGCCGGGACCCTCGGTTACATAGCCCTTCACGTCTGTGCCGGAGAGCTCGGCCATCTTCTCGACCGTCACAGGGATCTGGCCGCTCTCGAGGAACGGCTTGAGCTCCTCCTCGGTGTTGAGGAAGCCGAGCTCGCGGTTGAACTCATCACCGGTTGAGACCCAGTCGAGGTTGTCCCACCCCATCCGCTGCTTGTACGCCTGGAGCCGGTCCAGCGGCGCTCGGGAGACGAGCAGCACGTTCACGCCGCCGGCCTTCAGGTGCGGGGCGTTCGCGTTGATGTTGTCCGCGATCGACGAGCACACGGTGCAGCCCGCCTCGTAGGGCGGACCGAACATGAAGTGGTATAGGAGCAGCTGGGAGTTGCCGTCGAAGAGCTCGGCCAGTGACTTCGTCCCCGCGGTCGTCTCGAAGGTGTAGTCCGTCTCGACCGGAACCCAGGGGAGTTCCTGACGGCGCTTGGTGAGCTCGTCGCCACGGTGGGTGAGCTCATTCTCCTCCTTGAGCAGCGCCTCCCGCTCCTCCTGCCATTCCTCCTGTGTTCCGACTCTGTGCTCGGGCATCAGCTTGCCTCCTCCGTCTCGTATTCGTCGTGCCGGCGAATCCAGGTCTGAAAGTCCTCGCCCTCGTCCCGGCCCTTCGGAGCGCGGTCGAGGATCGGGTAGTAGCCCATGATGAACTCGACGCCGCGCCAGGGGCTCGTGTAGGTCTTGTACACCTCACCGCCGTCCAGGGCAAAGACGCTCACCATCGCCACCTCCGCGAGATAGTCGCTGAGGTCCACCCCGGTGGCCGCCGCGTTCTGATGGGCGATCGCGGGCACCTCGTCGAGCGGAGGCGACTCCCGTATCTGTTCCTCCGTGAACGAGGCGCCGACGTCGAAGTTGAAGTCGGTGTTTGCCGAGGAGACCCAGGGGATGCTCCAGCCCATCCTTCGCCGGTAGGCGAGGAGCTTCTCCAGTGGCGCGCGGGAGACGAGCAGCATCGTCAGGTCGCGCGCGTGCAGGTGCGGCAGCAGGCCGTCGAACCCGTCGACCATGGACGAGTTCGTCGGGTCCCCGGCCTCGTAGGACGGCCCGAACATGAAGTGGTAGATCAGGAGCTGGGAGCGCCCGTCGAAGAGGTCGGGCAGCGACCGGGTCCCGTACTCCGTGTCGAAGACGTACTCCTTCTCCACCGGCACCCACGGCAGCTCGCGTCGCTTCCGGGCGAGCTCGTCGCCGCGGCGGGTGTGCTCCTTCTCCTCCGCGAGCAGCTGATCGCGTGCCTCCTGCCATTCCTCCTGTGTGCTGATCGTCGTCTGCAACATGCTGCTCCTTCCGTCGTGGGGTACGCATATAGTTAGCATAATGGCTAACGATGCGTTCGCCGCACTGGCACATCCGACCCGTCGCGAGATCGTTCATCGCCTCAGCAGCGGCCCCGCGACCGTGGGGGAGGCGACGCGAGACCTGGGCGTGTCGAAGCCGACGATCTCGCGCCACCTGAAGCTGCTCGAGGAGGCCGGCGTCGTCACCCGCGTGATCGACGGGCGCACCCATCGGCTGGCGCTCCGCCCCGAGACGCTCGCCGAGACCGCGGGTTGGATAGAAACCCAACGAACCCGATGGGAGCGACTCTTCGACGTCGTCGGCGAGTACCTCGAGGAGAAGAAGAGAAAGGGCCAATGACCGAGCATCGGGAGCTGCGGATCGAGAGGACCTTCGCTGCACCGGCCGAGATGGTCTACGAAGCCTGGACCAATCCCGAGGTGATGCGGCGCTGGTACCACTGCGGCCCCGACTGGGCGACTCCCGAGGTGGAGCTGGATCTGCGCGTCGGCGGCAGGGTCAGGGTCGTGATGCGGAAACCCGATGGCTCGGAGGTCGAGCTCAGCGGCGAGTACACGGAGATCGACCGCCCTCACCGGCTCGCCATGACCTGCACATTCAGCGACGACCCCTCAGGCACGGAGCAGTCGATCGAGCTCTCGTTCTCGGAGACCGATGGCTCGACCACCGTGGTCCTCCTCAACAGCCGGATCCCGACCGAAGCGCGCCGCGACTCGCAGCAGTGGGGATGGGGCGGGTGCCTCGATGAGTTGGGGCGCGCCCTGGAGTCTTAGTCACCGGAGAACCGTGGACATCCAGTTCCCAAGAGAGAGCACGGAGTACCGGGAGGCACGCAATCGCCTGCTCGAACTGGAGATCGAGCTGCGTCGCCAAACGGAGGCGGTCGCGGCCGCCCGGCGGGAGTTGCCGCCCGGCGGGGAGGTTCCCGAGGACTATGTCTTCCAGGGAGAGGGCGCTGACGGGAAGCCGATGGACGTACGGCTCTCGGAGGTGTTCGAGGAAGGAAAGGACTCGCTGGCGATCTACAGCTTCATGTTCCCTCGTGATCCCGAGGACGATCGCCCCGGACCCGTGCGTGAGAAGGAGACGGCGAAGCTGCCCCTGGCGGAGAGCCCATGCCCGTCCTGCGTCAGCCTGCTCGACCAGCTCGACGGGATGGTCGAGCACGCCAGCCAGATCATGAACTTCGCGGTGGTGGCGAAATCTCCGCTCGACCGGCTTCTGACCTGGAAGCGGGAGCGCTCCTGGCGCAGGCTCCGTCTGCTCTCCTCGGAGGGCAACAGCTACAACGCCGACTACCTCGCCGAGACTCCCGAGGGCGCTCAGCGGCCGATGCTGAACGTGTTCCACCGCGACGGCGGGGAGATCCGGCACTTCTGGGGATCCGAGCTCTTCTATGCCCCGTGGGATCCGGGACAGGATCCGAGGCATGTCGGCACCCTCGAGCCCCTCTGGAACCTCTTCGACCTCACCCGGGAAGGGCGCCCAGACTGGGACGAGCAGCTGAGCTACTAGCCGGGAATCGCGAAGCGTATCTTCGATCGGGTGGACGTCGGCTACGACGAAAGGGCACGGAAATGAAGAAGCGCAATCTCGGTGATCTCGAAGTCTCGGAGATGGGTCTCGGTTGCATGGGGATGTCCGCCTTCTACGGAACCACCGACGAACAGGAATCGATCGCGACGATCCAGCGGGCGCCGGAGCTCGGGATCAACTTCCTCGACACCGCGCAGATCTATGGCCCCCTGACCAACGAGCAGCTGGTCGGCAGGGCGATCAAGGGTCACCGCAACGAGTACGTGATCGCGACCAAGTTCCGGAGCAATCTGGATGGAGTCGTCCCCGGGGACATGTCCGGCCTCGGTGGGCCGGACGGCTCCGCCGAGAACGTGAGGAAGACGATCGACGGCTCGCTCCAGCGCCTGGGGACCGATCACGTCGACCTCTACTACCAGCACCGGATCGATCCGAACGTCGAGATCGAGGAGACGGTCGGCGCGATGGCGGAGCTGGTGGAAGCGGGCAAGGTCCGCCACCTCGGCCTCAGTGAGGCGGCCCCAGAGACCATCCGCCGCGCCCACGTCGTCCACCCGATCACCGCGCTGCAGACCGAGTACTCGGTGTTCGCGCGCGAGCCGGAGGCGGAGATCATTCCGACCTGTCGCGAGCTGGGGATCGGCTTCGTCTCCTACTCGCCTCTCGGACGGGGCTTCCTGTCCGGGCGCTTCGCTTCCCCGGACGAGCTCGCCGAGGACGATTTCAGGCGGACACAGCCGCGCTTCCAGGGCGAGAACCTGGAGGCGAACATGAGGATCGTGGCCAAGGTCCGGGAGATCGCCGAGGAGAAGGGCATCACGCCGGCGCAGCTGGCGCTCGCCTGGGTGCTGGCGCAGGGCGACGACATCGTCCCGATTCCCGGCACCAAGCGCCGCACCTACCTGGAGGAGAACGCACACGCCGCCGAAATCGAGCTCTCTGACGAGGACCTCGATCGAATCTCCAAGGAGCTGCCCGAGGTCGCCGGCGAGCGCTACGAGGAGACCGGCATGGCCGCGGTGAACCTCTGATGGCGACGACCGACACGTTGATCGCCACGCCCTTCGGCGCGGAGTCGACAGCCGCCGAGGTGGCCGAGGGGATCGATCTCAGCGGAAAGCGCGCCATCGTCACCGGGGCGGCCTCCGGGATCGGAATCGAGACGGCGCGGGCTCTGGCCGGCGCTGGAGCCGCGGTCACCCTCGCGGTCCGCAAGACCGGCGACGGCGAGACCGTTGCCTCGGACATTCGCTCCACCACCGGCAACGACCAGGTGTCCGTCGCGCCGCTCGAGCTCACCGATCGAGCCAGTATCGATGCCCTCACAGGGGGCTGGGACGAGCCGCTCGACATCCTGGTCAACAACGCCGGGGTGATGGCGATCCAGGAGCTCACCCTGACCGACCACGGCCAGGAGATGCAGTTCGCGACGAATCACCTGGGCCACTTCGCTCTCGCCCTCGGCCTGCACGACCGCCTCGCGGAGGCCGGGAGCGCTCGGATCGTCTCGGTCAGCTCGAGCGGCCATCTGCGCTCGCCGGTGGTCTTCGACGACCTCAACTTCTCGTTCCGGGACTACACGCCGTTCGGTGCCTACGGGCAGTCGAAGACGGCGAATGTGCTCTTCGCCGTCGAGGCCACCCGACGCTGGTCGGAGGATGGGATCACTTCGAACGCCCTGATGCCCGGAGGGATCGCAACCCCGCTGCAGCGCCACGTCCTCGAGGCGGACCCGGAGTACATGGAGAAGGCCGCCGAGCGTTACGAGAAGGCCGGGCTCGAGCTCAAGACCCCTGAGCAGGGAGCGGCGACGTCGGTCCTGCTCGCCGCCTCCCCACAGCTCGATGGTCTGGGCGGTCGCTACTTCGAGGACTGCAACGAGGCGCAGGTCGTGGACAAGCGTCCCGAGTTCGGCATGGGAGGGGTGGCCCGGTATGCGGTCGATCCCGCCAACGCCGAGCGCCTTTGGGATGTATCGCTCGAATTGATCGCCTAGCCCTCGGGAGGTCAGGAACGGTCGACCGAGTCGCCGCGCCCGATCAGCACCGCGCTGACCATCCCCGCGGGGAAGAGCCCGTGATCGACGACGCCGGGCAACAGGGAGAGGCGGGCGGCGAGCTCCCCGGGCTCCCTCACCTTGCCGTGGTAGTCCGCGATCACGCCGTCGTCGGGGCTGGCGGGGCAGTCGGGGCGGATCTCGACCTCGCCGAGCTCCGACGCTATTCGCGCGAGCGTCGACTGCAGGCCGAAGCGCTGGAGCTCGAGCGGGATCGGAGGCTTGATGCGGTGGACCCTCTTGGATGAGTCAGCGATCACTACGAAGCGCTCGGCAGTCGCCGCGACGATCTTCTCGCGAGTGTGGGCGCCGCCGCCCCCCTTGACGAGCCAGTGGTCGGGCGCGACCTGGTCGGCGCCGTCGATAGCGATGTCGAGGCGGTCGAGGCTGTCGAAGTCCTCCACCGGGATCCCGAGGGCCCTGGCCTGCTCCTCGGTGGCGTCCGAGGTGGCGACGCAGCGGATGTTCGTCAGCTGACGCGCAGCGAGCGCGGGGATCAGATGGGCGACGGTCGAGCCCGTCCCGAGCCCCACGGCCATCCCGCTCTCCACGAGCTCGGCCGCGGCATCGGCGGCGACTTTTTTCTCGGAGTCGAGGTTCGCGGTGGCCATGATGCGGGAAATCTATGACTCCGG
>DATAPB010000243.1:0-3676 GCA_036265435.1 Solirubrobacterales bacterium | reverse complement strand
GCTGGCTCGGTGCGTCGAGCGCGATGTCGAGCGCCTCGATGTCCTCGTCAACAACGCGGGCGTGGCGATAATGGACCAGCGCCGCACGAGTCGAGACGAGTTCGAGCTCACCTTCGCGGTCAATTACCTCTCGCACTTCCTGCTGACGGCGGAGCTCCTCTCGCTGGTTCGGCGCTCGGCGCCCGCTCGCATCGTCAACGTCGCCTCCATCGGGCAGGCGCCGGTCGACCTCGATGATCTGATGGCTGAGACCCGCGACTACGACGGTTTCTCGGCATATGGCCAGAGCAAGCTGGCGCAGATCATGTTCACCTTGGAGCTGGCCGAGCGCATGCAGGAGGCGGGGGTGGGTGACGTGACCGTGAACGCGCTTCACCCTGCCACGCTGATGGACACGCAGATGGTGCGGGGAAGCTTCGGGCGGTCCGTGAGCGAGGTGGCCGAGGGCGTGGAGGCGCTCAGGCGCCTGATCGCGGATCCCGAGTTGGACGGGGTTAGCGGACGCTACTTCGACCAGCTGGAGGAGGGTGCGCCCCATGCGCAGGCGTACGACGCCGAGGCTCGGCGGCGGCTGTGGGCGCTGAGCGAGGAGCTCGTCGGAGAGAGCTTCGACGTGTAGCGCTACGCCGCACGCTGGCGCTGAAGCTCCGCGAGTGGAGGCCACTCGGACGGCGGTCCCGCCGGCCGGCGCACCTTCTCGGGCCGGCCGGGAGGCAGGGTCGCCAGGAGCTCGCGGTTGTGGGGCTCGTCGAGCTGGCGGGCGACGGTGTGGCGGGCGACCTCGATGACCGTGTTGCGGTTGCCCGTGCGCATGAGGTTCGGCCCCATCGCCTCGAGGTCCTCGCGAAGCGGTTGGATCAGCACGACGTCGATGCCGGCCGCGCGGAGCTTCTTGGCCTCATGGCCGAGCCGCCGACCCGAGGCGCGCTGAAAGAAGAGGCTGAACGCGTCGCGGGGGTTGACGGCGCGGATCGGGTGCAGGGTGGAGGTGGGGTTCAGGCAGATGACCAGGTCCAGGCTCTGATTCCGGAGGATGTCCGCGTTCGACGTCGAGTAGATGCCACCGTCGACGTATCGGCGACCGGCGATCGTCACGGGGTGGTAGATGCCGGGGATGGCGCAGGAGGCGGCGACGGCGTCCGCGAGGTCGGCGTGTGGGGCGCCGTCGCGACCGAACGGGACGCGGCGGCCGGTCTCGTAGTCGCAGGCCACGATCCAGAGATTGGGATGGGGGCTCCAGCCAGAGGGGACCACGCTTCGAATCGTGTCCTTGAGGCCGTCGACCGAGAAGATGCCTCGCGGCAACCAGCCGGTGGCGACGGTGGCCGGCGTGTAGTGCCGCGGGTTGGCCAGCGTGCGGAGGGCGAGGCGCCAGGACCCGGGGCCGATGGGGGGCAGCGTTCGCTCGAGCCGGAACTCCGCGCCGGCGGAGCGGCTGGATTCCGACGCGGGGCGCCCGCGGGCGTCGTCCACGCTCTGGAAGGTCTCGCCGCGGGAGTGAGCGACCATGAACCAGGGTGGGACGCCGGAGGCGCAGAGCGCGCCCATCATCGAGCCGGCCGAGGTGCCGACGACGTAATCGGCGGCGGCGGGGTCCCAGCCGGTCTCGGTGGCGAGGGCGTCGAGCCCGCCGGTCAGCCACGCGCCGCCCTGGATCCCTCCGGCGCCGAGTACCAGCCCAACCCTCATTTTCTACACCCCCGTCTCACTTTCGCCACAAACGTTACCCACGCCCGACAAATCCACCTGCAAATTTCGGGGATGCACCCACCCGAAGTCCGCGCCGAAGCCCTTGCCCTGGTCGAGGCGGGCCTAAACGACTGCGAGATCTCGAGACGCCTCGGCATCCCTCGCCGAACGATCCTCGACTGGCGGCGACCGCCATCCAAGCGCTATCGGCGGAGGGTGATCACCGAGACGTGCCCCCGCTGCTGGCGGGCGGCGAAGCCGATGCGGTTCACCTCCGGGGACTATGCGGAGCTTCTCGGCTTGTACCTCGGCGATGGCTGCATCTCGGACGGAGCTCGAACCCAACGGTTGCGCATTCACCTCGACGCGAAATACAGGCGCATGAACGCGGACATCAAGGCGTTGCTGCGGAGATGCTTCCCGAGCAATCCGGTCGGTCAGCCCGCGGCACCGAAGAGCGAGTGGTCAGGACGGTCGGACACCCTTGTGATCCTCTCCGTGTACTCGAACCACATGGGATGCCTCTTCCCGCAGCACGGCCCCGGTCGGAAACACGGGCGAGAGATCAAGCTGGAGGACTGGCAATGGGAGCTGGTGACGGCATCACCGTGGCGGTTCCTGCGGGGTTGCATCCGCTCGGACGGGTGCGCCTTCATCAACCGGACGGACGTCCACCGGGCGCAGCCTTACGAATATCTCAGTTATCACTTCGGGAACCTGTCCAAGGACATCATTGACATATTCACGGCTGCCTGCGACTTCGCCGGCGTCCACGACTATCGGGTTTCCGGCACTGCTGGCGGACGCTGGGCGGTCCGCATAAACCGCCGCGCGAGCGTCGCTCGGATGGTCGAGCACGTGGGGCTCAAATCGTGAGCGAGACGCTAAATTTTGTGGCCTCTGCGGCTGTGGTGAAATCGGAAAACACGATGCGTTCAGGGCGCATTGGGCGAAAGCCCTTGGGGGTTCGAGTCCCTCCAGCCGCACCTCAAAACCCCGCAATTTCAAGCGGCAAATCAGGCCACCACTGCTATCCTCGCCCGCCGACCCGCCGCTATCGTCTAGGGGACTAGGACGCCGGATTCTCAGTCCGGAAACCCGGGTTCGAATCCCGGTAGCGGTGCTTTGGGAAAGCCCTGCTGGCGTCGGATCTTATTGGTCGCGGACCCGGGTCACGGCGCGGAAAGTGAGGATGGGTCACTGCTTCGGTGGATCGAGGCGAAAGGACGATCGAAGACCGCCTCAAACCGCCTCGGGCCGCGCGAGCGAGTTTGTGATCAGCGCTGCGTCGGTCTTCTCCCCCACTCACCGTACTTTCCCGAACCAGCGGTTGCGGTTCGCGCTCCGAAAAAATGTCCTCCCAGTTCCCGAGCGCTCCATTGCGCGAAAAGCAGGCCGTGGGCAGCATCACTGCTGCTTTCGCGTGAAAGCAGAGGCCAGAAGCAGTCTCGGATACGTCGCTGAGGTCACCAACCCGGATAGCGGCCCCAGTCCGGGTTCGCGGCGCTGCCCTGCGTCAACAAGCAGCGATAGGTATCGCTCGGCAGTCCGCCGAGGCGGAACCCCAGAAGCTGACGCCGCCCAGACCGAAGCTCGGCTCCTCACCCCGCCCGCCGGTAGCGGATGTGCGTGGCGAGCGGAGAGTGGAGCACCTCGACCGGCTCGAACCCAAAAGACTCGACTCCGTCGAACAGCCGCTCGCCGGACCCGAACAGGACGGGGACCACGTCGAGCGTGAGTTCGTCGATCACTCCGGCGGCGAGCGCCTGACGGACGGTCGAGGCGCCGCCCGCGATGTCGATGCCATCCTCGCCGGCCGTCTCACGCGCCTGCGCGTATGCGGCCTCGAAGCCCTGGGTGACGAAGTGGAAGCTCGTGCCGCCCTCCATCTCGATCGGCTCGCGGGCGTGGTGGGTGAGCACGAAGACCGGTGCGTGGTAGGGCGGCTCGGAGCCCCACCATCCATCCCAGTCCTCATCCCACTCGC
>DATAPB010000242.1:0-11775 GCA_036265435.1 Solirubrobacterales bacterium | reverse complement strand
AGCGAGACGACGACCTCGACGCGACCGTCGTCGCGGATGTCGATCGAGCGAACCATGCCGAGCTCGACGATCGAGCGGCGCAGCTCGGGGTCGATCACCTGAGTCAGCTTCTCGGTTATCTGATCCTTGGTCGGCACGACTGAAAGTCTAGGGGCCAAAGCCCGGTCTGCCCGCGCAAGCCGTCCATGAACGTGAAAACCGGGCCACATGGGCCCGGTTTTCGAGGGAGGAGAGGTACTGCTTTCCGCCCGTCCTGACATCGGGGACGGAACTTCTCCGGGCGAGCCCTCCTCGAGGCTGCCCGGGCTAAGCGCCTAGACGCGCTCGACGACCTTCTTGACGGTCGGCTCCACGCGATCGCGGTAGACCGGCTCGATGCGCTGCTTCACGATCGGCTCGAACCGCTCGCGATAAACCGGCTCCACCCGCTCCTTGACGACGGGCTCGACCCGGTCGCGGTAGACCGGCTCGACGCGCTCACGCGCCTTCCGTGCCCGACCGACGAGCTCATCGGTGACCTGCCGGCGGACGTCCCCGCCCTTGGCCTCGGCCTTCTCGAGCTCAGCGGTGAGCCGCTTGCGCAGCGTCTCGATCTCGCCCTTGCGGCCGGCGGACTTGCGGAGGGTCTGGACACGCTTCTGGATGGTGTCGATCTCCTGCGAGCGCGTCTCGGAGTTGGTCCAGGTCTCGGCGGTCTGACGAACGTTCTCGGCGACCGTCGGGCCGGCGCCGATCGCCACGTCAACGGCCTGCAGCGCCTGCTCGGAGGGCTTGCGCCCGGTGGTGGTGGTGGCGGCGGTGCCGTTCTTCGCCTGGGTCTTGGTCTTCGTATCGGTCTTGGTGGCCATCTCGGCTCTTTGTCCCTTCAGCTTGCTTACGTCGGACTCGTCGCTCTCGGCGAGTTCGGCAGGCTAGCACCGAACACATGTTTTGGCGAACACATGTTCTTACCCCGTATCGGGGGCCGGTTACACGCGGCTGAACAGGGCGAGGAAACGCCGCTCCCGGGCCGCCCCCACCCGCTCCACCCAGTCCTCGGGCCGCTCGAGCTCGTCGGCCGTCGGGAGGGCGTCCGGGTCGGTCCAGGCACGGTTGAGGGTCCTGATCCCGTGCGAGCGGACGACCTCGTCCGCGAAGGCCTTGCCGCGGCGGTACTGCGCCAGCTTCATCTCGAGGCCGAGCACCTTGGAGACGATCGAATCCAGCAGGCCGCGTCGCTCCCGGTCCTGGTCGAGGGCACGGCGCAGGTCGCTGTAGCCGGGATCGAGTTGGTCGCCGACGGCGTCCATGACGTGCTCGGCGTAGCCCTCGACGAGCGTCATGATGGCCGTCAGCCGGTCGATGAGGCGGCGCTGATCCTCCGGCAGGAGCAGGGTGGCGAGCTCGCCGCTCTTCACCGAGCGGAGCAGCTCGCGCGGGTTCAGCCGGGCGAGTTTCCCGAGGACCTCGGTCGGCTTGACCTCGACGGCGGCCTTCTCGAAGAGCTCCTCGGCGATCCCGCCGATGTGCTCGCGCAGCCACGGCACCGAGGCGAAGTGGACGGCGTGGGTGGTCTCGTGGAGCGCGATCCACCGCAGGAAGAGCTCGCGGTCCACGCCCAGGCGCGCCCGCGCCGACGACAGGTTGGGCCCCACGTAGAGCAGCCTGGGTGCGCGAGCCGGCCCGATCAGGGCGACGTCGTACTGGCCGATCACCCGTTGCGAGAGGTAGCCGACCGCGAGGCCGACCTCAGCCCCGGTCGCTGTGCGGACGATCGTCCTCTGTATCCCCGACGCCCTGCCGTTGTTCGAACCGGACATCCGCTGCTCCAGATGCTCCTCGACCCGCGCCGAGAGGTGCTGGAAGGAGTCGAGGTTGACCCTGGCCCACTCGGCTCTGTCGACGAGCTCGGCCTCGGGCAGCTGGCCCTTCGGCCTCAGCCCGGTGTAGCGGCGGACCAGATGGGCGGCGCGGTTGGACTCCGATCGAAGCTCGTCTTCGCTCCCGTGCCATTCCGGCCCCGACCCCGCGATCGCCAGGGCGAGCCGCTCGGCGAGGTTCCAGTCGACGAGCCTCTCAGCCATGCACAGCGTCTTGCGCCTCGCGGAGGACGCGCAGGTCCTCGGCCGTCCGCGCGGCCGCGACGTCGTAGCGAGCGCCGAGGTCGAGTGGCGCGTCGGCGAGCCCGCCGCCCGCGAACTCGAGCGCCGCGCCGGCGCACCGCGCGATCAGCTGGCCAGCGGCGGCGTCGACCGAGCGAGCGTTCCGAGTGGTGAGCATGCCGTCGTAGCGCCCGGCCGCGACGTAGCAGAGCGCGACTGCGATCGACCCGGGGACGCGGATGCGGTACGTCCTCCCCTGGAGCAGCTCGGCCGCCTTCAGGACGCGCTCGGGCTTGGTCGCCTCCAGGGCGATCACCTCGAGTCCCTCGCCGGCGGCGACCTCGAGCGGCCGCCCGTCGAGCAGGGCGTCGCCGTCGATGCTCGCGACGAACTCCTCGCTCGCACCGAACTCGTAGACGTAGCCGAAGATGACGTCGTCCATGGAGTCGCCGTCCGCGACCGCGACGCTGAGGCTGTGCAGCGGGATCGTGCGGCGGGCGTTGAGCGACCCGTCGATCGGATCGATGATCACCCGCAGAGGCGAATCGCCATCGCCGAAGGTGACCGTGCCGCGCTCCTCCGAGACCGCTGTGAAGGCGTACCCCTCGCCATGCAGCGCCTCGAGCTCGTCGAACACCGCGTCCTCGCAGAGGCGGTCGATCGTGAGCGTGCGATCCCCGCCCGCGCCCACGTCCTCGTACTGCGTTCGCTGGGCGATGGTGCGGTGCTCCTCGAAGACTCGCCGTTGCACCTCGACCGCCCCGCGGCAGGCAGCGGTCCACCGCTCGTCGGTGGGCCCGACGGTGGCGGATACCTGGGCCTGCTCGCCGGCGGCCCCGTCAGTCATGGGCGACCATCGGGCGAGGTTAGCGGCTGCCTTTCGCGCGTCGAGCGGCTTCCGGGGCCGGGGCGCCTGATGCATGATCTAGCCTGACTTCGTATGGGAGACGAGGGCGATCACGGATCCCTGAGGCTGAACGAGCGGCAGGAGGCGACCGTCGAACACGGCGACGGCGTGCTTCTTGTGACCGGGGTCGCCGGCAGCGGGCGGACCGAGACTCTCGCGCGCAGGCTCGCCCGACTCGTCAGCGAGGGCCAGCGGGCGCTGGTCCTGACGCGCTCGGTGGCCGCCGCGCGGCGGATCAGGACGCGGGCGGAGGCGAACATCGAGACCGGCTACGAGGAGTTGGTCGTCCACACCCACCCTGTGGCCGCAGCCCGGCTGCTCCGCGAGCATGCGACCGAAGCGGAGATCGACCCGTTCTTCGAGTCGCTGAGCCCCGCCGAGCGCCTCGCAATGCTGCTCGACCGCATCGACGAGCTGCCCCTGCGCAGACATGAGATCCGCGGTAATCCCGCTGGTCTGCTCGCCCGTATCGTCGACCGGATCGACGCCCTCAAGTCCGCGGGGGTCACCGCCGAGCGCTTCGCGCGTTGGGCCGAGGAACAGGCGGGCGGCTCGCGCTCGGAGCGCGACTCCGCCGCGAGGGAGCGGGAGTTCGCGGAGATCTACGAGCTCCACGACTCGATGCTCCGCTCGGCTGGAGCGATGGACGACATCGACGGGGTGCTCGAGCTGACCAGGCTGCTCGGCGAGCGGCCCGCTCTCGCAGGGTCGGTCGCCGACCGCTTCCCACACCTCCTGGTCGACGAGCTCGAGGACGCCTGCCCGGCCGAGCGGGCCCTGATCGAGGTGCTCGCCCGGGGGGCGAGCTCCGCGGTGATCTCCTGCGATGACGACCAGGGGCGGGGCCCGTGCGACGCGGCGTCCGCCTGGGCACGCCAGGCGCTCGCGGCGGAGGAGATCTCCCTCGAGCCGACCTGGCGCTACGGCGGGGACCTGCTCGACGCGTCGCACGCGGTGGTCGCACCCGCCGCTCGTGGCGGCGACGTCCCGCGCCGGGCGGCCGGGCCCCCGACTCGCGTCCGCTTCTGGTGCGGGACCAACGAGCGGGCGGAGGCCCAGGCTGTCGCTCGCGACATCGAGTCGGCGCTCGCCGCGGGAGAGATCAAGATGGGCGAGACCTGTGTCGCTGTTCCGCGCGGCGGGGGCCCGGCCCGTGCCATCGCGGCGGCCCTCGAGGAGCGCCGTGTCCCCTACCGGATGAGCGGCCCCGGGGCCTTCTTCCAGCGGCCGGAGGTCCGGGACGTCATCGCCTGGCTTCGGCTGCTCGCCGATCCGACCGACGCCGCAGCAGCGGTTCGCGCCCTGAGCCGGCCGCCGGTCGAGCTGCGCTCGGTCGATCTGGCCCGCTGCACGACGATCGCCCGCCGGCGAAAGCTCGACATGGTCTCGGCCCTGGAGGCCTCACTCGAGAGCCCCCAGATCCCGCCGGAGGCGCGCGACCGGATCAGGGAGTTCCTGCAGCTTCACCGAGCCGCGGCTCGCGCGATGGGCGAGATGCGCGCGGATGTCTTCGTCAGGCGCCTGATCGAGCGGATCGGCTTCCGCCGGCACCGGCTGTTCGCGGCTCATCCCGAGGCCGCCGAACGGCTGCGGAACCTCTCACGCCTGGGCGAGCTGGCCGAGGCCTGGATTCGGCGTGAGCCCGGCGGCTCCAACCGCGACTTCGTCCGCTACCTCGTGGCGGTCTCCGAGGCGGGTGTCGCCCCGGTCGAGGAGGAGCAAGAGCCGATCGCGGAGGCGGTCAGGGTGATGCCCCTCGAACGCACCAAGGGGCTGGAGTTCAAGCGCGTGTACCTCGTCGGGCTCCAGGCCGGAGCCGTCCCCGGCCCGGGGCCGGCCGGCGCCCCCACCGTCCCCGCCGGAGTCGGAGGCGCGACTCCGTCCCATGAGGACGCGATGCGCAGGCTGCTCTACGTGGCGATGACCCGGGCGACACAGGACCTGGTGCTTGCGCGGCCGGCCACCACCGAGGCGGGCGATGCCCGCCCCTCTCCCTCCTACGAGGACGCCCGGGCGGTGCTCGACGCCACGGAGCAGGAGCACGGGGAGGAGCTCTTCGGCCCGGCCGAGGGCCTCCAGGCCACCTACCGGATGATCCAGGACGAGGTGCTGGAGGAGGCGTGGCGCGCCGGCGGCAAGCTGCGCGAGCCCCGACTCGACACCTACGTCGACGTCAACCGGGCGGTGGCTCGCTTCCTCGAGCTGGTCAAGCTCGCCGGGATCATCCAGGGCTCCAGCGAGGAGCCCGTCTCGGACTCCCTCTCGGTCGTCAACGATCTGCTCGAGCAGGCGATCTCACCCGAGCAGCGCGCGGCGCTCCACGATTCCGGCCTCGACGCGTACCTGCTCGACGAGGAGGGTGCTGCCAAGCGCCGGCGAGAGCTGATAGCGCAGCGCGACGAGCCCTCGCTCGAAGCCTTCCTGCCGCGGCGCGGCGAGGGCCTCGCGCTCTCGGCCACCGACATCGAGCTCTACCGGACCTGTCCCCTCAAGTACAAGTTCGCCCGCGTCTTCGGCATCCCGCAGGAGACCACCATCAACCAGCGCTTTGGGATCGTCATCCACCAGGTGCTCGAGCGCTTCCACGGCCAACAGACGGGCGATGACCCGAACGCCGGCAGCCTGGAGCGGCTGATGGGGCTCTTTGCCGTCGCCTGGCGGAGATCCGGGTTCGGCGAGTCGGACGACGAGCTCCAGTTCCGGGAGAAGGCGATCGAGGCGCTTCACCGCTACCACGCCCGCGAGGTGGCGAGCGGTTCGCAGCCTCGCTGGGTGGAGCGCAAGTTCGACTTCCGGATCGGCCCCCATCACCTGCGCGGGCGAGTCGACCGCGTGGACGAGCTGCCCAGCGGCGGCTACGAGCTGATCGACTACAAGACCGGAGATCCGAAGCCTCCGCGCGAGCTCGAGTCCGACGTGCAGCTCGCCATCTACCGGCTCGCGGCGCGCGAGGCATGGCGTCTCGAGGGAGCGGCGGGCAGCTACTGGTACGTCCTCGCCGATGAGAAGGTCGCGGTGGGCGGCTCCCCCGACGACCTGGAGCGGGTCGAGGGCGTCGTGCTGGAGGTCGGCGAGGGCATCCTCGGTCAGGACTTCGAGCCGCGGCCGTCGCCGGAGATCTGCTCCTGGTGCGACTTTCGCTTGATCTGTCCCGCCTCAGAGGCGTAGGGTCCGCTGCACGAAAGGGAGAGGCTTCAATGAGCTAGGGGTAGCTCTCGTCGAACCGCCTACATCGCCGAGTACGAGCTCTGGCTCGAAGCCGGGCGGCGGCCGGAGCTGCGTGAGGCGGCACAGAGCTGGTGCGATGCCGAGCAGCGCTCGGTCACCGGCGCAATGGAGGCATTGGGCAGCGCGGACCCGCCGACCGACGCCAGCCTCGTGGTCGCCGCCCTCGACGGGCTCGGCGAGCGAATCCTGGGTCGCGAGGACGATCCCGCGGAGGCAGCGAAGGAGCTGCGCCCGGAGCTGCGACGGCTGATCGAGCGCCTGGTCGGCTAGCTAGCTGTCGCCGTGCTGGCGCAGGTAGCGCTCGAAGTCGCGGGCCAGGGCCTCGCCGGAGGGAACGTCGTCCTCGACGTCCAGCCGCTCGGCCTGTTCCTCCTCCAGGCGTCGGACGAGCTCCTCGATCTCCGGGTTGGCGGCAACGGCGCGGGTCACCTGGCTCTCGTATGACTCCGTCTCCTCCTCCAGGCCGGATGCCTCCACGGCGACTCCCACGAGGCCCTCGAGCCGGCGGAGCAACGCGAGCCCGGCCTTGGGATTCGGGACGGCGGCGACGTAATGCGGAACGGCCGCCCAGAGGCTCGCTGAGGGGATGCCGCGCCGCCGACAGGAGTCATGGAGCACCCCGACGACCCCGGTCGGGCCCTCGTAGTTGGAGCGAGCGAGGTCGAGCTGCTCGACCAGCTCCTCGTCGGAGGCGAGGCCTGTGATCGGCACCGGCAGCGTGTGCGCGACGTCGGCGATCAGGGCGCCCAGGGTCACGACCATCTCGACCCCGAGCCTCTCGGCGGTCTCGGCAATGCCATCGGAGAACGTTCGCCAGCGCAGGTTGGGCTCCGTCCCGGCGAGGAAGAGCAGGTCGCGCTCCGCCCCGCTCGGCGTGGCCGCGAGCAGGACGTTGCCGGGCCACTCGATCTCCCGCGTCTGCCCCTCGGTGAGGGTGATCGTCGGGCGGTTGGCCTGGAAGTCGAAGAACTCCTCCGGATCGATCTGGGCGATCACCTCCGCATCGAGGGACTCCGCGGCCGTCGTCAGGGCGGTCGTGGCCGAGCCGGCCGCGTCGTTCCAGCCTGCGAAGGCACACACGAGGACTGGGGATCTGAGCTCCGGTGGCTCGGCCTCCCAAGCGAGCGCATCCATGGTTCGAGACTAGCGAGTCGGCGACGCCGAGGTGTCCGGTCGACTTTGGAGACTCAATGGTCGATGGAGGCAACCGAGCAGACGACACGTATCGCCGAGGTCCAGCCGGGGCAGCGTTTTCAGGGCATCTACGCCTGCGTCCGCAAGGATCGGCTCTCGGCGCGCAACGGCTCGATCTACCTGTCGTTGGAGCTGCGTGACCGCAGCGGGTCGATCCCGGCACGTGCGTTCCGCGACGTCGATCGGCTCGCCGGACGATTCGAGCGCGGCGACGCGATTCGGGTGTCCGGGAAGATCGAGCGCTTCCGCGGCGAGCTCGTCGCCGAGGTCGAGGAGATTCAGCCGATCGACCCGACTGAGCTGGATCCGGCGGAGTTTCTGCCCACGGCCTATCGCGACGCCGAGGAGCTCGAGGGCTTCCTCGAGCACCTGACGCGGGAGGTGCACGACCCGGCCCTTCGGCAGGTGGTCGAACGCGTGCTGTTCACAGAGCCCGTCGCTTCGGAGTTCCGTCGCGCGCCGTGCACGCGGGCCGGTCACCACGCATACGTGGGCGGGCTGGTCGAGCACACGGTCGCCGTCGGCACACTGGTGGGAGAGGTCTGTCAGCTGCATCCCCGCCTGGACTCCGACCTGCTGATGGCCGCCGCTCTGCTCCACGACGTCGGCAAGTCGCGCGAATTCACCTACGGTGCCGAATTCGGAGTCACCGAGGAGGGACGGCTGCTCGGGCATCTCGCGCTGGGCGCCGAGATCGTCGGCTCCGCGGCCGGAGAGCTGCCGCCCGAGCGGCGGGCTGCGATCCTCCACTGCGTGCTCTCGCACCACGGAGCCGAGGGAGGCCGCGGACCGGGCGGCCGCGGCTTCGGCCTCCCTGAGGCCCTCGCGCTCTACCGGCTGAACGCGCTCGATGCGGGGGTCAAGGGCGCGCTCGAGCAGGGCCTCTAGGCGTCGGGCTCGGCGGCGGGCCTGAGGGCCCGGATCACGAGCTGGGTGGCGATCACGAGCGCCAACCCGGCGAAGATCAGCTCGAGCGCTCGCTGGGAGATCTCGTTGGAGGTGATGACCCCGATCGCGACCCCCACCGGCGAGAGCACCCCGATCACCAGGCCGTCCCGAACCCGGACATTGCCGTAGCCGAGCTGACGCCAGACGGCCACCAGCGCCACGGGGACGATCGCGAGCAGGGAGGTCGCCTCAGCTCTCACCTGGGTCTCACCCAGGAAGATCGTCAGGGCGGGGACGAAGAGGACTCCGCCCCCCACACCGAGCAGCCCGCCGACCATGCCGCCGGCGAAGCCCAGGATTGCCGCGGCGATCTCGCTCACGGCACGATCAGCTCGATCGCGATCGCGACGAGCAGCGCGGCGAAGAGCAGGGCGATCAGGCGCTCCGGGATGCGCTGCTGCAGCGCCGTTCCGGCGAACGCGCCGGCGATGGCGGGGACCCCGACGAGGGCGGCGTTCGGCGGGTCGACGTTGCCGTAGAACGCCTGCAGGGTGACCGCAACGGCGGCGATGACGACGATCGCCATCATGCTCGTGCCGGTCGCCTCCCGCGCGCCGTAGCCAAGCCAGATGATCAGCAGGGGGACGATCACGCTGCCGCCGCCGACCCCGAGCAGGCCGCTGAAGATGCCTCCGGCGGTCCCGATCGCCGCCAGCTTCAGGGTCCGAGAAGTGGCGACCGGGTCCCGCTGCATGGCGGGCGATACTAGACCGCGTGAACGGCGGGAGCGCCAAGGACGATGGGGCCGACGGCGAGCGGCTCGGGTCCCTGATTGCTCCGCTCCGCGAGAACCCGGATCGCTCCGCCATCCTCACCGACGTGGACGGGACGCTCGCGCCGATCGTCCGGGACGCGACCGAGGCGAGGGTTCCCGAGCGCACGCGCGAGCTTCTCCGTCGGCTGGCGCAACGCTACGCCCTGGTCGGTTGCCTGAGCGGACGCCGTGCCGAGGATGCGCGCCGGGTGGTCGGGCTGGATGAGCTCTTCTACTCGGGGAACCACGGGTTCGAGCTGCTGATGCCCGGTGACCCTGAGATCCGACCCGACCCCTCTCTCGACGGGCACGAGGACGACGCCCGTCGGTTCGTCGAGTCCCTCGACGGTTCAGAGCTCGAGCAAGCTGGGATCCGCGTCGAGGACAAGGGGCCGATCATGGGTCTGCACTGGCGCGGGGCGCCCAGTGAGGACGCCGCCGAGTCGCTCGCGCACGAGATCGCCAGCAAGGCCGAGTGGCAGGGACTGGTATCCCACCAAGGCAGGAAGATCCTCGAGATCCGTCCGAACTTGGCGATCAACAAGGGAATTGCAGTCGCCGCGCTGATCCCGGCGCGTCCGATCGATCACGCTCTGTACGGGGGCGACGATCGCACCGACGTCGACGCCTTTGCGGCGCTGCGGGCCCTGCACGACGATGGCGAGCTCCAGACCGTGGTCTGCATCGCCGTCGGCTCCGACGAGTCGCCGCCCGAGGTCTCGGAGACCGCCGATCTGACCGTCCCGGGAACCGAGGGGTTCGCGCGCGTACTGGAAGCCCTCGCGGAATAGGGTCGCCGCCCTATGTCGTTCTGCGACCTGCTCCGGATGACCGTCCTGCTCGCTGCCGGCGCGGCGACCGTGCTCGCCGCGGTGACCGCCATCGTCGTCGGCACGACCGGTGACACCCTCACCCTGTTCGTCGCGCTGGGTTGGTGGATCATCGCCCTGATCGGCGGCCTGATCCTGGGCCGTCCATCGCAGGCCGCGGACGCCATGCGGCCGATCCTCTCTCAGGCCCGAACGGCGACCGCGATGCCGGAGATCGGCAATCCGGCGACGGCGGCACTCGGCCGCCTCTGGCCGATCGGCGCCTTCGCCGTGATCGCCGGCGGCCTCGGATTCATCTTCCCCGGCGTCGCGGCCGTTGGTGCGGGCTTCGCGCTCGCCGTGGCCCTGATGTGGAGGGCACGGGAGGGCGCCGTCGCCGCGATCGAGGAACGCGACGGCATCCGGTTCTACGTGGAACCGGGGTCGGCGCTGCAACCGGTCAGGTTGGTCCGTACACCCGGCCTGCGGCGGGACCGGCCTCCCGGGGGTCACCCACCGCCACCTCCAACCGCAGCCGCCTGAGGCGACTGGCTTCGGCCGCCCCACCCGTCTCGTTGGTGGAGCGGCCTCTCCGGTTGCTATGCGCCTACCGGTGCTGCCTCGGGGCCCTGGGCCGCGTCGGTATTGGCCATCTCCACATGCGCCTTGCTGTCACGCGTCCGGATCAGGACCAGGGTGGCAACGAAGCCCAGCGCTGCGATCACCGCGCCGCCGAGGAAAGCAGCCTGGAATCCCTCGGTGAGGCCGTTGGGCAGCGTGGAGGTACCGGTCGCCATCACGTCATTGGTGCGAGTGGTCGCGATCGTGGAGAGAACCGCCAAGCCGAGCGCCCCGCCGATCTGCTGCGAGGTGTTGATCAGCCCGCTCGCGAGGCCCTGCTCCTTCTCTTCGACCCCGGAGACGGCGGCGATCGTCGAGGTGACGAAGCCGAATCCGAGCCCGATCGCCGCCAGCAGCGAGGCGCCCAGGATGTCGGTCAGGAAGCCACCGCCCACCGAGACCTGGCTGAACCACAGCAGGCCTGCGGCGACGAACAGCATCCCGGCCGCCAGGATCGGCTTGAAGCCGAACCGGGTGACCAGCTGTCCGCCCAGGCCGGCCGCGACGACGATCGTCAGTGCCAGGGGGAGATAGGAGAGCCCGGCGTGAATCGCGCTGTAGCCGAGCACCTGCTGCATGTACAGGGAGATGAAATAGAACATCGAGAAGAGGGAGGCTCCGAGGAGCAGCCCGACGACGTTCGCCCCGGTCAGTGTCCTCAGACGGAAGATCCGGAATGGCACGAGCGGAGCCTTCGACCGCAACTCGATCGCGACGAAGATCCCGATCAGGGCCACCGCCCCAGCCAGCAGGCTGATGATCTTGGTGGAGCCCCATCCCGAGCTGCTGGCGTCGAGGAACGCGTAGGCCAACAGTGAGAGTCCCGCCGTGATGCTCACCGCACCGGCGGCGTCGAAGTGACGGGTCGCCGACTCCGAGCGGCTCTCGGGGATCAAGCCCGGGGTGAACGCGAGAGCGATCGCGGCGACGGGCACGTTGACCCAGAGGACCCATTCCCAGCCGAGGTACTCGGTGAGGATGCCGCCGAGCAGGACACCGGCCGCTCCGGCCGAACCCGCCACGGCACCCCAGGCGCCGAGCGCCTTGTTGCGCTCAGCCCCATCCTTGAACAGTGTGGTGACGATCGACAGTGCCGCCGGCGAGACGATCGCGGCGCCGAGGCCCTGCGCCGCGCGCGCGGCGATCAGCTGGCCCTGGGTCGCGGCGAACCCCGCCGCGAGCGAGGCGATACCGACCACGGCCAGGCCGGCCATGAACACCCGGCGCCGACCC
>DATAPB010000241.1:0-27540 GCA_036265435.1 Solirubrobacterales bacterium | reverse complement strand
GAGGCCAGGACGAGCACGCTCAGGACGACGGCGGCGAGGAACAGACGGGACGGGAAGGGGGCGCGACGCGCCATGGCCAGATCTCCTGTTCTCGAATTTGTCGTCATCGACCGGGAGACGGGAGCGAAACGGGCCGAAAAGGATGGTCACTTTAGGCCCGGAGGCGAGCGATTGTCAATGCTGGGCATTGTCATCCTTTGCACCGGTCGTGCGACGTGCCGAACGGAACTGGCCGCGCTAGGCGCGAGAGACCGCATGGTGGATATGTCTCGTCTCGCCCCCACTGTGAAGCGCGCAGTGATGGTGTTGCCTTCGAGACTTGACGATCCCGTCTCGGTCGGCTAGTGTGTCGGCCCCATCCGGGGATGGGCGGGCGCAGTATGCAGATCGGCATGAAGCGATGCAGGACTGCATGCGCCCTGAAAAGGACTCCAACGATGCGGGGCAGGCTTACCGGCGTGGTTGTGAGCAGCGGCGCGGGGCTTCTTCTTGGTGGGCAGCTGGTCATCGCGGGGGGTCGCATCGATCTCTTCGACCTGCACAGCAATCGGACCGGCTACATCCTCGTCGATCCGAAGAGCGGCCGGCTCGACACCTACGACACGAAGTCGAAGCGCACCGGGTGGGGCACCATCCACCGTGAATCCGGCACGGTCGAGGTCTTCGACAAGGAAGGCAAGCGCATCGGCAGCGGACTCCTGCCGCCTCGGGTGCAGCGATGATCAGAGCCCGGCTCGGCAACGAAGCGCCGCCGGCCAGCGCCATAAGCTGCGAGGTCGCCGGTAGCTGCGTCGCTGCCCTCGTCGCCGCGCCGATGAGCCTCACCGAGTGGGCTCTTCTCGAATCGCATCTGCGCCGCTGCTCGCGGTGCCGGGAGCTCGAAGCCCGCCTCCGGCGGCTGGTCACGGCGAGCCCTCCGGTCGCTCCGTCACGCCGGCTGCAGGCGCACCTCCGGCAGACCGGCGAGCTCGTCCGGATCGGAGCGGCCGGCGCTCACGCCCTGGCGGAGCGGTGCCATACGCTGCCTGCGGCCCTCGGCAGCGGGCTCGCGGCTCGCGCCACCGCCGGCGTCATGCGCACGCGGAGCCTGGCCGGCCGCTGCGCTGGTGACCTGATGGCACGGGGGCGCGCAGGGATGGCAATCGCGCGCAGGCCAGCCGTGGCCGCCGTCGACGGGGTCGAGGCCGTCCGAAGCGCCGTCGTACGTTCCGTGCAGCGGGCGGTCCACTCGGCACCGTCGCTGCGGACGGTGGGTGCCATGCTGGCGCTTGCCATCACGGTGTGCGCGCTCCCGGGAACCGATGGACCGGAGCCGCGCGCCCTGCCGCCGGCCGCTCCACCCGCCGCCGGAATCGGGCCCGGGCGGCTCGAGGCGGCGCAGGTCGAATCCGCGCAACCGGAGCCTGTACCGGTCGAGCCCGTGCTGGCCGAGCCGGTGCTGCAGGTGTTCTCCGTGCCACTTGTACCGAGCGAGCCGCCACGGGCCGGCCAGCGCCGGGACACTCTGCTCGCGGCTCCGCCCCGGGTGGTGGCACCGTCCTCACCCGTTGTGTCCGCGCCCAAGCCGAGCCTCGAGGCCAGGGCGGCCGCTCCCACGCTGTCTGCGGAGGAGCCACCCACGGCGAGCCACGTCGTCGGGCGACTCACGGCGAAGAACCGGCATGCGGCCGATCGGGATGTCGGCGCCCTGCTCGCCGGCGTGGGGGGGACGGAGCTCGGCCGCCGTCATCTCGTCACGTTCACGTCGGTCGACGTGATCGTGCCCCAATCGCGTTACGACGAGTTCGCCACTGGTCTCGCGCGGATCGGCTCCTGGCGGCTCGAGGCCGCGCGCTCCACCTTGCCGGAGGCGGTCCAGATCACCATCCGCGTGACCGACTAGGCCGCGTCTGGCCTCGCGCCCGAGGGGAGAGGGTAGGGCGAAGCTCAGGTCGAGCGGGTCGTGCCGATTGCGCTGACGAAGAAGTCGGAGACCTGCCGGTGGATCCGCATGACGTCCGGCACGAAGCGCGTGTCCACGAAGCCGGCGGCCTCGAACGCGACCTTCCATTGCTCGGGGGTAAGAAATCCCCCATTGGGCCGATAGATCGGGTGGAGGCGCGGAGAGCGGAAGGTCTGGATCAGGTTGAAGACGAACTCGGCATAGATCGGCTGGCGCGGGTACGACCGCACGCACTCGGAGATGATCAGCCACCCGCCCGGCCGCAAAGCCCGCAAGATCTCGGCCAGCGTGAAATCGAGATCGTGCGCCACGTGGAGCGTGTTCACGGCATAGACCGCGGCGACGCTGCCCGGCGCGATGCCCTGGGCCTCGAACGGGCGATTCATGTCGAGGGTGTCGAACCTCATCGCCACGCCCTCAGGCCGATGCGCCCGTAACGCCTGCTCACCCCGCCGGAGGAACGCGGGCACGAGCTCGGTGAACCGATACTCCTCGATCTCACCGAGCCGGCCGGCCGCCCCCAGCTGCTCAAGCACCGCGAGCGCGCCGCTCCCCAGTCCTCCTCCGAGCTCGAGGATCACCCCGCCGTCCCGCGGCAGCCACTGCTCGACGGCGGCCGCTCCGGTCCGGTTGTTCACGGCGTACAGGCCATTCTTGTTCGAGAAGAAGTCGACCCACAGCCGTAGGCGTCGCGGCGAGAACAGCACCTCCTCGCCGGCGATGGCTCCCCGCAGGAACGCCGGGTAGTCCTGGGCGACGGTCTCCGCCAGGACGTAGGAGGGCAGCCACGACGGATCGTGGCGAAGCTGCTCCTCGCGCACGGCGGCCGGATCCGCGGAGGGCAAGGGACCGCGCGCCCAGAATTCGTGAGTCGAGGCGCCCGGGGCCTCCTCCAGCACCCCACGCGTGGCCAGGAGCCGCAGCATCCAGTCGAGGGGGACGACGGCCTGGTCGACCGCGAGTCCCGATCGGGCGGCGATGGCTTCCGCGCTGCCTCCGTCCTGGGTGGCCGACTCGAGCCCCGTCTCGCGGATGACCTGGAGGGTCAACCGGTAGACGAACTCGTCGTACAGGTAGTGTGACCGGAGAAACGAGAAGTCGATGACGTGCAGGAGATACGGAGGCAGCATCTCCCGGAGCAGCACGTCGGCGGCTTCGGCCTGGGGCAGGGCGTTGGTCGGGAGCAACGCCATGACGTGAAGCGCTAGGCCAGGCGCGACTGGATGTACTCGACCAGCGTGCCGAGCGTGTGAAAGTGGGGCGCCAGGTCCTGCGCCTCGTCGATCACGAAGCCGAAGCGCTCCTCGATGCCGATCGACAGCTCGATGAAGTCGAGCGAATCGAGCCCGAGCGATCCGTCGATGTCCTTGGGCAGCGCGGTGGCCAGGGAGAGATCGGGAAGCCGGCTCGGGGAGAACTTGAGCCGCTCCACCATGATGTCCTTGAGCTCTTCGAGCACCTTGTCGGTCTCCACGCCCATCTCCTGTGGACGAGCCCGTCGCCCTACCGGGCGAACGGCTCCCAGATGTCGAAGAAGTTGAACCATTGAGTCGGGTACTGCCGCACGATGTCCTCGAGGGCCGCCACCCAGGTGCGTGCGGCGGCCTCCTCCTCGCCGCGCACGGCGACGAACGGCTCGGCGATCTTCACCACGTACCGATACTGCGAGTCCAGCAGGCAGAAGGCCGGCAGGAGGGGGACCTTGACCCCGCTGGACAGCAGGAACGGCCCGAGCGGGAACCGCGCCGGCCGGCCGAAGAAGGGAACCTCGATGTCGCCCCTGGTCCCGAGCGCCCGGTCCCCTTGCACGCCCACCACCTCGCCGCGTCGGAGCGCGGCGAGCAGCTCCAGCGACACGGTGGGGCGAGCCCGCGAGACGAACCGCACGCCCTCGCCGTCGCGCCGCACCCAGCGCTCCAGCTCGCGCAGCTCGTCCGGGGCGACCACCACGTGCGTCGGCCGCGAGCTCTTTCCCGCCAGGAGGCGCCCGGCCAGCTCCCAGTTGCCCACGTGCGCGGTCAGCGAGATGAGCCCGCCCGACAGGGTGGTGGTCAGCCGCTCGATGCCCTCCACGTGGCCGAGGTGGGGGGAGCGCAGCGTGGTCGGCTGTCGGTTCGTCGAGACCAGGTCACTGAAGCACATCGCGAAGTCGGTGAAGACGCGGAGCGTGAGCTTCTCGAGCTGGGGGCCGGTGGCGCCGGTGAAGCGCGCCATCGACGTCTCGATCGCGGCCCGCTCGCCCGGCATGAGCGACGGGGCGAGCCGGCCGACCTGCCGGGCGACGGCGAGCCGCAACCGACGCGGCACCCAGGTCAACGCCGCCGCGAGCCGGTAGAAATTCGCGCGATTGTAGGGGTGCGAGTACCAGCGCGGCGCTGCGTCCTCGAGGGTCGACGTCATTCGGACGGCCACGCGTCAGCCTAGCACGATCCGACGGGCCTTCTCTACAGGAACGGCGAGTAGTACATGCGAAAGCTCCTGAAGTGGGGAACATTTACTCCACAGAGGGGCGCGGGACGGTACCGGCGCACCCGGCGGTCGAAGCGGATCACTCCCGGAACGGTCGGGTCGTTCGGGTCGTAGACGCTGAAGTCGATTGAGTCGGGAGCGCTCACCTTGAAGTCGAAGGCGAGCACCGAGTGGTTGAAGCGGATCCGAGGGAAGTCCGAGACCAGCAGCTGCACCGGTCTGCCGGCCTGAAGCTCGGCGACCATCTCGGCCGCGACGCGCTCCTGCTGCGCGCTGGGGAGCGGGAAGATGATGCGCCAGTTCGTCCAGTGAAGGATCGTCCAGAGGCGCCTCGGGAGCCCCGCCTTCACCGCGGCCTCTGCCTCGCGCGTCAGCTCGTGCAGCGACTCGAACCCGGGGATGACGATCCGCTCGGCCACCGGGAGCGGCGGTCGCCAGGGAGCGCGGCGCGTGACGCGCCGAACCAGCTCGGTGTACTCCGCTGCGGTGAGGCGGGGGGCAGCGGGCTCGAAGCGGGCGAAGCGCTGGAACTGCACGACGGCCCGCGCCAGCACGAAGCACCGGCTGGCGTAGAGATCGGGCTTGCCCTTGTGGTGGATCCGGCTGTCGTTGCGAAACGCGAACGTGTCCGCCCCGAACGTCAGGGCAGGGCCCGGATGCGGACGGGCCAGAGCGACGCCCAGAGGGGGCACCTAGGCGACGCCGCCGTCGACGGACAGGACCTGTCCGGTGATGTAGCTGGCCTCGTCGGAGGCGAGAAACGCGACCGCGCTGGCCACCTCTTCGGGCGTTCCCGCCCGCCCGAAGGCCGTCAGCTTGAGCAGGCCCTCCGTGATCTCCGTCGGCAGACCGCTCGTGAGGTCGGTGGGAATGTAGCCCGGCGCGACGGCGTTGACCGCGATGTTGCGTCCGCCGTACTCCTTCGCCATCGCCCGCGTGAAGCCGATGATCCCCGCCTTCGCGGCCGCGTAGTTCGTCTGGCCCGCGCCGCCGATCAGCCCCACGAGCGAGGTGATGTTGACGATGCGGCCGTAGCGCTGCTTCAGCATCTGCCGCAGGACGGCGCGGCTGCAGTTGAACGTGCTCTTGAGGTTCTGCCGGATGATGGCGTCGAAGTCCTCTTCCGTCATCGTCGCGAGCAGGCCATCGCGGGTCGTTCCGGCGTTATTGACGAGGATATCGAGCCGACCGTGGGCGGCGATGGCGGCCTTGACGACGGCCTGCGCGGTGGCGAAGTCGCTCACGTCGCCCTGCGCGGCGGTGGCCTCGCCGCCGCCGGCCTTGATACGGGCGACGACATCATCGGCCGCGGCGGCACTGGTGTTGTAGTTGACCGCGACGCGGGCCCCCAGCGCGCCCAGCTTGATCGCGCACGCCCGACCGATGCCGCGCGAGGCGCCGGTCACCAGCGCCACCTTTCCGCCGAGGGTCGTCACGATGCCGAAACTAGCATACTCGCCGGGCCGGGCGAAGGTGGCGGCACGCAGGTCCGGCGCGGGCCGAGCTCGGCCCGCACCGGCTCGCGGTCAAGCGGCGCTGAGCCGCTACTTACCGCCGCCCAGCATGGATTGGATCTTCTTCAGGGCATCCAGGTTCTTTTGCAGGCCGCTGACGTGCTGCTCCATCTCGGTGAGGGATGAGCCCATCTGACCCGCGGCGGCGAGGGGGTTGCTCATCCCGGGAACCTGGGGAAGCTGGGCGCTGGCGCGCGGCGTGCTCAGGCCGCACACATAGCCGAGCGTGAAGACTGCGAGGAGCATCCCGATCATCGTCAGGCGAGCGATCGTCCTGTGTGCCAACGTGGTCTCCTCTCGGTGCGCTCTTCTCGAGCGTGGTTCGATTGCGGACGGATGGAGGCTACACCCGGGATGCCCGACCGGCAACCACGCCGCGGCCAAAGGCGAGCTATTCGATCTTGTTCTGGGCCGGGATGCTGTCGAGAAACTCGCAATGGCCCACAGACTGGCCGGGTTCAGTCTTTGTAACCGGCCAGCGCTCGCCATGCATTCTCGCGTGGCCGTCTGCGCCGCTCGCTGCAGTCAGCTGGCCACGCGGATGACGATCTTTCCCATGTGTCGCCCGCCAAGCAGGTAGGCAAAGGCATGGCGGGCGGTGGCCAGGCCTTCGAAGGCGCGGTCAATGACCGGCTTGATCGCGTTGACCGCAACGAAGGACACATAGCGTTCGAGCTCGGCGCGGCTTCCCACGAAGATGCCCTGCACCCGGATCCGGCGGAGGAGGATCTCGGGTAGATTCACTGCGCAGGCGTCCTGCGCCCGCAGGCCAAGTACCGCGATGCAGCCGCCGTCGCGGGTGGCCGTCACCGATTGGTCAAATGTTCGCCCCCCGCCGACCTCCAGTACCGCGTCCACCCCCGTGTCGCTCCAGCGCCGTACCAGTTCACCCCAGCCCTCCCGGCGAGAGTCCGCGGTGAAGTCGGCCCCCATCTCGCGCACCCGGGTGAGCTTCGCGTCCGAGGAGGAGATGACCGCCACCTCGGCCCCGAGCGTCTTCGCGATTTGCAGGCCGAGGAGGCTGAGGCCACCGGTTCCCTGCAGCAGGACCCGGGTTCCCGGCCCGATCGAGGTCTCGGTGGTCAGCGCACTCCACGCGGCCAGCCCGGCCACCGGTAGACACGCGGCCTCCTCGAACGAGAGCGAGTCCGGGATGCGCACCACCGCGGTTCGCGGAAGGACCCGCTCCTCGCACAGCACGCCTTGCGAGGGGCCGCCGAGCGTGGTGAGCCGCATCTGCGACTCGAGCCGCCCGGCCTGCCAGTCCGGCACCATGTGGGTGCACACGCGGTCCCCGGGCACGAGCGGTGCGGCACCGGACCCGACCTCGGTCACCACACCGGCCGCGTCGCTGCACGGGATCAACGGCAAGGGAAGCCCGGGCCCGTAAGCGCCCCGCATGACGAGCACGTCCCGATGATTGAGCGAGACTGCCTTGATTGCTACGCGAACCTGGTCCGTGCCGATCGCTTCCGGAGCCATGACATCGGATCGCAAATTGGCTAGCCCGAGCCGATGACACGACATCGCGAGTGTCATGAATTAGAGCGGATGCGCGAGTTCCCGATTCAGAACCCGCAGCACGAGCTCGTCCTCGTCGACGACGAGAAAGTGCTCCGTGTCGACCAGCAATAGTTGAAAGCGTCGTTTCGTGAATCGCGACCAGCCCCGCGCATTGGCGGCCGACACGTACAGGTCGCGAGTACCGGTCAGGCATGTGATGGCGACGTCCCAGGGCTCTTCGGGCACGAAGCGATATTTCGAGCTCATCTCGAACTCGGCCCGGATCACCGGCATGATGAGCCGGCGCAGCTCCGAGTTGGCGAGCAGGTCTTCCGTCGCTACAACATTGAACTCGAGCATTGCGGTCGAGAATACCTCGTCCGGCTGCTGATGGATCGGGGCGAACAGGCTGTAGCCGGGAAGCTTCAGAAGCTTCTCCAGCAGCGCGGTCTCGAAATCTTGCGGCCGGTGGAGCTCGTCGGGCGGGCGAGCACCCGAGACGAAGACGTGGACTGGAGCGAGACCGTGCGCGCGAATCAGGGTGCGGACGGTCTCGAACAGGGTCAACGCCCCCAGGCAGTGTCCATAGACCGCGAACGGCTTGTCGAGGAAGGGGAGGAGCCTCGGTACAAGCTGCTGGACGAACGTCTGGAGATCGCGGATCGGCGGCTCGTCGATGCGAGTCTGGCGCCCGGGCGGCTCAATTGCCACCAGCTCGACACGGGGATCGAGATTCTGCACCCACGGGCGGAAGGTGGCGGCACCTCCGCCCGCAAACGGAAAGCAGAACAGGCGCATGGCCGCGGTAGGATCCGGTCGATGCATGATGAGCCAGCCATCACCGGCGGTGCGGGGGGCTGGACCCGAGAGGGGGACTGGGGCCGGCGGGGGTGCGTCTGGAAAGAGTTCGGCGACTAGATCCGCGATGCTGTACCCCTTGAGAAGCATGGCAGTCGGCACCGCCACCTTCAGCGAATCCCGTAGCCGGTTGGCGAGCGTGACCGCGAGGAGCGAGTCGAGCCCGAGCTGATTGAGGGGCTGGGTCACCGAGATCACGCGATCCTCGCCCAGCACTCGGCTCACGTGCCGTCGCACCGTGTCCACTAGCGACGGCGAATTCTCCGCGACCTCCTCGGCCGCGCTCGGTCCCGGAAGGGTTGGGGCCAGATCGCGAAAGAGCGGCGGGACGGAGGGAAACTGGGCGAGGAACGTGCCCCAATCGGTGTCGCAGATCGCGAGCGGCGACGCCTCCCCGTCCAGGAAGCGGAGGAGGACATCCAGGCAGACCGTGGTGTTGAGCGGTGACGTTCCGCGCTGCTTCCAGGCTCGGGCGCCGGCCGGTCCCCAGCGGCCTGCCAAGGCCCGGTGCGCCCACGGCCCCCAGTTGAACACGGCGGCGGGCAAACCGGCCGCCCGTCGCGAGGCAGCCAGCGAGTCCAAGAAGCCGTTGGCGGCAGTGTAGGTGGCCTGACCGGCGGCACCCCACAGGCTGAGCACCGATGAGAAGAGCACGAAAAAGTCCAGAGGAAGCCCGCTGGTCGCCTGGCTCAGCCGCCACGCCCCCGCGATCTTAGGTCGCGAGACGCAGTCGAGCTGCTCCCACGTGATGTTCTCTATGACCGCATCGTCGAATACCGCAGCCGCGTGGATCACGCCCTTGAGCGGCGGCATCCGCTCTCGAATGTGAACGAGGGTGGCCTCGACGTCCGCTTGCCTGGACACGTCGGAGGGCAAGATCACGAGCTCGACCTGCTGGCCGAGCGCGCTCAGTGTCGCGGTCGCGCTCGGTGACGGGGCGTGCCGGCCGGTCAGCAACAGGTGCCGGGCTCCGGCTTCCACGAGCGCACGGGCGATCTCGAGGCCGAGCACTCCGAGTCCACCGGTGATCCAGTAGGTCGCGTCGGGGCGGAGACGTCGACGGGGGGGACTGGGCTCGGCTGGGAGCCGGACCAGCCGCGGAGCCAAACGCGCGTCGGGCCTTAGAGCGATCTGATTTTCGTCGCCCCCGCTCCGGAACTCCTCGAAGAGCAAGCGGGCCGCGGTCTCCGCGTCGGCTAGGGGCGGCAAGTCGATCAAGCCGCCCCAGAGATCGGGGTACTCCAGGGCCGCGGTACGGGCGAGTCCCCACAGCGTGCTCTGAGTCAGCCCCTCTCCAGTTGAGTTATGCGCGCCGGGCTGGGCGCCGCGGGTCACTCCCCACACCCGGGGCGGCCGGTGCGAGAGAGCCCGCCGGCGGTCGAGGGCTTTGAGCAGCCCAACGCAAGCTCCGGCGGCGAAGGGGTAGGTGGTCGCGGAAACGGAGTCCGCGGAGAGGTCGGCCGCCGGAGTCTTCAGAGTCCAGAGATAGACAATGCCGACGGACTCGTCTCCCAAGTGCTGAAGGAGCGTCTCGAAGCTCGCCGCCTCGATAAGACAGGCGGAATCGACTTCGAGCGACTCGGCACTGATGACGTGCGCCGCGCATCCCTCGGCCCGCAGATGCTCGGCCAGACGCGCTCCCACCCCGGTCTCGTCATCAAGGACGCACCAGTGCCGCGCGAGTACGCGCGGGTCTCGCGGGCGAGGCACCTCGCGCCAGGTGAGCCGATAGAGGACCGGGGGCAGGGGCGCGTCGCCTCGCGGCGACATCATGACCTCCTCGGTGACCCCGCGGATGGTGAGCCCGCGGAAGAGCGCCACCGGGCTGCCGTCCTCGCCGTAGGCGTGGATGTCGCAGGTAAGTCGCTGCTCATCCTCCCCCTCACGGGGCGCGAGCACCGCGTGGACCAAGCCCGCTCGCACCCCGGCGGAAAAGAGATGGAAGGAGTCCATCGAGATCGGCACGTACGGCCTGACCTCGCCCGGCGTCTCGTGGTCGAAGCCTCCGTACTCGGGAACGAAGGCGGCGTAGACGTGCAGGCAGGCATCGAGGTAAGCGGGATGGAGCCGGTAACGTTCCGCCGGTATGTCCACCGGAAGGGCGACCCGGGCCCACGCTTCGTCGGCGTGACGCCAGAGGCCGCGGATGCCCTGGAAGATCGGACCGTAGGACAGTCCGGCTGCGTCGAGGACGCGGTAGAAGTGGTCCGGCGGGATCTCCCGGGTGATCGAGCCCCGGGGACGGGGCTGAAATGGGGTCGGATCGGCGGGGTCCAGGTCGTCCTCTACGCTGCCGGTGACGTTGAGTTGCCAGGGGGCCGACTCCGCGAGGCCGGTGCTCTGCACCCGGAAGGCCGCTCGGCTGCCCGAAGGCTCGAGGTCGAGATGGATCCAGACCGGTTCATCCGCGGGAATCGTGAGAGCGGCCTCGTACAGGAAATTGCGGACAACCGGCCGCGAGAATCCGAGTGTCTCGATCGCTGCAGCCGTCACCGTCTCCAGGATGGCGGTGGTGGGAAGCACGACTCGCCCGAAGACGCGGTGGTCGCGGAGAAAGGCGAGTTGGTCGAGGTCGATGAGGACCTCGAAATGCGACCCGCCGTTGCCGAGCCGCTCGCCCAGCAGCGGATGGGGTCCATGGGCGGATGCCGAGTCGGCGGGGACCGGCGCAGCTCGAGGGGTGCGGCGGGGGGCGAGCCACCACCGTTGGCGGCGAAACGTGCTGGTCGGAAGACTCACTCGCCGACCACTCTCGCCCTCGAGTGCATGCCAGTCGATCGGGTGCCCCCGGAGATAGAGATGCCGGACGGCCTCGAGCAGGCTCGACCATTCGTCGCCGTCCCGGGTCAGCGAGGACAACCAGGCGCTCGCGGTCCTCACATCTGGCGCCTTCACGCAGCGCCGGGCGAGGCCGGTCAGGGTCCCGCCGGGCCCGATCTCCACGAAGGCTGCGGGGTCCCGGGCGACGATCTCGATGGCGGCCCGGAACTGCACCGGCGACCGGATCTGGTCGCGCCAGTAGTCGGCGTCGGGCGGGCCACTCATCTCGCATCCGGTTAGGGTCGAGATCCACCGAGTGCGGGGGCGCTCGAAGGCGACGGTGGCCGCGAACTCCTCGAACCGCTCCAGCATCGGGTCCATCAGTGACGAGTGGAACGCGTGCGAGGTGGCGAGTGCGGCGACCGGCACGTCGCGTTCGCGGAGGCGGTCGGCCAAGAGGGTGAGAGCGGTGACGCTCCCGGAGGCCACGACCCGGTCCGGTGCGTTGATTGCGGCCAGGGTCAGATCCTCTCGTCCATCCGGCCACGCCGCCAGGACGGTCTCGAGGTCGCTGCCGATCGACACCATCCCGCCGTCGGGTGCCAGGTCTTCCATCAACCGGGCGCGGGTGGAGACGAGCCGGACCGCGTCCTCAAGGGAGCACACCCCGGCGGTTACTGCGGCAGCGAATTCTCCGACGCTGTGCCCGATGACCACATCCGGGGTGACGCCCCAGCTACGCCAGAGCTCGACCAAGGCGACTTGCAGGGAGAAGAGCGCGGGCTGGGCGTACTGCGTGCGGTGCAGTCGCGGCTCGTCGTCCGCGAAGAGAGTCTCCGCGACCTGGATCCCGGCGGCCAGGAACAGCGAGAAGCATCGATCCATGGCGTCCCGGAACCGGGCCTCAGCGCGGTAGGTGGCCTCGCCCATCCGGGCGTACTGGGACCCCTGACCGGAGAAGAGAAACACCACAGGCCCGCGGGACCCTGCCTCGACGGCCCCGCCCGGCGGTCGTGGCGTCTGGAGGAACCGTTCGAGCTCCGCTAGCATCTCGTCCCGGTCGCGCCCGATCCCCGCGAACCGCCGAGCAAAGTGATGACGACCGCGGTTGGCGGAGAAGCACACGTCGGGCAACGCGAGCGAGTCGTCGGATGCGAGCGCGTCGCGGACCTTCCCGACCTGATCGAGCAGCGCGGCCTCGGTTCCGGCGGACATGGTCAGGATCGAGACCGGGCGCGCCCGCGGTGGTGTGGGCGCGCGAGGGGGCGCCTCCTCCAGCACCACGAACGCGTTCGTGCCGCCCATGCCTACCGAATTCACACCCACGCGGCGCGGGCCGACCGCCCACTCGAAGGGGCGAGCGCGCGTGTTGACCGTGAAGGGCGAGCGTTCGAGGAGAATCCGAGGGTTGGGAGTGTCGAAGTGCAGGCTGGGCGGGATAACCCCGTGCCTCAGGACGAGCGCGGCCTTGATTAGGCCAGCCATACCCGCACATTGCTCGAGGTGGCCGACGTTCGACTTCACCGAGCCAATCGCGCAGGCCCCAGCCCGCGGTCCGCCCGGGCCGAAAGCCCGGGTGAGCGCTTGGATCTCGACCGGGTCGCCGAGGGTGGTGGCGGTGCCGTGGCATTCCACGTACCCGATGGAGTCCGAGGCCAGGCGAGCGATCGTCATCGCCTCCCGGGCCGCCCGCGTCTGGCCGGTCGCGGTGGATGCCGTGTAGCTGACCTTCTGTGCACCGTCGTTGTTGACCGCGGCCCCCTTTATGACCGCATAGACATGGTCGCCGCTCGCGAGAGCCGCCTCGAGAGGCCTGAGCAAGACCGCGCCGACGCCGCTGCCAAACAGAGTTCCTGTGGCCCCTGCGTCGAAGGGCCGACAGTGCCCATCCCGGGAGTAGATGCTTCCCGGCTCCGCGAGGTAGCCACGAAGATGCGGGACTCGGACCACGGCGGCGCCGGCCAGGGCCAGATCAGCCTCTCCGTCGAGCAAGCCACGACAGGCCAGGTGGACCGCAAGCAGCGATGTCGAGCATGCGCTCTGGACGTTGACGCTGGGCCCAGTCAGGTCGAGCTTGAACGAGACTCGGGAGCATAGGAAGTCGCGGTCGTTGCCGAGATGGCCCAGGTCACCGGTCTGGCCCCGCAAATCCGGATGATCTACGCGGACCAGATAACTCGAGACGAGACCTCCCGCGCCCGCGTATACTCCCACTCGTCCCTTCGGCCCGCGCGGGTCGTACCCGGCGTCTTCGAAGGCCTCCCAGGCCACCTCGAGGAACAGGCGCTGCTGAGGATCCATGAGCCGCGCTTCCCTCTGCGAGTAGCCGAAGAACGCCGCGTCGAACGCGTCGTGGTCCTCGAGCACCGGGGCGGCCTTGACATAGTGGGGATGGCTGAGTAGGGCCGCGTCCTCACCGGCGGCCCGTAGCTCCTCGTCCGAGAAAAAGGTGATCGATTCGACCCCCCGCACGAGGTTGTCCCAGAAGGTTCGCGGATGGGCGGCGCCCGGGAAGCGACACGCCATGCCGATGATGGCGATGTTCCACGGGCCGGTCGCCGGGGTCACGAGCCGCCCTGGGACGCGGACGCGCTACGCCGCATTGATGAATTCCCGGTAGACCCGGCAGAGATCGGCGACGGTTCGCACCTCGGTGATCGTGCTGGCCTCCAGGAAGGGATCGATCCTCCATCGCCGCTCGAGCTTGGCGACCAGCGCGGCGAGGTCGAGCGAGGTCAATCCGGTGGACATGAGATCGTCGTCCACGTGGAAGGGCGGGATCGGCTTCGAGGCCCGCTCCAGCAGCTCGACGATGACGTGGCGAATGGTCTCCCGGATCTCGGTATCGGACGGCCGGTCGGTCAGCAGGTGACGCCTCCATCGACGACGAGGGTGTGCCCGGTGATGAAAGATGCGGCGGGCGAGATCAGGAACATCGCGGCCTCGGCCATCTCGTCCACGCGGCCCAGGCGCTGCAGCGGGGTCGAGCGCACGAGCTTCTGCACCTGACGCTCGGTCAGGCCGCTCACCATCTCGCTCTTGAAGTAGCCGGGCGCCAGCGAGTTGACGCGGATGTTCCGGGGGCCGAGCTCGCGGGCCAGGGCCCGGGTGAACCCGTCGAGCGCCGCCTTGGTGGCGCTGTAGACCGCCACCCCCGAGTTGCCGCGCAGCGCATTCACCGACGAGATGTTGAGGATGCAGCCGGCCGCCCGCGACACCATGAACGGCGTGCACAGACGGGTCAGGAGCAGGTTGGTGCGCAGGTTGACGGCGAGGGCCTCGTCGAGGTCGCCCAGTCGCATCAGGGGAAAGAGCCCGAACCGCCCGACCGACACGTTGTTGATCAGCACGTCGATGCCGTCGTACCGCTGGGCGACCGCGTCCACGAAGCTCCGGACCCCGTCGTCGTCGCGCGCGTCGAGCGGCACCCAGTGGAAGCGAGCGCCTTCCGGGTCCCGCCTCCGCTCGTCCTCGACGAACGCGGTGGGCGACCGGCTGAAGGTGGCCACCAAACATCCATGGTCCAGGCAGCGCCGGGCGATGGCCGCGCCGAGGCCGCGGCTCCCGCCGCTGATCAGCACGCGCGGCTGTTCCATCACCGGGCCGGCCCGGGCTCCGCCGGGGTCTCGGCCGCGCGTGGACGAACCTTCTTGAAGCGCGGTCCGTGATGGTCGTGCTCGACGATCTCGACCACAACCGGGATCTTGTGGGCGGCGAGACGGCCGCGGCAGAAGCGATGGATGCGCCGCTCGAGGGATTCCGGGTCCTCGGGCTGGGCGAGAGAGACCCGGGCCGCCACCACCTGCCCGGTGACCGGGTTTCGCTCTCCCCAGACGGTCGCGTCGCGGATGTTGTCCATCTGGAGCAGGAGGCTCTCGACCTCGCTCGGATACACCTTCTCGCCCCCGACATTGATGAGCTCGGTCGCCCGGCCGAGGATGCGGATGTAGGGACCGTCCACCTGCACCAGATCGTGCGTGTTGTACCAGCCCTCCTCGTCGAAGGGGCTCGGGGCGTTGAGGTATCCGAGCATCGGGGTCTCGGACCGGAGCCACAGCACGTCGTCGACCACCCGCGCCTCGCACCCGATGCCGCCCAGCTCCAGCCAGGGCGAGTTCGACCCGCGCGAGCGGGTCGGGAGCACGCCGAGCTCGGTGAGGCCGTAGGTCTGCTTGAGGCGCACCCCCGGGAACGACTGTCCGAGCGCGGCGAGCGTGCTCATGGGCATCGGCTCCGTCCCGTAGGTGATCAGCCGGAGGCTCGAGAGGTCGTACCGGGAGGTCGCGTCGGAGATGACGAGCATCCGGAGGAAGGTCGGCGTCGTGGGGAGGATCTCGACGCGATGCCGCTCGATGGCGCGGGCCACCGTGTCCGGCCGGCGCCCGTCCGGGATGATCATGGTCCCACCGTGGGCCAGCGTGTGCAGCATGGTGTGGATCCCCCCGAGATGATCGAGGAGGAGGAACACCAGGGTGCGCCGCCCGGGACGGGGGGAGTGATACCGGGCGACCAGGGTATCGAGGTCGAAGAGGGCCGCCTTGCTATGGCCGGTGGTGCCGGAGCTGAACACGATGAGCCCGGGCGTGCCGCGCTCTCGCAGGCGGGTCAGGAGGGGCGGGGGTGCGGCCGGCGTTCGCCGGTGGATAACCCAGGCGTCCGGGGCGGCGAAGTCGAAGAGCGCTTCGACGTGGGCCTGGTCAAGATACTGGTTCGCCTCCTCTCCGGGCGGGAGAGTGGCGACCACGCTGTGTTGGGAGAGCGCGGCCAGGAACAGCGCGCACGTGCCGGGGGAGAACTCTCCGCGGATGGCCACCACCGAGCCCGGGGCCAAGCCGGCGCGGGCCAGCACGCGCAGCCACGCCTCGCATCGACCGGACAGCTGCTCGTAGGTCGTCGAGCGATCGCGATGCACGACCGCCTCGTGGGAGGCGAACCCGGACAAGCGGTCAACAAGCCAGTGGCGGGCGAGCGTCATCGGCTCTCGGCCGCGGGCGCGCTCTGCTCCTCGAGCCATTGCTCAAGCTGCGCGCGGTACTGCCGGACCCATTCCTTCTGTGACGTCGCAACCTCCTGCCCGAGCGACTGCTGTACCCGGACCAGGGCAAGCAAGGAGGCCATGAATGTCTTGAGCATGGCGTTGACCTTCGCCTCGTCCCAGGCGCAGGCCTCCAGGATAGAGTCGTAGAGGTCGAGCAGGCAGATCTGGAATATGACGACCTCGCGAGGTGGGGAGGCCGCGTCGGTCATGCTGACGGCCCGCCGGGTGAGGGAACGACGGTGTTTCCCAGACTCTTGAATGGATCTCCGAACAGAGAGAGGAAGTCGCCCTCCCGGGAGTTCTTGGCGAGCGTGCGGAAGTACCGGTATTTCTCGTCGATTTGGGCTTGACTAACGGAAGTGGACAGGAGGTCATTGCAGAAGGTCTGCGCAGCAGCGTACCCGACATCCCAGAGCGTACGGGCGGTGGAGTAGCTCCAAGCCAGAAGCTTGCCGCCTTCCCAACGAGGAAACTGGAACGGCAGCCGATAGAGCTTCGGGATTTTGAGTCCCGACTCGTTGAACACCATGTCCTGCAACGAGTAGAGTGCGGCGATGTTCTCGGTGAGCGTCACGATCGGATCCATAATCGCCAGCTCGAGCGACTCGTAGACGCTCTGCGGATCGACCCACAGGTCGGGTGGGACAGTGTCGAGCGCCAAGACGGCATCGAGCCCGGACATTGGTGGCGTGCGATCCTCCAGCATGGTCTCGATGCCGGAAGGATCGTGGGATGCGCCCTCGGTGTAGCGTGGTCCGTCGGTCGTGGCCCGCGTCGGAGGATAGAGCCAGGGCATGGCCAGCGCCGCGTAAAATGCATCTGTGGTCAGGGTGAGCTTGGTAAATGGTTGAAGGCGCTGAGTCTCCATGTTGAACGTGTTCAGGAAGAAGTCTCGGGAAGAGTTGCGCAGGGCATCCCAGTCCACGAGCTCGTTGATGACCTGCACGCGGGTCAGGACCGATGGCGAGCGGTAGGTCAAGGTTGTCGGCGCTGCCGCCGCGGTCGCGAAGTCGATCCAGTCGTGCACCAGGCGCCGGTAGTCCGAGCCGTAGCTTTCCGGAACCGGCACCACCCGCTTGATGAACTGGCTAAGGTGGTAGAACGGTTCGGAGAAGGGGCCGTACTTGAAGAACACCTTGAAGTTGTTAGGGATCAGATCGTAGATCGCATCGTGAATGTTCATGTTCACGACGCCGCGGAGCGCGACGACCGGATCGGCGGTGGGGTTGTCCGGCCGGCGGGCTGGAGCGAGGTAGAGAAGCCCGGGGAGCGCTCCGGCGCCTGCGGCGCCGACCGCCTGGAATCTCAGGCCCTGCTCCTGGAAACAGCAGAGCGCGCCCGCAGCGATATGGAGTGTCGGAGCGCCGCCGCTCACAATCACCCCGAGGCGTGGTCCCAGGAAGCTCGAAGCGAGAGCCGCCAGGGAGGGACTCATCGGGTCACCGTGCCACGACCGTACCCGTGGCGCTCGGTGTTGATACTAGTCGCGAACAACTCGAAGTTCGAGAAGAGAGGATCAAAGATGCTGCGGATGACTTGGCGCGGGCGGGGATGCTCGTCCAGGAGGCCGCCGGCGTAGCGGTAAGAGGCGAGACGGCTCTCGAGCGTTGTCCGGTCCGGCCGGCCCCTCAAGATATCGGCGATCGGTTCCGCCGCCGTCTTGCCGATGCTCTGCAGAGCGACGGCGTTTTCGTAGCTCCAGTTCAAGAGCCGCGTGGAGTCGGGGTTGAGCACGACCTTCATCATGTAGAGCGGCGGCAGCGTCAGTCCAGCCTGACGGACGGTGCTCATGAGGCGCTCCGTCTGGCCGTAGAGTCCGAACACGATCTCCTGGAGCGACGCGATCGGATTCATGAGCATCAGCTGGAACGCGTCGTAGACGCCGGTAGGCGCGCGCCAGAAGTGCTTGCCGAAGGGCTCGAGCGCCAACACCCCCCACAAGTCCCGTTGTTTAGTCCAGATGGCCTGCAGCGCCGTCGGGTCGTGGGAGGCGCCGGTGACAAGCAGATCATTGCCGGCTGTCACCGGGGGGAAGAGCATGAACATCGCCTGCGCTCCGTTGTAGACATCGGAAGTCACAGTCTGGTTGTCGTAAAGCTTCAGGCGACGATCGTGAAGGCTGAACGCGTTCAGGTAGAACTTGGTTTGACTGCCCTTGAGAAGATTGAAGTCAACCAAGTCATCGATGAGTGGAACATGGCTCATGAGAGCGTTGCTAGAGGTCCCAAGGCTCGGCGGGGTGAGTGCGGTCGCCCACAGGTCCATCCAGTCATTGGCGAATCGTCGGAGCGGGCTAGAATCGCCAGGCTTGAGGTCGAACTTGGGCAGGGATTTGCGCATGTGGTAGAAGGCCGTGGCGTACGGGCCGTACTTGTAGAACACCTTGAAGTTGACCGGCAAGAAGCGGTAGATCCAGTCTGAGACGAAGAGATCCGGCAGAGAGAGCAGCGCCTCCTCGCGCGTCTTACCCTTGGCGGCCAGATACAGCATCCCGATCAGGCCCCCGACGCCGGCCGTGCTGATCACCTCGAATTCGATGTCTTGCTCCGCGAATGCGAGCATCGCTCCGGACATGAGGGTCATGGCGGGCGCGGTGCCGCTGAGCACGATTCCGATCGGGAGCGTGTAAGCCATAGGGCACCTCGTCTTCGCGGATCGGTCGCAACTAGATCGGAGCGGATTCCTCGCGCTCGATTGCGGCGAGGTCCCGCGACATCCGCATGCTCCGGAACATTGCGATGGCCTCCGAGCGATACTTCGCCGCTTCCTCGGCTCGAGCCCACCGCAGCAACAGACGCGTATACACGACATAGCTGCGGGCCAGTTCGGGGCGGGCTCCCAGCTCACGCTGGGTGTGAATCGCATCGAGAATTGCGCGCTCAGCCCGGTCGACTTCCGAGGGCTCGATGACCGCGAGGGCCTCAGCGAGGGTCCGGTGGGCGAGGCTTCTCGCCAGCCGGTCGTGGGTTTCGGCTGCTAGACGGATGGTTTCCTCGCAGAGCGGCAGGAGTGACGCGTGCTCGCCGAGGGCGAGCAGGCAGGTCGCGAGCAGGCCTTGCCCCCAGGCGAGCAGGGTAGTCGTCCCGAGCTGCTTCGCGATACCGATGCTCTGCTCGAGCAGCTCCCTGCCGCGACCGGGTTCCCCCATCATGGCGTGGGCCTGTCCTTCGTAGAATCGCAGCAGGTAGAGGCGGAAGCGGTCTCCCGCCCGCTCGGCGACCCGTCGCGCGTCTTCGCAGTCCTGGATGGCCTGCGGTCCCTCGCCCTGGTGACAGTATGCGACCGCGCGGTAGTTGTAGGCCGCCGCGAGCACGAACGGGTTGCGCAGCTTGGCCGCAAGCTCGAGACCGTGGTTGGCGTAGGCGAGGGCACGCTCGAAGTCGCCGAGGGCGGCCAGGGCGACGCCCGCAAAGCCGGCCGCGGTAGCCTCCTCGGTGCTGTTGCCGAGCTGCCGCATCTGCTCGACGCTCCGAGCGAGCAGCTCGCCGGCGGGGGCATAGTCCCCCATGAGGTAGTAGCAGCGCCCGGTCAGATTCACCGGAGGGGCGGACAGGTCCTCGTCGGCGAGGCGATCGGCGATGAGGAGGCTCTGCTCCGCATAGCCAGTGGCGATCCCGAAGGCGCCCCGGACGTAGGCGAGGCGCCCGAGCCAGTACAGGACCCGGGCCAGGCGCACCTCGTCGCCGAGGCTCTCGGCCAGCCCTCGCGCCCCCTCGAGGTTGACGCGGTCCTGCTCGAGCGCCTCCCGCGTGCTGCCGACGCTGGCGCGCTTGAGGCAGACGTCAATCTCGGCCCCGAGGCGCTCCGGCGAGCTGGGGAGCGTACGGGTGAGGGTGAGGGCCTGGTCGTAGTAGGATCCGGCCTCGGCGTTCGCATAGACGCGGGCGGCCCGGTCGCCCGCGCGCAGGGCGTACTTGATCGCGTCGTCATAGTGATCGCTCCGGGAGTAGTGGTATGCGAGGACCACTGCGTTCTCGTCAAGCTGGTCGGCGCACAGCTCCTCGATGGTGCGGGCCACCACCCCGTGGAGTAAATGGCGTCGCGGGGCCAGCAGGCTCTTGTAGATCACGTCCTGAATGACCACGTGCTTGAAGCAATATTCCAGCCGGGGGAAGAAGCGTGCTTCATGGATGACGTCGAGACGCTTCAAGGTCTCGATGTGGCTGGTGATCTGCCCGGAAAGACCCGAGACGCGCGTCAGCAGGCGGAGCTCGAACTGCCGGCCGATGATCGCGGCCAGCTGCACCGTATCCTTCACCGCGTCGTCAAGCCGGTCGATGCGGGCCTGGATGACGTCGTGGATGGTCGCCGGCCACTCGATCATCGCGTCGCTGATCAGGCGTGGGTGCTCCCCGTCCAGGACGAGCAGCCCTCGCTCGAGCAGGGCCTGGATGATCTCCTCGATGAACAGCGGGTTGCCATCCGCCTTGTCGCCGATGAACTGCAGGAGCTCGGGCGGGAGCTCGGGGGCATTCAGCAGCGTGGTCAGCATGTCCTCGATCTCGGATCGGGCCAGCCCATCCAGGGCGATCTGGGTGTAGTGAGGCTTGTCGGCCCAGCGCATGGTATAGCCGGTCCGGTGGGTCGTCAGGATGAGGATGGGCACTCCAGATAGGCTACCGGCCAGGAAAGCGAGGAGATCCTCTGAACTCTGGTCGATCCAGTGCAAGTTCTCGCAGACCAGAATCACGGGGCGCTTCTGGCTCGCCGCGACGAATACCGCCCGAACCGCTTCCAGGGTCTGCTGCCGTCGGTGAGCCCGGTCGAGATGGCGGAGAGCGTCATCGGCCCCCGGCAGCGCGAAGAGCGCCTCCAGGAAGGGCAGGAGGGCCTCGAGGCCCGGGTCGAGGCGCTGGACGCCGTCGCGCAGCTTGTCCTGAATCTGCAGGGGATTGTCCCCTTCCTCGACATGGAACTGGGCCCGGATCATGTCGAGGACCGGTCCATAGGGCAGGGAGCGCCCGTACGCCATGCAATGACCTTCGAGCCAGTTGAAGCGATCCTCCGGGAGCGACGCGTGCACCTCGTAGAGAAGGCGCGATTTCCCGAGCCCCGGCTCCCCCACGATCCCGACGATCTGCCCGTGTCCCGCCTCGACGCGCTTGAGGCAATCGTGTAGAAGGGCCAGCTCACGGCGTCGTCCTGCAAACTGGGTCAACCCGCGTGCCGCACTCATCTCGAGCCGGCTCCGCCACCTCCGGCGCCCGGAGATCCGGTAGGCTGTCACCTGCTCACGCTGTCCCTTGATGGCGACCGGCCCGAGCGACTCGCAGAAAACGTAACCCTCGACGAACCGGTGCGTCTCCTCGGCCATCAGGATCGCGCCCGGCTCCGCCAGCACCTGCATGCGGAACGCGATGTGGGTGGTGTTGCCGACCGCGGTGTAGTCCATGCGAAGGTCGTCGCCAATCCGGCCGACCACGACCGAGCCGGTGTTGAGGCCGACACGAAGGCGGAGCTCGACCCCGTGATCGCGCCTGACCTGTGCACCGTACCCTCGGATTGTCTCCTGGATTGCGAGCGCCGCCTGAACCGCCCGAAGGGGATGGTCCTCGACCGCGAATGGGGCTCCGAAGAGGGCCATCAGGCCGTCCCCCAGGTATTGATTCACCGTCCCCTCGTACCGGTGCACCGCTTCCGCCACCAGCTGCAGAACCTCTCCCATCAGCCGGTGCAGACTCTCGACGTCGATGCGCTGCGCGAGCAGGGACGAGTCGGCGACGTCGACGAACAGTACCGTCACCTGCTTGCGCTCACCCTCAAGGGCGCTGCGCGTCGTCAGGATCTTGTCGGCGAGATAGGCGGGAGTGTAGGCGTTGAGCGCTGGCGCGGCAGGAGCGGCCTCGGGCGCGGCCTTCGTGACGAGCGGGGCGCCGCAACCGCTGCAGAACTTTGCTGTGTGCGCGTTCACCCCTCCGCACTCCTGGCACAGGCGTCCCTGGGGGGTGCCACACTGGTCGCAGAATCTCGTAGTGGTCGGATGGAGGTGGCCGCAGCTGGAGCACGCGACCAGGTCCGGCTTCGCGGGGCCGACTGCCATCTCATCCATGACCGACTCCTATGTGCGCCTATCGATCGGATGGGTCAGACGAGGTTTCCTGTTGAACCCGTAGGGAAACCTAACCTTTGAGGGGCGGGATCCGAGGCAGAGGCCGAGAATCCTGGCGCTGGGGCGTGTGAGGCCACGCCAATCCGGGCTATCGACTTCGACCAGCCAGACGCCGACGGCGGCATCCCGATGCGAGAGCTGGTCGAGCGGGACGGAGCGTCTCGGGACTCGTTCAACCGATCCCATCGATCGCACCTCGGTTCGACGAAGCCGGCCAGTCGGCGAGGAGGCTGGGAATCCTTCCGTGCTGCTCGGGTCATCCCAGCAGGCCGAGAGCTTAGCGCTCTCGATCCTTCAAAGCAATACCATCGGGCTCCTTCCCCGTCTGGTCGTCAACGTTAAGCAAGGGGCCGGCCAGATCGGCCGGCGATACTCTTTAACTGAGATTTCCGCGGGGTCGGTGTGGTTGACGCAGGCGGTTCCGGGCATTCCGCCCACAACGCTCGGGCCGTTCGTACCGCAGCCGACCGTGAGGTCTGCCGGGGTGGCGCGTCTACTGCTTGCGAGGAGCGACGACCAGCGCGTTCGGCACTCCCCATCCGCCGGGTAGCGACAGCGCCAGTCCGGGGAGCTTCACCACGAGCTGAGTCGACGGGCCTCCATCGAGATTGAGGGCATCCCGGCACCCGAGCCCACCCTGGTCAGGCGGATCGGCAAGGAAGTGCGCGAAGGCGGTGGCTTCGACCTTCGTCGAGACGACGAGCACGACGATATTTCCTCCGGCGCACACCGCGGTCCGCTCGGCGATCTGGGGTTTCAGCGGCGGGACCTTTCCCTCGACAAGAAGACGGGGGATACCCTGGACGATGAGGCGATGGCCAGGAGGGTCCCGGATGTCGGCGCCGAGCATGATCTGCCCCTGCTTGCCATCGATCACGAGGGCGCCCCAGATCCGCCGGTTGCTCGAGGCCATGACCCGTCCCTCGTCGACCGCGAGGCCCATCGCTCGGCCCTCCGTGTCGAAGAAGCTGGCATTGGAAGCGACGACAACGGGATAGGGCGCCACGATCTGCTCCACGGGGCGCCGCACCGGAGGATCTCCCGCAGGGATCAGGCGGAGCTCCGTCACCTCGAGATCGATCCTGAAGGCGTGGCCCGAGAAGGGCTCCGCGTCTGGCGGCCGTACCTTGAAGGCCGCGTGTGCGATGCCCGGGGCCAGTACCGAGAATCTCGGCGGCTCCGCTCGCACCGGGCTCATCACGGCGCCGGCCACCGCCAGGAGCACCAGGACGCAGAGAACGAGAGGGAACAGGTACCGTTGGAACACAGTGAGCCAGGGTACAACAAGCTTGCTGCGCAGGACCCGGCTCCGCGTTAGGATCCAGGCGCCACGCTCTCAAAACGGAACGAGAGGAGAGGGACCATGCACAGGCCCGTCCGGTTCGCCGATGACCTCGAGCCCCTGGTGCAGTTCATCGAGGAGACCGACCCCGGCCAGATCCTCGAGGCCACCCTGGGCAAGCTGCGCTCCGGCATGCCGGTCAAGAAGCTCCTGACCGCCTCGGCGCTCGCGGTCACTCGATCATCGGACTTGCCGCCCGGCCATCATGGCGGGCCGCTTCACCCCCTCGTCGGGCTTCATGCGCTGCACCACACGGTGGAGCGCGTGTCGGGCGAACAGCGGTTCCTGCCGATCCTTCAGCACGTCGCGCTGTCGAACAAGCACATCAATCACCCCGGCATGGGCCCGTACATCCTGGCGGATGCCAGGCCCGTGGACTCGGGCGGCGTCGAGGGCACGAAGAAGGCGTTCTTCGCGGCGGTGGATCGAGGCCTCTACAACGCCGCGGATCACGCCTTCCTCTGGCTCTGGGACAACATCCCGCACGCCGAGGCGCTGGACCTGCTGCTGACCGTGGCGATCCCGAAGAACCTGCTCGACGATCACTACTTCATCTTCCCGATGTTCACGTGGCGCGCCCTCGACTGGCTGGGGCGCGAGCACACGCCGTTCCTCATGCGGCCAGTCGTGCGCTACGTGTCGCGCTTCCCCACGCCGCCCGCGCTCACCGAGCTCGAGGCGCTGCTCGAGGAGTACCAGCTCCTCACCCGCCCGCTCGGCTTCCACACGAGCCCGGACGAGACGCCGGAGATCGGCCGCCTCGGCGAGTCCATCACCCGCTGCGGCGCCTACGCCGAGATCCCCAAGATGATCGCCCGGGCGCTGGCCGACGGGCTGTCGCTGCAGGGTGCGGGCGAGGCACTGTCGATCGGCGCGGCCGGGCTGTTCATGCGCTCGCTCACCGGCAACCCGATGGACGTGCACCTGCACACCGGCGTGAACCTGCGCCGCTACCTGCTCAATCTCGAAGGCGTGAGCCTGCGCAACAAGCTGCTGGCGCTGCTCACCTGGCACACCGGGCCCGAGGTGCGCTCCACGCAGAACCGGATGGAGCCGCCGCCCCAGCCCGATCCGGCCGCCGTCGCCGCGCTGCCGCACCGCAGCCAGTCGGAGCTGCTGGACGCCCTCGCCGAGAGCATCTTCACCCAGCCGCCCACCGACTGGTCCAAGGTGACGAACCTCGGGCAGATGCGGGCGGTGCCCGAGGTGAAGAACACGGTGAACCTGGCCCAGCAGTACGCCGACCTCGGCTACGACGCCGACGTGCTCATCGGCCGGCTGGCCGAGATCGTCGTGCACGACAACTTCACCGAGATGCACGCCTTCAAGCACCACCAGGCCACCTTCGAGGAGTTCTTCACCACGCGGATGCCCTGGCGCTGGCGTCATCTGGTGAGCGCGGCCCAGGCCTCGGCCATCTCCTACGGCAAGAACATGGAGGTCTACGAGGAGGCCGTCGAGCTCCTGCACGCGTAGGCGCGATCCATTACGACCGAACGTGTCCGTCTGAGCGTCGCCGCGGCCCGCTCGCTCGGCGAGCGGGCCCTGGGCGGCGCCGGCTACGAGGCCGACGAGGCCCGCATCATCACCGACCACGTGATCGACGCGGCCCTGTGCGGCTACGAGTACTCCGGCCTGCCGAAGCTCCTCAACGTCGCCGAGCATCCGCGCCACGCCGCCGGTCGCGCACCGATGCGCGTGCTGCGCGAGAGCACCGTGTCGGTGCTCCTGGACGGCGGCAATCAGACCGGCATGCTCGGCATGTACCGCGCGACCGCGCTCGCGATCGAGCGCGCCCGCGCTCACGGCCTGGCCCTGGTCGGTCTCAACAACGTCTGGATGACCGGCCGCAGCGCGTACTACATGGAGATGCTCGGGCGGGCCGGGCTCATCGGCATCCACACGGTCGCCGCCTCCCCCTCGGTGGTGCCGCTCGGAGGCGCGAAGCCCGCGCTCGGCACCAACCCCATCGCCTTCGGCTTCCCGATGAACCCCGATCCGCTGGTCATCGACCTCGGGACCTCCGCGTTCATGGGCACGGATCTGCAATTCCGCGAGCGGCTCGGCGTTCCGCTGCCGGAGGGCGTGGCGGTGGACGAGCACGGCCGGCCCACCACGGACGCCGCCGCCGCCCGGCGGGGCGCCATCCTGCCGTTCGGCGGTCACAAGGGCTACGCGCTGGCGCTGGCGATGCACGCCCTCGGTGCCCTCTGCCGTGAGGCCGCGCCGGCCGAGCACACCGGCTACTTCCTCATCGCGTTCGAGCCCGACCTGTTCACGCCGCTCCAGGACTACCAGCGGACGCTCGCCGCGGAGCTTGCCGCGATCAAGGCCACGCCGCGCCAGGAAGGTGTGGGCGAGATCCGCATTCCCGGTGAGCGCGCGTATCGCGAGCGGGCGCGCCGGGAGCGCGAGGGGATCGAGATCGATCGGCGCATCCACGACGCGCTCGTCGCCCTCGCCGCCGGGTCGCGCGATCCCGCCGGCGTCGTGTCCTAGCGAGGAGGCATCGACGACCATGCGCGAGAACACGCTCAAGCGGCGACTGCAGGCGGGCCGGGCGGCCCTCGGCGTCATGTGCACCTTTCCCTCCCCGCCCGTCGTCGAGATGCTGGGGCATCTCGGCTTCGACTGGATCCTGCTCGACAACGAGCACGGCTCCATCACCGTCGAGAGCGCCGAGGCCTGCATCGCCGCGGCCGAGCTCGCCGGCATCGCGCCGATCGTGCGCCCCGTCGCCAACCGGCCGGAGATCATCGCGCCGTTCCTCGACCGCGGCGCCTGGGGCGTGCAGGTTCCCCACGTCAACACCGCGGAGGAGGCGCGGGCCGCCGTCGATGCGGTGAAGTACGCGCCGGAGGGTCACCGCGGCATCTTCAGCGGCGGCCGGCCCGCCGGCTACGGCTTCAAGGGCACGACCGCGGAGTACGCGAAGGCGGCGAACCGCGAGACGCTCGTGTGCCTGATGCTCGAGGAGGTCGAGGCCATCGACAACCTCCCCGAGCTGGTGACCGTCCCCGGCGTGGACGTCTACTTCATCGGCTCCGGAGATCTCTCGCAGTCGATGGGCTACACCGGCCAGCCCACACATCCCGAGGTGCAGAGCCTGATGGAGCGCGGCGTGAAGACGATCACGGGGGCCGGGCGCATCGCCGGTTGCAGCTGCCCCGACAACCTGATCCCGAAATTCCTGGGCCTGGGCGTGCAGTACTTCCACAGCACCGTGGGCCGCCTGCTGCAGCAGAGCAGCGAGGCGTATCTGAAGACGATGCGTCAGGCCGCCGCCGAGGCCGGCAAGTAACACCGAGGAGACGAGAGGACTTCGCCATGACCAACGAGGCTCTGCGCACGATCCTGCCGATCGCCGGCTGGAGCGACGACCGCACCCGCGCGGTCCAGATCACCGCTGATGCCGATCCGATCCTGCCCACGCCCTTCCGCATCGGCGAGACGGCCGCCGCGTCGCTGGCGGCCGTCGGCCTGGCCGCGTCCGATCTGTGGGAGCTGCGCACCGGGCGGCGGCAGGAGATCGCCGTCGACACGCGGCAGGCGACGGCCTCGCTGCGCAGCGGCCACTACATGAAGATGGACGGCGCCACGGTGTCGACCGAGCGCAACTCGATCATGGGCGTCTACCCGGCCCGCAACGGCCGCTGGAGCTACCTGCACTGCAACTTCCCCAACCACCGGGAGGCGGCACTGAAGGTGCTCGGCGTGCCGGAAGACCGCGATGCGGTCCGCAAGGCGGTCGCGGGGTGGGACGCGCTCGAGCTCGAGGAGGCGATCATCGCCAGCAAGGGTGCGGGCGGCATGGTCCGCACCATGGACGAGTGGGCGAAGCACCCGCAGGCGGCCGCGATCGCGTCCCTGCCGCTGATGGAGATCGTCAAGATCGCCGCGGGCAAGCCGGAGCCGCTGCCCGCCGGCGACCGCCCACTCTCGGGCATCCGCGTGCTCGATCTCACGCGGGTCCTCGCCGGCCCCACGTGCGCACGGACCCTGGCC
>DATAPB010000240.1:0-10396 GCA_036265435.1 Solirubrobacterales bacterium | reverse complement strand
CAGATCCACCACCTGTTGACCTTCCCGCCCACCGCGCCCTCGTAGCCCCGCGCGAGCTTGGTGTCGACCTGCGTGCCGGTCCACTTCTCGACGACGCAGGCGCCCGCGTCGTCGATCACGACCCGGCCCACATCCTTGCCGCTCGGATCGAAATAGTCGACCTGCCACTGACGTATCCCGTCGGGCCCGGTCCGGGTGCGCGATTCGAAGCGGCCGACCGATCCGGGCGGGGTGAGCGCCTCCGTTGCGATCGCTGTGGCCTGTCCGGCGGTGAGGTCGAAGCCCGCCGGCTTCGCGCCGGGCGCGAGAGGAGCCGACAGGGTCAGCGTCTGCCCTCCGAAGGGCGGCTCGTCGGCCGGGTCGAAGGCCGAGCCGCCACATGCGTGCGCGGTCGCCGGCGCGGCCATTGCCGCGCAGAGCAGGACGAGCCCGGCCAGCGGCAGCAAACGGCGCGAGAGCATTCGCAATGGCTACCTGATCGCGAAGCGGAAGGGCGCCTGCAGGCGCTCAGGCGCGGGACTGCGCGGCGATCGCCGGCGCGCAGCTGGCGAACTCGCTGCTGCGGGGCATGTTGCGGCGCAGCAGCGCGAAGGTGATGCCGCCGGCGATCAGCGGCAGCCAGAAGAGGATCACGTGATAGGCGAATACGGCGGCGGCGGTGCCGGCGGCGGGGGTCCCGTAGGCGACGAGCACGCCGATCAGGCCCAGATCGATCCCGCCCACCCCGCCGGGAATGGGGAGCAGACCGCCCAGCTGCCCGATCAGGTAGCCCATGAGGACGACCGTGATCGGTGGCGACATCCCGAAGGCGTGGAAGGTCGCCCAGAGCACGGCGTTGTCGAAGAACCAGTAGCCGAAGGACCCGCCGAGGACACGGACGTCTGCCGAGCGGATGATCTTGCGGGCCTCCGTGACGCCGTCGATGACCGCCCGCCTGGTGGCCCTGAGCCAGCGGCGAAACCGCGGGGCATCCGGCTCCAAGCGGCTCCCCGGTCCCAGCCGCGGCAGCACCGCGACCCCCACGATCGAGAGGGTCGCCATCGCCGCGGGAAAGGCGGTGAGCCAGAGCGACAGGTCGGGCCCGGTGAGGCCGACAGCGAGGGCCGCGCCGATGACGGCGACCGCAAGGAAGTTGACCCCGCTCTTGATCAGGAAGAAGGCGACGGAGCGGCGGGCGATGCGCTCACCGCCCATCCCTCCCCGGTGGAGGACCCAGGCCCCAAGAGCCAGGCCGCCGGCGCCGCTCGCGGGGACGAGGGAGCCCATCGCCAGCTCGGAGCCCCCGATCTCCCAGCTGCGACGCCAGCCGAGTCCGGTGCAGAACACCGGTCCGAACATGACCACGTACGAGACGAACGAGAGCCCCTCGAGCGCCGTCGCCAGAACCAGCCAGCCCGGGCTTGCGTCGGCCAGGCGGTCCCGGACCTCGCCGAGGCCGGGGGCAAAGACCACGATGGCCACGAGCGCGGTGAGTGCCAACAGCGCCTGCAGCGCGCGATGGCGGAGGCTCTTGGGCTGGAACTCCCTCGGGAGCTCCTCCATCCCTGGCACGGCGACGCTCATGTCGTAGTCGACGGACACCCTCCGTAAGCATCGCGAAGTTGGGCCGTCGGCAGCCGCCGGGACGGTCATAACGCTCCCTTAAGCGGGGTCTGGGAGCATCCGGACATCGAAGCAGTACGGGACATGCCCGCCAGGGAGGGTGCGGACGACCGCATCGCTGACCTGCTCATGGACGCCGCGGTGTTCTTCGAAGCCCACCTCTGGGAGTCGGACAGCGGCAGTGCCGCTCGCGAGCTGCTGGCGAAGGAGGGCCTCGAGGAGGAGACACTGCGCGGATTCGGCGTGGGCTTCGCCCCCATCGGCCCGGACGTGATGATGGACCACCTCTACGCCCTCGGTTACTCGACGGACGAGATCGTGGAGGCCGGCCTGGCACATCGGTCGGTCCGGGGACGCGCGCATGCCCAGTTCCGCTCCCGCATCATGTTCCCGGTGCGAGACCCGGAGGGATGGGTCCTCGGTTTCGCCGGACTCGGAACGCACGTCGGCCCCTCGTGGGCTCTCTGGATCACCTCTCCCGACGTTGGCCTCTACCGGCGCGCGCTGGTTGTGTTCGGCCTCGATCGAGCCGCTGAGGAAATCGCCGATTCGGGGACCGCTCTGGTCGAGGGCGACTCCATCGAGGTCCTCAGGGCCCACCAGGAGGGACGGACGAACGCCGTCACGGTGCACACGCCGCGCGTGACACACGAGCAGATGGAGGGGATGGCCGAGACGGTCGCCGGCGGTCTCGATGCACTGACGCTCGATCTGGCGCCAGGCATGAGCGTGGAGCCGGACGAACCCGTCGCGCTCGCCGCCCTACCGAGGCGGGGCGCCGAGGCCGGCGAAGAGCAGGCGTCGCCTTCCCGCGCGAAGCAGAAGCGGGTCGCGATCGTGATCGCGACCGCCCTCGCGACGGTCAACCTCTGGACCGGCGCCCCGCTGCTGGCGGTATGGATCGGCTCGCACGCCCAGGGCGGTGAGGTGCTCAGTCTCCGCGGGGTCGTCACGGTGCTGCTGGTTCTCGGCGTCCTGGCCTTCCTGCTCGCCTGGGCCCTCACCTGGCTGCACGCCAAATACGACCAGCTGAGTGGCCGGCCGGCGGCACTAACGCGAACGTCGCCGTGGTATCGCCGGATGCGGGGAGAGCTCGACGACCACTTCCGAACGCGCTACTCACTGAGCGCCCCCGAGAGGACCGTGGCGGCCTGCGTGATCGCCGGGGTCCTCGCGTGCGAGATCTGGTTCTTCTTCTTCGCGGGCTCGTCGATCGGCTGACGGCTCGGCGAACCAGCGTGCTCGAACAACGGGAGCGACGGGACTCGAACCCGCGGCCTCCGGCGTGACAGGCCGGCGCTCTAACCAACTGAGCTACGCCCCCGAGGGCGTGCGACGGCGCGGCCGCCGCAGGTACGCAGGCTAGCCGCTCAGCTCGGTGACGTTTGTCGCGACTGGTCCCTTGGGGCCCTCCTCGGACTCATAGCTGACCCGCCCGCCGTCGTTCAGCGATCGGTAGCCATCGCCGGAGATGCTCGAGAAGTGGACGAACAGGTCCTTGCTGCCGTCGTCGGGTGTGATGAACCCGTACCCCTTTTCGTTGCTGAACCACTTCACGGTTCCTTCTGCCATTCAGTGCCTCCGCTGTCCGCGTCTGGGGATTTCCCCCGTCCTGATGGCGCGGGAACCTAGCGAACGGACCCGCCTGATGGCGTGACGGATTAGGGTCCGGTCGGGATGAGGCTGGTCAGCTATCGGAGCGAGGAGGGGATCTGCGCCGGTGTGCAGACGGTGGACGGCGTCCTCGACGCCGGCGCGCTCCTCGGGGAGCGGCCGCTGGGAGCGCGGCGACTGCTCGACGAGCAGCGCCTCGACGAGCTGGCGGAGCTTGCGAAGCTCGAGGGGGAGGTCGAGCCGGCGAGCGTCATCCGCCTGCTGCCGCCGCTTCCGGATCCCGACAAGATCGTCTGTATAGGGCTGAACTACCGATCCCACGCGGAGGAGCAGGGCGTCGAGCCGCCGGACCAGCCGACCTTCTTCGCCAAGTTCCGCAACGCCCTGGCACCCGATGGCGCGACCATCGCCCTGCCCGCGGCGAGCGACAAGGTCGACTACGAGGCCGAGGTCGCGTTCGTGATCGGGCGCCGCTGCAAGGAGGTTGACGAGGCGGACGCCCCCGACGCGGTCGCCGGATACATGCTCTTCAACGACCTCTCCGCCAGAGACCTCCAGCTCGCGACGCCGCAGTGGATGCCCGGGAAGGTGTTCGACTGCTCGGCGCCATGCGGACCGGCGCTCGTCACCCCAGACGAGGCCGGAGGGCCGGACGAGATCTCGTTCGCACTGGAGCTGAACGGGGAGAGGATGCAGGAGGCGTCCACTTCCGATTTGATCTTCTCCGTCGGGGAGCTGATCACGAGGCTGTCGCGCTGGATGACCCTCGAGCCCGGTGACATCGTCTCAACCGGCACTCCCGCCGGCATTGGCGCCGTGCGAGACCCACCGGTCTGGCTGAAGCCCGGGGACGAGATCGTGATCAGCTCGCCGACGCTCGGCGAGCTGCACACGACCATCGCCTGATTACTGACGCTCGGCGATCAGCTTCTCGATCTTCGAGTAGACCTCAGGCGCGTCCTTCTTCAGCCGCTGCACCTCGAAGTGGCCGAGGCTGATCAGCTTCAGCCTCGAGGTCGCCGTCACCGTCGCGCTGCGCATCTCATCTTCGATCATCCCCGCTTCGCCGAAGACATCGCCCGGGCCGAGGTCGGCGATGTGCTCGCCATCCCGGGTCACCTCGGCGGTCCCGTCCTCGATCGCCAGGAGCTCCCGCGAGAAACCGCCCTCGGTGACGGCGGGCTCTCCCTCCGAGACCTCCTTCGACTGCGCGAAGGTCGCGACCTTCGCGAGCTCCTCATCCGACGCATCCGCGAACAGCGGGATCCGCTTCAACTGGCTTGCATCCACGCCTCCTCCTTCCCCCGGCTTTCGGTCCAAAGGCAACCTATCCGAACGGGCGCCGGATAGAGTCCGCCGACCTGTAAGCGAGGAGGGGAGACGCAGATGGGCCTGATGGACAACATCAAGAAGGCGCAGGAGATGGCTCAGCAGGCTGCGCAGACGGGCGGACAGGGGAGCATGAGTCCGTCAGCGGGGGACGTGGAGTACGCGAACCTGGCGATGAAGCTGAACCAGAATGGCCTGCCCGGCGTCGCGACGATTAACTCGATCACCGAGTCCGGTGAGGGATCGGATCCCGTCAACAAGGCATACGACCTCGCGGTCAGCGTCGAGCTCGAGAACGGCCAGAGCTACGACACCGTGGTCCATCAGTACCTGACCCAGGATGCGGTCAACGCCTATCAGCCCGGTGGGAAGTTCGAGATCAAGGCCGATCCGGACGACACCACCAAGGTGATGGTGTACGGGCAGGCACCCTAACGCGCAACTAGCGCGAAAATAGGGATGCAGGCACGCCCAGGGCGTGCCGATAAGTTGGTCAGGCGCCCCGAATGCCCCTGCCCGCATCCATCAACGACTTCTTCTTCGAGTGGTACCCCGTCTTCGGGGTGTTCTTCTCGGCGGGAATCCTGGCGGTCTTCATCGTCCTGCTGCGCTCCACGATGGGGAGCACCCGTCCGGAGTCGATCAAGGCCAGCTCCACGGGCACGGTCCGCTGGGAGGATGTACAGGGCGTCGACGCCGCCAAGGACGAGCTGGTGGACGTCGCGGAATGGCTCAAGGATCCGAAGCGGTTCGAGGCGCTCGGTGCGCGCGCCCCCCGCGGGGTGCTGCTCTACGGGCCGCCCGGGACCGGGAAGACGATGCTGGCTCGCGCGGTCGCTTCGCACGCCGGCGTTGACTTCTTCGCCGCCTCGGGGTCCAGCTTCGTGGAGATGTTCGTCGGTCGCGGCGCGGCTCGCATCCGCCGTCTCTTCAAGGAGGCGCGCAACTCGGGGCGCGCCGTGGTCTTCATCGACGAGCTGGATGCGGTCGGTGGCCACCGCGGCTCCGGAGCCGGTGACGGCGGCACTTCCGAGCGGGAGCAGGCGCTCAACCAGCTGCTGGTCGAGCTCGACGGCTTCGAGCGCGATCCCGGCACGGTGATCGTGCTGGCGGCCTCGAACCAGATCGACAAGCTCGACAAGGCCCTGCTGCGGCCCGGCCGCTTCGATCGGCAGGTCCTGGTCGCTCCGCCGGACCGCGACGGCCGCGATGCGATCCTGCGGTCGCACGCCCGCGACAAGACCCTCTCCGACACGGTCGATCTCACCGACGTCGCTCGCAAGACGACCGGGCTCACAGGCGCCCAGCTCGCCAACGCGCTCAACGAGGCGGCGATCATCGCCGGCCGCGCCGGGCGGATGTCGATCGCGCGCGAGGACCTCGACGAGGCCCTCCTGCGCCAGTCGGTCGGCTCCCAGCAGTCGCGCCGCCTGACAGAGGAGGAGCGCCGGATCGTCGCGTACCACGAGGCCGGGCACGCGCTCACTCGCCGGCTCTGCGGGATGGACCCGCCCGAGATCCTGAGCATCGTGCCGCGCGGCCCGTCGCTCGGCTTTGTCGGGCACTCGCCGAGGGAGGACCGCTACCTCCGTTCCCGCAAGCAGCTGATGGATGAGGTGGTGATCCTGCTCGGCGGTCGAGCGGCGGAGGAGGAGGTCTTCGACGAGGCCTATTCGGGCGCCGCCGACGACCTGTCCCGCGTCCAGAAGATCTGCGTGCAGATGGTCACCGAGTTCGGGATGACCCCGTCGCACGGACCTCCGGACAGCGCTCCCCTGGCGCAGCCGACCGGCGACTACGCGCTCTCGGACCGCACGCGCCGCGACGTGGACGAGAATGCCCAGGAGCTCGCGCACCTCGCCTATGCGCGAGCCCGCCAGCTGATGGAGCTGAACCGGCGCTGCCTGGACGACCTCGCCAGCAACGCGCTCGAGCGGGAGACGCTCACCCGGGAGGACCTCGACGAGATCTTCGAGGCGCACGACCTGCGACGCACGCTCCTCCCCAAGGAGGAGGAGTCCGAGGCGCGCCGGCTGATCGCCCGCGACCGGTCGCGCTCGACCGGAGCGCTGATGCCTCAGCACGCAAAGCGCGACGAGCCCGGCGAAGAGAGCTGAGTGCTCGCGCTCGCCCGCTGCCGCTGAAGCACACGGCAGCGGGCGGCCGGCTCAACCGGCTCGAGGGAGCGCGGGTGTTGCGTCGCTCAGACGGTGCGGGCGCTGCGTCCCATGAAGAAGACGACGAGCGCGACGATCGCCAGCGCAAACAGGACGGGATGCACGATCGCTCCTCCGGCGATGGCGATGATGAGCAGGACGATGCCTGCAATGAGCCACAACATAAGCGTTCCCTCCTTCCTTGGACTCCTGCTCGGAGACGTATACCCCGGAGCCACGTCGGCCAACCTCGAGCATGAGAAGGAGGGTTAAGAGTGGGCGGTGCCGGGATCGAACCAGCGACCTCTTCGGTGTAAACGAAGCGCTCTCCCAACTGAGCTAACCGCCCCTGGGTCCGCCGATTATGGCGCCTGCCGCGTCCTGGGCCGGGCCGCCGCAACCGGCGCCCCGGCGTCTGCGAGCCGTGTAGACACGGCCGGCCGACGGCCACGGCAGGCCATAGGGTTCGGACCGTGAGGGTTCTGGTGACCAGTTCGCGCATGCCGTTCGCGCTCGACGCGATCCGGAAGCTCGGCGATCGCGGACACGAGGTCTTCGCCACGGACAGCTACGAGAACTCACCGGGGAACCACTCCCGCTACCTCATCGGGCACTTCGTCACCGGCTCTCCCTCCGGTGACCCCGAGGGCTTCGCCGCGGACGTCGAGCGGATCGCAGCGGAGAACGAGATCGAGGTGCTCCTGCCGATGTTCGAGGAGGTCTTCTACCTGGCGGCCCAGCACGAGCGGGTCTCCGCAGTGACGCGGCTGTACGCACCACCGTTCCGGACGCTCGCCCAGGTTCACGACAAGGGCACCTTTCAGGAGCTCTGCGACCGGCTGGAGATCCGGACGCCGCAGACCGTCGTCGCCCACACCCGCGACGAGCTGGGGGAGGCGGTCGAGCGGTTCCCGGAGTACTTCGCGCGGGCGGCCTTCTCTCGGGGCGGGGTGGGACTGCTCACCAACACCGGTCCGCTTGCCGGCCACCTCTCGCTCGACGACTGCCACCCCACCGAGGCCAATCCGTGGCTGGTTCAGGAGTTCGTCGGCGGGCCGATGCACTGCACGTACTCCGCGCTCCACGGCGGGAAGGTCGCCTCTCACATGTCCTATCGGGCGCCACGCCAGTGGGAGCACTCGACCGGCATCCAGTTCCTATCGGTCGACCCGAGCGACACGTTGCCGACGGTCGAGAAGCTCGGGTCCGACCTCGAGTGGGAGGGGCAGATGTCGCTCGACTTCATCGAGACGAGCAAGGGGCTGGTGATGATCGAGTGCAACCCGCGCCCGACGGACGGGCTCCTGCTGATGACCGCCGAGGAGCTCGAGCGTGGGCTGCTGGCGCCGCAGGACGAGACGCTGCAGGTACCCGCCGGGCGTGAGGCGCAGCTGGACTTCGCCGTCTTCGCGCAGATCTTCAAGGAGCCGCTGCGCGATGCGCCCAAGACGATCCACGAACTGACGAGCATCCCGGGGACCGACCACGGGTGGCGAGACGCGCTGCCCAAGCTCTACTCGTTCCTCGCTCTCGGGCGGTTCGAGAAGCTCAGCCTGCGGGATCGCGAGCAGCTCTTCGTGGCGATGGCCGACGGGATCACCTGGGACGGCCAGCCGATCCCCGGGCTGCCGCCCGATGACGCTGCGTACCTCGCGAAGCTGACCGGCTGACCCTTGCGAGAATGGAGGCGATGGACCGCTCGATCCTCTGGCGAGCGGCGGCCGCGCAGGTGCTGCTGGTGGCCGCACTCTCGCTGATCCTCGCGCTGACGCTGCCGAAGTCCTTCTTCGAGGACTGGGGCTGGATCACGGGCCCGCTCGCGTGGCTGGGCTGCGCGGCCATCACCGCCTGGGCGCTCCACCTGCCGGTCCGCGGAGTGATGCTGGGGGCGGTCCTGGCCGGCATTCCCAGCGCCGTCGCCGTGCTGGCCGGGGTTCACTGGCTCGGCGTGGCGATCGCGGTGGTGGCGTTCGCGGCCTGGTGCGCCTGGTTGGCGCGCCGCCCCGGGAGGCTGCGGTGGACCTAGGGATCGAGGGGCGGACGGCGCTCGTGATGGCCGCGAGCCGCGGCATCGGCAGGGGGATCGCGGGCGCGCTCGCGCGCGAGGGTGCGCGGGTGGCCATCGCGAGCCGCTCGGAGGAGGAGCTGCAAGCGGCCGCGGCCGAGATGCAGGGTGAGGTCCGGATGTTCCAGGCGGACACCGGAGACCTGGAGCGCCTGCAGCAGCTGCCGGGCGAGGTTGCGGACGCGCTCGGTCCCGTGGAGATCCTGGTGGCGAACACGGGCGGGCCGCCGGGTGGGGGGGCGCTCGACAACTCGCTGGAGGAGTGGGAGGAGGCGTTCCGATCGCTCGTGCTGGCACCGCGAGTGCTGATCGAGGAGGTGCTTCCCGGGATGCGCGAGCGCCGCTGGGGCAGGATCGTCAACGTCTCCTCGAGCTCGATCCGGGAGCCGATACCGGGGCTCGCGCTATCCAACGCCAACCGGCTGGCCGCCCTCGGCCTGCTGGAGACCCTGGCCGATGAGCTGGCCGGCGACGGGATCACGGTGAACACGGTGGCGACGGGAATGTTCGCCACCGACCGCCTGGCCGACCTGCACGGCTCGCTCGATCAGGCGGAGGCCGCGGCCAGGGAGCGGATCCCCGCCCGCCGTCTCGGGCAGCCTGAGGAGTACGGCGACCTGGTTGCGTTCCTATGCTCGGAGCGGGCCGCCTATCTCACGGGAGCCGTGGTCCCGCTCGATGGCGGCCTGCTCCGTTCGGCGTAGCCCTAGAGCTCGTCGGACTCCTCGTCCTTCCGACTCGATTTGACTCCCCGAAGCGGGGGTACCCGAGGCTCCGCGAGGCGGTGTGAAGGCCCTGTGACGCGGCGCGTCAGGCCGTCGCCGGCCGCGGCGCTCGACGGAGAGCGAGCGCGAGCCAGACGCCGCCCGCGATCATCATCGCCAGGCTGACGAGCTGCGCCTGGGTGAGTCCGATGGCGACGTCCGAGTTGCGGCGGATGAACTCGACCAGGAACCGCTCCGTGCCCGCCAGCAGCAGATAGAGGGCGAAGAGCAGGCCGTTGGTGAGCCGGTCGCGGAGGCGCCACAAGAGCAGCGCGACCAGGCCCATTACGAGCGTCTCGTACACCGGGGTCGGATGGACCGGTGTGTCGATCGGCTTGGTCCCGTCCGGATAGGCCATCGCCCAGGGCCCGTCCCAGGCCTTGCCGTAGTCGCCGTCTCCGGACACCTGGCAGCCGCAGCGGCCCAGCGCGTATCCGATTGCGAGTGCGGGAGCACAGATGTCGAGCAGGGTGAGCGTCAGGTACTTGCGCCACCAGGCCCACAGGAGGACGCCGATCGCGCCGCCGATCGCGCCGCCGTACCAGACCAGCCCCGAGCCGGAGAAGATGTTGCCGAGCAGGTCGCCCTTGACGTCGCTGTAGTTCTCGATGATGAAGTCGACCCGCGCGCCGATCAGGCCGCCGAGCAGCGCTGCGAAGCTCATCTCGTAGGCCCAGTCCACGGGCTTGCCGAGCTCCTGCAGCCGGCGCGCGACCAGCAGGCCGGCGGCGACGAAGCCGCAGGCGAACATGATCCCGAACGTCTGGAGCGTGACCGGGCCTAGATGGATCTCGGGTTGCATCGTCTATAGCCCCGCCGAGAATCGAACTCGGATTTCAGGCGTGAAAGGCCTGCGTCTTCGCCAC
>DATAPB010000239.1:0-4622 GCA_036265435.1 Solirubrobacterales bacterium | reverse complement strand
GATCAGATGGGCGACGGTCGAGCCCGTCCCGAGCCCCACGGCCATCCCGCTCTCCACGAGCTCGGCCGCGGCATCGGCGGCGACTTTTTTCTCGGAGTCGAGGTTCGCGGTGGCCATGATGCGGGAAATCTATGACTCCGGATGGCCGGACCGGCTGGAAGCGAGCGAAAGCGTAGGATCGGATGGAGATGGCAACGAGGACAGCGCCAGGCACCCCGGACGCCGCCCTGCCGAACGCGGCCGACATCGACCAGCTCTGCATCAACACGATCCGCACACTGTCGATCGACGCCATTCAGAAGGCGAACTCGGGCCACCCGGGGTCGCCGATGGCACTCGCGCCTCTCGCCTATGTGATCTGGCAGCGGTTCCTGCGGTTCGATCCGCAGCAGCCGATCTGGCCGAATCGCGACCGCTTCGTCCTCTCCAACGGGCACGCGTCGATGCTGCTCTACTCGATGCTTTTCCTGACCGGTGTTCGCGCGGTCGACCCGGACTACGAGGTAGTGGGCGACCCTTCGGTGAGCCTCGAGGACATCAAGCGCTTCCGCCAGCTTGACTCGAAGTGCCCGGGTCACCCTGAATACCGCTGGACCTCCGGCGTCGAGGCCACCACCGGGCCGCTCGGCCAGGGCATCGCCACCAGCGTCGGCATGGCACTCGCCTCGAAGTGGTTGGCCGCCCGCTACAACACGCCTGGGTTCCAGGTCTTCGACTTCGACGTCTATACCGTCTGCGGCGACGGGGATATGGAGGAGGGGGTCTCCAACGAGGCCGCCTCGATCGCCGGACACCAGCAGCTGGACAACCTTTGCTGGATCTACGACAACAACCACATCTCCATCGATGGCCCCACCGAGATCACCTACACCGACGACGTCGCCGCCCGGTTCGCCGGCTATGGGTGGAACGTGACCCGGGTGGGGGACGCCAACGATCTCGACCTGATCACTCGGGCCCTCGACGTGTTCCGCAGGGAGCAGGAGAGGCCGACCCTCGTGATCCTGGACAGCCACATCGGTTGGGGCTCCCCGCACAAGGTCGACACGGCGGAGGTTCACGGCGAGCCGCTCGGCGAGGAGGAGGTCCGTGAGACCAAGCGCGCGTACGGCTGGCCCGAGGACGCGCAGTTCCTGGTGCCGGATGGGGTTCGCGAGCACTTCGACCAGGGCATCGGAAAGCGCGGCGCCGAGCTCCGCCAGGAATGGTCGAACACGCTCGAGAGCTACACGCGGGAGCACGAGTCGCTCGCCCACGAGATCAGCACGATGCAGCGCCGGGAGCTTCCAGAGGGATGGGACGCGGAGATTCCCTCCTTCGAGCCAGACGAGAAGGGCATTGCGACCCGGAAGGCCTCCAACCAGGTGGAGAACGCCGTCGCCGGCCGGATCCCCTGGCTCCTCGCCGGCTCGGCTGACCTCACCGGGTCGACCGCGGTCGGGCTGAAGGACGTCGAGGGGGCCGTCTCCTTCGAGCCGGACTCGCGCGAGGGCCGCCAGCTTCACCTCGGCATCCGCGAGCACGGCTCGGCAACGCTCTCGAATGGGCTCTCGCTGTCGAAGCTGCGACCGCTCTGGTCGACATACCTGACGTTTTCCGACTACGCCAAGCCCGGCATCCGGCTCTCGGCGCTGATGGAGCTGGCGGTGATCCATCTCTTCACCCACGATTCGATCGGCCTCGGGGAGGACGGGCCGACTCACCAGCCGGTCGAGCACCTCGCCGGCCTGCGGGCGATCCCGGGGCTCGACGTGATCCGCCCGGCCGATGCGAACGAGGTGTCGGAGGCATGGCGAGCCGCTCTCGACCGCACCCACCAGCCGGTCGCACTGGTGCTTACTCGCCAGGACGTGCCGGTCATCGATCGTTCCCGCTACGCCTCCGCCGAGGGACTGAGGCGCGGCGGCTACGTGCTGGCGGACCCGGAGGACGGAGACCCCGAGGTGATCCTGATCGCCACCGGCAGCGAGGTGACCCTGGCCTTGCTCGCGCACGAGAAGCTGATCGGCGACGGGGTCCGCTCTCGCGTGGTCAGCCTGCCCTGCTGGGAGCTCTTCGATCGCCAGGAGCAGTCCTATCGGGACGAGGTGCTCCCGCCCGAGATCAAGGCGCGCGTCTCGGTCGAGGAGGCCTCGACCCTGGGATGGGAGAGGTTCGTGGGCACGGACGGAGCCTCGATCGGCATGCACACCTTCGGTTCCTCCGCACCACTGAAGGACGTACAGAGCAAGTTCGGGTTCACCCCTGACAAGGTGGCCGAGAAAGCCAAGGAGGTACTTGGACGATGAAGCCCACGGAACAGCTGCACGACCTAGGCCAGAGCCTCTGGCTCGACAACATCACCCGGACGATGCTCGACGACGGCACTCTCGAGCGCTACATCAACGAGCTCTCAGTTACGGGCCTGACCTCCAACCCGACGATCTTCGACAAGGCAATCTCGGCCGGCGACGCCTACGACGAGCAGATCGCTGAGCTCCGGGAGCGGGGGCTCGACGGTGAGCAGCTCTTCTTCGAGCTCGCTCTGGCCGACCTCCTCCGTGCCGCCAAGCTGTTCGAGCCAGAGCACGAGCGGACGGACCGCATGGACGGTTACGTCTCGCTCGAGGTCTCCCCGCTGCTCGCCTACAAGACCGATGAGACGATCCAGCAGGCCGCCGACCTCCACGGCCGCGCCGCCGACAACGTCTTCATCAAGATTCCGGGGACGCCCGACGGCCTGCCGGCGATTGAGGAGTCGATCTTCGCCGGCGTGCCGATCAACGTGACGCTTCTCTTCTCGAGCGATCAGACGATCGCCGCGGCCGAGGCCTATATGAAGGGGGTCGAGCGCAGGATCGAAGCCGGGCTCGACCCCGACGTGCCTTCCGTTCTCTCCATCTTCATCAGCCGCTGGGACGTCGCGGTCCACGACGAGGTCCCGGATGAGCTCAAGAACACCTTGGGCGTCGCGGTCGGCAAGGGGGCCTACCGCGACTGGCGGCGGCTGTTCGAGGCCGATCGCTGGAAGGGGCTCGCCGATCAGGGCGCCCGCCTGCAGCGGCTGCTCTTCGCCAGCACCGGGACCAAGGACCCCGAGGCCTCGGACACGCTCTACATCGAGGCCTTCGCCGCGCCGGACACGATCGACACGATGCCGGACAAGACGCTCGAGGCCTTCGCGGACCACGGCAAGGTGGGGGAGCCCCTGCCGGCCGACGGTGGCGATTCCGAGCAGGTCATGCAGGCCCACCGCGACGCCGGAATCGACACTGACGCCCTGGCGCTGAAGCTCCAGAAGGACGGCGCGGAAGCGTTCGTCAAGTCCTGGACCGAGCTGCTCGACACGATCAAGTCCGAGTCCGAGCGCCTGGCTGCCTGATCCGCGCGGGTTGTGCGCCCGCGATGAGCGTTTGATGAGCGCGCCTGCATAGCGTCGCGCTTATGCGAATCGCCATTGCGGTCATCACCGGGCTAGCTCTTTCGGTGCCCTCGGCCGCCCTCGCGGGGGCCGGCGACCCCGACCGGACGTTCAGCGGCGACGGCAAGCTGACCACCGCTTTCGGCTCGACGCCCTTCCACGCTGACGACAGCGGGAATGCGGCCGCCCGTGACGGCAGCGGACGTATCTACATCGCCGGCACGACCCCGCGAACAACCAGGACATCGCGGTGGTGCGGCTCACCTCCGCGGGCGCTCCGGACACGAGCTTCAGCGACGATGGGATCGTCACGATCGATATCGCCGGCGATTCGGACGATCGCGGCACCGCCGTGGTCGTCGACGGCAGCGGGAACGTCGTGGTCGCTGGCAGTACCGGGGACCAGGACGTGAACACGGACTTCGTTCTCGTCCGCTACACGAGCTCGGGGGTCATCGACACGACGTTCGGCGGCGCGATGGCGGCCTATACGACCGACGGCACGCTGGACGACGGCTTCAACGGCAACGGAAAGCTTCCGGTTCCGCTGGGCAGCAGCTTCCCTCACCTCACGGGTGTCGCGCTGCAACCGGACGGGAAGATCGTCGCCTCGGGAGTCGTGGGGGCGGGCTTCGGCCTGGTGCGCGTGACCTCCGGCGGGTCGCTGGATCCGATTTCAATGGCGATGGGCGGACGTCAACGCCCTTCGCCGGCTCGGCAAGTGTCCAGGGAGCCAATGGGCTCGCGCTGCTCTCCGACGGACGAGTTCTGGCCGTGGGGGGCGATGAGCCGCCCCAGAACGGATCGGACTTCATGATCGCGCGCTTCGGGGACGGTCCGGTCATCACCCCACCACCTCCGATACAGCCGCAGGAGAATGCCGTCTCGCAGCCGGCGAACAAGAAGAAGTGCAAGAAGAAGAAGCACCGGCGGCGAGCGCGGCTAAGAAGAAGAAGTGCAAGAAGAAGAAGCGCTAGCCGGAGCCTGGGCCGCCGCCTAGTTAGGCTGCGGCGGGTGAGTTCCGGACCCCAGCTCCGAAGTCGTCCGTCCTGGAAGGCACTCGAGAAGCACCACGGAGAGATCGGGGACCGGCACCTACGCGATCTCTTCGCCGAGGATCCCGGGCGCGGCGACCGGATGGTGGCCGAGGGGGCCGACCTGTTCCTCGACTACTCGAAGAACCGGGTCACGGACGAGACGCTGGCGCTGCTCAAGCAGCTCT
>DATAPB010000238.1:0-3475 GCA_036265435.1 Solirubrobacterales bacterium | reverse complement strand
GGCCGACTTCCTCAGCGACCATCCCGCGCTCCAGACGGTGATGGTCGTCGGTGACGAGGCGAGCGGTGTGGTGCGTGGCATCGGGGTGTACACGGACCGCGAGGCGGCGGACGAGGTCAACAGCGACCCCGAGTTCGCGTCATACAACGACCGAATCGAGCCGCTGCTGGCAAGCCCACCCGAGCGGGTCGAGCTACAGCTCTTGCACCACTACTCGCGTTAAGCGCCGCTTCGCCCTCGACCTACGGACGGCAAGGACTTCCTACCCACAAGAGGGCCTTTGTTTGAAGGTCCGGGGATCTGGGGCCGCCCGGGCGCCCCGCACTCAGGTGACTTCAGAGAGCCGGCCGGTCTTCACGTCGTAGACGAAACCCCGCACCTCGTCCGTCCTCGGGATGAACGGACTTTCCTTGATCCGGTGGATGGAGTCGCGGACGTCATCTTCCAGGTCAGGAAATGATCGTGGGCGCCACTCCGGGCGCCGGCCGGTTTCCTTCTCAAGGATCTGCTCGAACTCGGTGTCGTTGAAGGTGAGCATTCCGCAGTCGGTGTGATGGATGAGCATGATCTGCTCCGTCCCGAGGAGGTGCTGGGAGATCGCCAGGGAGCGGATCTCGTCATCAGTGATCACGCCGCCCGCGTTGCGGATTACGTGGGCGTCTCCGATCGACAGCCCGAGAATCGGATAGGGATTGAGCCGCGCATCCATGCAGGCAACGATCGCGACCTTCTTGGCGGGCGGCAGCGGCAGGTCGCCCTTATCGAAGCCCTCGGCAAAGGCCTCGTTGTTCTTCACGAAGTCGTCGATGGCGCTCATCTGGGCCCCCTTCGGATTGGATCCTTCAAGGATGTCAGGGGCGATCAGTTGGTGACGGCCTCCTGCTCTCAATCACCGGAGCGCGGGTAGCGGCTGGTCTCCCGAATCCCGGGCTCGTCGTAGCGAGAGGCGAATCGGGCCCCGCCCTCTCACAAAAGGCCGGATCAAGTCCTCAGCAGGTACACGGCCGCCACGTGCGCCACGGCCGGAAGCGGTCCCCGAGAGCGTCCACCTCGGCGATCGACAGCGGGCCATCGACCCCCCACCAGCCGTCGTGCAGTGCCTCGAGCCGGCCCGGATCGCGCCGGCCGCGGCGAGTGAGAGCTCCTGCCCGATCACCTGAAACACCAGCGCGCTCCACAGGTCGGAGGGCCAGTTGTCGAAGAAGTCGTCGGGGTCGAGGCCCGGATCGGCGTCCACCAGCGCCGCCATCCGTGGATCGGCAGCGCGCAACAGGGCCCGGCCCTCGGCCCAGCGGTCGGAGCTCACCTTGGTCGCTCTCTCACGAGCGAGCCCTCGACAGCCGCAACAACCCTTTCTCCGCGACGATCGAGACGAGCAGGTCCCGATAACCGTGGTCGTCGAACAGCACGGTGACCTGGTCGCCGTCGTAGCGCTGGACGGTTCCCTCGCCCCACCGTTCGCTCACCACCCGCGCGCCCACGGGGAAGATCTCGGGCCCGGCTTCGACCGATGAGCGCCGGCGGTCGTTGTCGCACCTGCCGCACGGGCCGCGGTAGTCCTGGCCGAAGTACGTCAGCAGGAATGAACGACGACATCTCGTGTGCTCGGCATAGCGGCGCATCATCTCCAGCCTCGAGCCCTCGATCTCTTGCTCGCGATCCGACTCTTCGTCTGACGCCCCGAGAGCGTCGCCCACGTTCATCGCTCCGCTCCACCCAACGCGTCCGTCCGCGGTCCAGGCGGCCGCGCCGACGTCGACGAGTCGCGCCAGCCCCAGCGTCGCCGAACGCGAGCCAAGCCCCAGTGCCGTGGCGAGCTCGTCGACGTCGATCGCCTCCGAGCCGGCCGCGAGCCGGGTCGCAACCTTTGCGACCACTTCGCGGGATGTGCCCCGCGCCGTCAAATGCCTGGCCATGCCCAGGTCCTCGGGGCGGTAGAGCAGCCTGGCCTCCGCGGCCTCGCCGTCGCGGCCCGCGCGCCCGAGCTCCTGGTAGTAGGCATCGAGTGAGACCGGCGGGTCGGCGTGCAGCACCCAGCGAACGTCGGGCTTGTCGATCCCCATGCCGAACGCCACCGTGGCCGTGATGATCCGCGCCGAGCCATCGAGGAACGCCGTCATCGCCTCATGCCTGGCGGTCGCGGAGAGCCCGGCGTGGTAGAGGCTGACCTCGTGTCCCGCGGCCGCGAGCGTCTCCCTCGCTGTCTCCGCGCCGGCGTGGGTGGCGGCGTAGACGATTCCCGAACCCGGGAACTCGGATGCCACCTGCTCGATCTGGTGCTGCTTCTCCTTGGGCGAGCGGACGTGGTCGACCGACAGCTCGATCTGCGGCCGATCGAAGTCCCCGACCACCACCTCCGGCGAGCGAAGCCCGAGCCGCCGGACGATCTCCGCGCGCACCGGAGGCGCGGCCGTGGCCGTCAGGGCGAGGCGGACCGGGGCCTCGAGAGCGTCGGCCTGGGCGCCGAGGCGCAGGTAGTCGGGCCGGAAGTCCCGACCCCACTGGCTGATCAGGTGCGCCTCGTCCACCACGAACAGCCCCGGTCGCGCACGCCGCAGCGCGTCCATCGTCTCGCCGTTTGACAGCTGCTCGGGGGAGAGGAACACGTATTCCTCGGGCCGGCAGGCAGCCGCGAGCGCTTCTCTGTGCTCCCGCGCTGATTGCTTCGAGTTCAGGACCGTGGCCGACAACCCGGCGCTTTGCAGGTGGGCGAGCTGGTCGTCCTGCAAGGCGATCAAGGGCGAGACCACCACCGTCGGACCGGACCGGACCATGCCCGCGAGCTCATAGATCGCCGACTTGCCGCCGCCAGTCGGCAACACGGCGAGGACGTCCTGCCCGGAAGCCGCCGCTGTGGCCGCGGAGAGCTGCCCGGGCCGGAGCTGGACGAAGCCGAGCCGCTCCCGGGCTAGCTCGCGAATCGAGTCCGCCCGCTCGACCAGATCGTCCTCGGCCGACATCCGATCGAGACCATAGAGACGCGGCCACGGGACGAAGCGATTCGCCATGATCAGCGCACGGATGGCTCGCTTCGTCGTCCAGCAGCACGATGCCACCAGCCTCCACTTCGACCTGCGTCTCGAGATCGGCGAAGTGCTCCGCTCATGGGCGGTCCCGAAGGGCCCCTCCCTGGATCCGGCCGTCCGACGGCTGGCCGTTCGGGTCGAGGACCATGACCTCTCGGCCGGGGAGTTCGAAGGGCGCCACGAGCACGCCACTCGCGGCAGCGGCGCCGTAATCATCTGGGACGAGGGAGAGGTCGAGATCCTCCGAGATGAGCCGGACCATCTTTCCTTCGTTCTTCACGGCGAGAAGCTCGCCGGTCGCTTCGCCCTGACGAAGACCGGCGAGCGTCGCTGGATCCTCGTCAAGGCGAAGGACGAGCACGCTCGCCCCGGATCTGATGTCGTGGCCGAGCACCCAGCCAGCGTTCGCAGCGGCAAGACCTGGCAGGACATAGCCGTCGAGCGCGAGG
>DATAPB010000237.1:0-1959 GCA_036265435.1 Solirubrobacterales bacterium | reverse complement strand
GTTCGCGTACCGTCCCACCATGTCTCTGTGGCTTGCCCGGCACGGCGAGACGGAGGAGAACGCGGAGGGGCGGATCCTTGGACGGCGCGATCCGCCGCTCAGCCCGGCGGGGGTCACCCAGGCCGAGGCGCTCGCCGGACGCCTGCAGGATGCCGGGGTCGTGGCGGTGTGGACCTCGCCGCTGCGGCGCGCGCGGGAGACGGCGGAGGTCGTGGGGCGGACCCTGGGGGTTGAGCCGGTCGTGCTCGATGAGCTCGTGGAATCAGATCGCGGGGACTGGGAGGGCCGGCGGATCGTGGACCTTGCGGAGGAGAGCCCCGACCTGCACGCGGCCTTCATCTCGGGTGACCCCTCGTTCCGGTTCCCGGGCGGTGAGTCGATCGCCGAGCAGCGCGCGCGCACAAGGGCGGCGCTCTCAGAAGTCAGGGCCGGGCCGTCGCCGGCGCTCGTGGTCGCACACGCCGGCACAATCCGCGCCGCGCTGGCGGACTCCGGGGCGTCCCTGCCCGCAGAGTCCGCGCTGGCGCACGGCGCGGTGCTGAAGCTACCGCTCTAGAAGACGCGAGCCGCGATCTCGGCCGGCGCCTCCAGCAGCCCCTTGAGCTCGTCGTCGACCTTGACGAGGGTCACCGATGCTCCTGCCATGTCGAGCGATGTGCAGTACTCGCCCACGTAGGAGCGCCACACATTGACGCCGCGCTCTTGCAACTGTTCGTGCGCGCGCCCATACAGGATGTAGAGCTCCGAGATCGGCGTGCCGCCGAGGCCGTTGATCATCAGCGCGACCTCGTCGCCCGACTCGTAGGGCAGGTCGGTGACCACCGCCTCGAGCATCTCGTCGATGATGTTGTTGGCGGTCGTCAGCTTCTCGCGGCGACGGCCGGGCTCGCCGTGGATGCCGACGCCCATCTCGATCTCGTCGTCGCCCAGCTCGAACAGCGGTGAGCCCTTCGCGGGGGGCGTGCAGGAGGTGAGCGCCATGCCCATCGACCGCGTGACAGAGTTGACGCGTTCTCCGAGGGCAACGAGCGACTGCAGATCGTCGCCGCGGTCCGATGCCGCACCGAGTGCCTTGATCACGAAGAAGTTGCCAGCCACGCCGCGGCGCCCGACGGTGTAGGTGGAGTCCTTGACAGCCACGTCGTCGTCGACGATTACCGTGCCGACCTCGATGTCCTCGGCCTCGGCGAGCTCCCGGCCCATGTCGAAGGCCATTCTGTCGCCGGTGTAGTTGTTGATGATGTGCAAGACGCCCTTGGAGCTGTTCAGGAGCTTGCTTGTCTCGTAGACGTAGTCCGAAGGTGGAGCGGAGAAGACATCGCCTGGGCAGGCCGCGTCGAGCATTCCGGGGCCGACCGCCATCACGTGAGCGGGCTCGTGCCCGGAGCCCGAGCCCTGGATGATTGACACCTTGTCGTCACGCGGAACGTCTGTCCGCATGATCAGGTTGTACTCGGGCACGTAGCGCAGCTTGCCCGGATTCGCCAGCTCGATTCCCTTGAGCATCTCGGGAACGAACTGCTGCGGATCGTTGACGAACTTCTTCATGTAACTCCTCCTCTGCCCGGTCGCCCGGGCCTAGACGGTGGTGGGGCGCCAGGCGGCGCTGACGCGCTCGAAGAGCACCGCGATCGCTATGGCGCCGGCGTCGACGGAATCCCTGCTGCGCTCGCCCGAGTACGCGGCTCGGCCCTTCTTCGCGAGCATTCCCTTGGTCGCTTCGGCGCTCGCGCGCGCGGTCTCGGCGGCCGCCGCGAGGGCATCCGATGCGCTGGCGCCGCCCGCGAACTCCTGCTCCAGCCGGTCGGTTGCGGGGATTAGGGCGTCCAGCAGGGTCTTGTCGCCGAGGTCCGACTCCCCGCGCTGCTTGATTCCTTCGATCGCGGCGCGGAGCGCAGCGACCGCATCCTCTGCCGAAGGATCCGGACTGTCCTTGAGCGCCGTGCCAGCGCGCAGGAA
>DATAPB010000236.1:0-12486 GCA_036265435.1 Solirubrobacterales bacterium | reverse complement strand
ATGAGGTTCGCGCACCGGCTGGCGAACGGGCCGACGATCGCCCACGGTGCCACCAAGCGGATCGTCCGGGCCTACCGGGCGGGCGGGGTCGAGGAAGCGGACCGGGTCACGCCCGACGTCTTCGCGGAGCTGTTCGCCTCGGAGGACCTGCAGAACGCCGTAGCCACCTTCCTCAAGGAGGGTCCCGGCAAGGCGACCTTCGAGGGGAAATGAGGCGAGGCGCTACCCTGCCCCGCGCAGATGGCGAAGGAAGAGAAGATCGAGATGGAGGGCGAGATCACCGAGGCGCTGCCCAACACGATGTTCCGCGTCAAGTTGGACAACGATCACGAGGTCCTCGGTCACATCTCGGGAAAGATGCGCCGCCACTACATCCGGATCCTTCCGGGCGACCGGGTGAAGATCGAGCTCTCCCCGTACGACCTGGACCGCGGGCGCATCACCTACCGCTACAAGTAGCCCGGCGGTAAGCTCGCCCCACGCTCACAGCGACGAGGAGGGTTCGATGAGAGCAGTGAAGGTGTTGGCCGTGCTTGCGATCGTGGCGCTTGCTGCCGGATCGTTCACCGCGGTGGCGATGGCGGGGAAGAAGAAGAAGACCGGCGTGATCTTCTTCAACGGCAGCCCCAAGTTCAACAAGGGCGGGAAGGTGACGGCGAAGGGCTCGATCAACACGGCCAGTGCTTGCGAGCCGGGGCGCTCGGTGCGGCTTCAGGTCCTGGACTCGGTCGGAACGGTCCTGACGACGCTCGACGGCAAGTCGACCGATGCGACCGGCAACTGGTCGGTGTCCGGCCAGCTTCCGAACAACCTGCCAACGGGGACGAACTCCGTGCGGATCAAGGTGAAGAAGCGGACGGCCGGCAAGTTCGTCTGCCAGGCCGGCATCTCGATCACGGTGCCGATCCCGGCGACTACCTAGGAAGACAACGCAATAGGCGGCTGCGCCGAGACCGCGGTCCTCGCGGGGGTTGCTTCTGGCCGCTACCCGACGGATCTCAATTCCGGCGGCCCGCCGCTTAATCGAGATACGAACTCGCCGAGCTCGGGTCCGGCTCGATCAGCTCCGCGATCAGGGATGACCAGCCGAACTCGCGGGCGCCGAGTCCCTCGCCCGTGTAGGGCTCGTAGAACTCTCGGAGGCCCTCGCGGACGACCGCCTCGGAGAGCCGCTTCGTCATCTCGAGCGCCTCGGGCCCATGGCCCTGCCGGAGCAGACCCATCCAGATCAGCCAGGCGGAGTTGATCCAGGTCGGGCCGCGCCAGTAGAGGCGCCGCAGCGGCCGCCTCCACCTGCGCGGCTCGAAGCTCGGCTCCTGGGCCGAGACCGAGGTGGGCGGGTAGGGCAGCCAGTACCTGCGCTGGTCGAGCAGGTGCTCCTCGACCAGGCGGCGGCCGATCTCCTCAGGTAGATCCGGCAGCGCCAACGGCGCCAGGGCGGACCAGGTGGAGACGCGAATGCGGTGGTCGCCCCCGACCGCGTCGGTGTCGTCGACCTTCGCGACCTTCCCGCGAGCGACGTCCAGGAAGAGCCCTCGGCGCTCGTCCCAGAGCCGGTCGATCAGCGCGGGCGTGATCGACGGCTCGCCCGCGGCGATCCGGGCGAGACACCAGAGGACGTTGGTGACGACCTCGCAGAGGACGGGCCCGTCCGCCGCGAGGACCCGGCGCGCATCCCAATCGAGTCGCCGGTTGCGCGCGATCAGGAATGGAAACATCAGGCGGGCGTGGGCGTGGCGGCCCCAGATCGCATCGAACTTCGACGAGGAGTCGAGGCCCGACTCGTCCGGCTGGACGATCCAGAGGAGGCCGTCGCCGTCGAGGTCCCGGTTCGCCTCGAGCCAGCGGTGGTGGGCTCCGATCCGCCGCTCCTCCGCCGGGTCGCCCACGGCGATCCTCCATGCCCAGGCGAGGAGCGGCGGCTGGATCGTCGAGGTGCTCCGGGCGCTCCTCGAGGTGACGTTGTAGGTCCAGCGCCGCTGCCAGTCGACTCGCTGGTTCCAGAAGATCGTGTGGCCGATGAAGCCGTCGGCCCGGCCGCCGTCGATCAGGCTGCGAAGCTCGCGTTCGGCCCGCTCCTGGTCGAAGCGCCGCCAGACGATCGCGTGGAAGCAGGAGTCCCAGTACCACTGCCACGGGTAGTGGCCTGGGCTGGGCCGGGAGTAGCCGTACGGGACGCCGTCCCGCTCGCCCTCGATCCAGCTGGCGCTCAGCGTCTGCTGGGCGATCCGCATGACTTGGTCGCGGACCTCCGCGTCCACCACCAGCGGCAGCTGCGACATCACAGCGTCATGCGGCGCATGCCGCGCAGCGCGAAGTAGCTGAGCACCGCGGCCAGCGCGAAGAGGGTCAGATATCCGGGCCAGGTGTCGCCCCAGCTCACCGATCCGACGAAGCCCTGGCGAACCGCTTCGACGACCTGCGTCACCGGGTTGATCTTCGCCACCTCCTGCAGCCAGCCCGTGAGCAGGTGCTGCGGCGCGTATGCCGTCGTCAGCAGGACGGCCAGGAGCATGCCGACCTGCATGATCGGCGCCGCGGACTGGGTGCGGAAGCGGAGGGCGAGCGACGTCCCCCAGGTGGCCGCGACCACGGCCATCCCCATAACCAGGGTGATGGCGATCACCAGGCCGAGCAACCCCGGCCAATGGACGCCCACCGCGAAGCCGACGATCAGCAGAAAGGTCACCGGGAGCAGGCAGCGGAGGCTCGCAGACAGCACCAGTCCGGCGAGCAGCACAGGCCGGGGAGCGGGGGAGGCGAGCAGGCGGTCGAACCATCCCTGCTCGATGTCGCGGGCGAGATTTACGCCGGTCGCCGCGCCGGTGAAGCCCGCTCCCTGGAGGAGGCTGACTGGAATCAGGAAGCTCTGGTAGCTGGAGGTCGTGAATCCCGGCAGGAGCGTCAGGCTGCCGAAGACGCTGGTCAGGCCCAGGAAGAAGATCGTCGGGGCGAGCACCCCCGGGATGGCGGCACCGGGAACCCTGGTGATCTCGTTGAGCGCCCTCCGGACCAGGACCGCGATGCTCGCGACCGACCCGCGCCAGCTCATACGCCCCTCCGCAGCCTGCTCCGCATCGCCGCGGCGCACAGCGCGAAGCCGAGCGCACCGATGCCGATCACCGCTGCGATCGCCTTCAGCTCGGTCGTCACCGACCAGCCGCTGATGATGGGGTCGCGGATCCCGTTGACGATGAAGCTGAAGGGGTTGTACTGCGCGATCCATGACGCCGGCTCGAGCATCAGGTTCGCCGGGAAGAAAGCGTCGGAGAGGAAGAGGATCACGAAGACGAGGGGGAAGATCCCCTGCACCACGCTCGCGCTGTTCGAGCGGAGCGCGATCGCCGCGCCGATGGTCCCGAAGGCGAGGGCCGAGGCGGCTGTCAGCGCGACGATCCAGATGACCGCGGGGACGCCCTCGTGGATGCTCGCGCCGAAGATCAGCCCGAGCACGATGAAGTAGACGGCGATGATCGCTCCGAGTGTCGCGGTGGCCGCCAGCCTCCCCAGCACCACCGAGGAGCGAGCGATCGGCGCCGCGTAGAGCCGGTCGGTGAAGCGCATCTCCATGTCGATCGCGAATGCGATCGCCCCGGAGTTGCCGGTGAACATCACCGACTGCACGATCGACCCGGCGAGCATGAAGGAGAGGAAGTTGGGCACGTCCGGGAACCCCGGCAGATCCACCGCCCGCCCAGCTCCCGCTGTCTGGATCGCGAGCAGGGCGGTGGGAAAGACGATCAGCGGCGCCAGCAGCTGCGGCCGCCGCAGCGTCTGCATGATCGAGCGCCTCCCCAGGGCGACGACGACGCGAGCGTTCGCCGCCAGTGTCTGAATCACTCGACCACGGCCTCCGTCTCATCCGTGTCTTCGGATGCACCCTCCAGGTGCTGGCCGGTCTTCTGGACGAAGACGTCGTCGAGCGATGGCTGAACCAGGTCCAGGGACTCGACCTCGAGCCCCTCCTGGTTGAGCGCGACGATGATCGGCCCGATCTCGGAGGAGCCCCGCTCCACCTCCACCATCAGGATCCCGTCCCTGGCGGGAAGCGAACGCCCGAAGCGCGCGAGGATCGACTCGGCTCGCGACTCATTTCCCTCCTGCTCGACCAGGGAGAGCTCGAGGTGGGGTCGGCCGACCTCCGCCTTCAGCGCCTGGGGCGTCCCCTCGGCGACGAGCTTGCCGCCGGAGATGATCCCGACGCGGTCGGCGAGCTGGTCGGCCTCCTCGAGGTACTGGGTCGTGAGGAAGACCGTCGTCCCCTCCTGGTTCAGCTTTCCCACCTCCTCCCAGATCGCCTTGCGGCTCACCGGATCGAGCCCCGTCGTGGGCTCATCGAGGAAGAGCACCTCCGGGGTATGGACAAGGGCGGCGGCGAGATCCAGCCGCCTACGCATGCCGCCCGAGTACGTGCCGATCCGGCGGTCGGCGGCGAGGGTGAGACCGACCCGGTTGAGCAGCCAGCGACTCTTGTTGCGGGCTTCCCGCTTCGGGATGCTGTGGAGCGTCGCTTGGAGCTCGAGCAGCTCGCGACCGGTCATCAGCGGGTCGAGGGCGGCCTCCTGAAGGGCCACGCCGATCTTGCGCCTGACGGCGCCCGGGTCCTTCGCGACGTCGTAGCCCGCCACGATGGCCCAGCCCGCGGTGGGCTGGAGCAGAGTCGTGAGCATCCGCACGGTGGTCGTCTTGCCGGCGCCGTTGGGTCCCAGAAAGCCGTAGATCTCTCCCGCCGCTACCTCCAGGTCGACGCCGTCGACGGCCCTGATTCCTCCGTCGAACTCGCGCTCCAGCTCGTGCGTCTCGATTGCCGCCACCGTGAGGGGCAAGATAACCGGCGGTTCAGGCCCACCCCGGAGGATCGTCACACAGACCGAACCGACACGGATGATTCAGCCACCGATGGCTCACGCCGGCCTCGGAGCCGGGTGACGATCGCGGTGGGGTTGGGCGGCAGCCGGTCATCCGTCGCGAGCCAGGAGCCTGCGAGGATCAGCAGCAGCCCGGCGATCGCGCCGGCGCCGGGGCTCTCGCCGAGGACGACAACGCCGAGCGCCACGGCGATCACCGGGTTGATGTAGGTGATGATCGAAGCCCTTCCCGCTCCGACTTCGGAGACGAGGATCATCAGGATCACGAAGGCGGCCGCGGTGCAGAGCACGCCGAGGACGATGAGCGAGGTGACCGCCTCCGCCGGCGGCACGGAGTCAGGGATCGTCAACAGCCCCGCGGGCGTGAGGAGAGTCGCCGCGACGGCCAGGCTCGCGGCCATCGTGGCTCGCGGGTCGTACTCGAGGAGCTGGGTCTTGATGATCAGCGGGCCAATGGCATAGCCGACCGCGGCGGCCATGATGGCGGCGGCGCCGAGCAGCTCGCTGCTCTGACCGCTCAGGTCGATTCCGACCAGCGCCACCACCCCGGCGAGTCCGATCAGCATCCCGAGCATTCGGGTGCGGGTCGGCCGCTCGCTGTGGTCGACGCGCAGCGCGATCAGCGCGATCAGCAATGGAACCGTGGCGATGACGATCGCGGCGACCGAGGAGTCGACGTTCTGTTCGCCGGCGGCGATCAGCGGGAACGGAAGCGCCATCTCGGCCACGGCGTAGGCGAGGAGCCAGCCGCGCGGTCCCCGGAGAAGCATCTCGACGCTCTGCCGCGGGACCAGCGCGAACAACAGGGCCGCCCCGAGCACGAGCCGTGCCCACGAGAGGAAGAACGGAGACACACCGTCGTCCACCGCGACCTTGATGAAGAGGTAGGGGACGCCCCAGATCAGTGAGAGCGCCGCGAAGGCGACCCATGCCCGACGGCTCATCGGGTCAGGATTGCAATCGTATGGGAGGGCGCGCCGCTAGGCGCGACCCGTTTCATGAAGCGCCGGCCGTAGCTGCACGAACTCGCGCTCGCTGGCGCGCTCGAGCTCTTCGGCGGCGTCGAGCAGGAGGGCGTCGCGGCCCCAGGCGGCGAGGAGCTGGAGCCCGATCGGAAGTCCGCCATCGAGGCCCACGGGGACGTTGACGCCGGGCACACCGGTGAGATTCGCGAGCACCCCCTGGCGGCCGTTGCCGGCATCCGCGGAGGTCACGCCCGAGGGCAGCTCGATCACCGGATCGGTGAGCGGCGGAGCCACCGCTGGCACGGTCGGCCAGGCGAGCAGGTCGATGTCCTCGAAGAGCCGGGCCAGGTTGCGGCGCGCCTGTCCGCGGGCGCGGAGACCGCGTGCCGTGAGGCTCCCGGGCAGCAGGCCCCGCAGCTTGAGGACGCCGCGGTTCAGAACGCCGAGCTCCTCGGGGAGCGCGTTCAGATTCGCCGGTGTCAGGTGGGCGGCCTCCTCGGCCTGCGCGACGAGGACGGCAGCGGGGAGAATCAGCTCCCGGTCGGGAATCTCGACCTCGACGATCTCCCCGTCCACCTCCGCCCGGAGGGCCTCGAGCGCCGATTCGCAGGCCTCCCGGACGCCGGGGGCCGAGTCGCTCCAGTACGGGTCGCGCACCACGCCGATCCGCAGGCCCCGCGGCTGCCCGGCCGAAAGCGCCTCCCCGAACATGGCCGAGGCGAGCAGGCGGCAGTCCGCCGCGTCGCGGCAGAGGGGGCCGGAGACGATCGTCTCGGTGTTGGCGATGTGGTGCCCCTCCATGGCCGAGCGGCCGAAGGTTGGCTTGAGTCCGGTGAGCCCGCAGTAGGCGGCCGGGTAGCGGATCGAGCCGAGCCCGTCCGCGCCGATCGCGCCGGAGACGAGGCCCCCGGCGACTGCTGCGGCCGGTCCGCTGGAGGAGCCGCCGGGGCAGCGCTCGACGTCCCAGGGATTGTGGGCCGCGCCGTACACGGACGTGTTGCCGGTGCTGCTCGAGCCGAGCTCGTGCATGTTGGCGACCGCGGCGATCACCGCCCCGGCGTCGCGCAGGGCGCGATACGGCCCTGACTCCCCCGGCTCGGTGGTGACTCCGGGCACCGCCGCGGCGCCCACGGTCTCGGCACGCCACGGCAGCGGCCACTCGTCCTTGATCACCACCGGCACTCCGCGGAGCGGGCCGTCGGGAGCCTGATCCAGCATCCGCCGAGACTCGCCCGGGAAGGTGGCGACGATCGCGTTGAGCTCGGGATTGCGCTCCTCGATCCTGGTCAGGCATTCCTCGAGCAGCTCCCCGGCATCGATTTCGCCCGAGGAGATCCCGGCCGCCTGCTCGCGGAGTGGCAGATCGAGAGCCGTCATCAGGCCGGAGGCGCGCCGAGGTCCGGGCGCATTTCCTGCTCGACCCCGTCCAGGTCGGCGTCTCGGAGGACGGTCATGTCCGGCTCCCAAATGGACCAGACCCCGGCCATCACCGCCCGCTCGGTCTCGTCGGCCTCGATCCCGAAGCTCACGAGCCCCGCGTCGATGAAGCGCTGGAAGGGGGTTTCGGCCTCCATGGGGCCGCAACCCTACCGGGGTCGTGGGGCCGGGCGCCGGCCCTGGTTTGCAAGGACCCCCGCAACCCTCCTGGAAATGAGGTGTTCAATGAAGCTCATGAGCCAGGACGCTCACGCCTTCGCGCGCCTGCACAGGCTCGCCATCGCATTCGCCGTCGCGGTTTTCGCCGCGGGGCTCGCGGCTGCCCTCTCAACGGGCGAGGCCGTCGGCGCTGCCCGGGTGGCGGTGCTCGGCGCTGCGACTCCGGCGACACCGTCGTGCCCGACCACGTGCCAGGCGATCGGCAAGACCACGGGCTTCCAGACCTCGATCACGGGACAGCGGAACCCGTTCGTCGCCACGTTCCGCGGCCGGATCGTCGCCTGGTCGATCAAGACCGGATTGCCGAGCACGAAGCCGAACCCGAACAACAACAACCAGAGCGACTACGACTTCTTCACCAAGACGTTCGGCGGCCCGCCCCGGGCGCGGATCTCGGTCCTCAAACCGATCATGAAGCAGATCAAGGCCGGGAAGCCGATCTACAAGCTCAAGGCCCAGTCTCCGGTCGAGGACCTCTCTCAGTACCTGGGCCAGACGACAACGTTCACCCTCGACGCGCCGCTCCGCGTGAAGCCCAACAACATCGTCGCCCTGACGGTGCCGACCTGGGCGCCCGCCTTCGCAATCAACCAGGCCGCGAATACCAAGTGGCAGGCGAGCCGCAAGAAGGGCAAGTGCAACAACACCGAGGACATCCTGGCGGGCACGCCGCAGGACGCCCTCGGCTCGGAGCGCTCCTACGCCTGCACCTACAACACCGCCCGCCTGCTCTACTCGGCGACGGTGGTGGCCGACCCGGCGCAGAAGCCGGCGCCTCCCAAGAAGCCGAAGAAGTAGGCTCGGCGCTGCCGGCCCGCGCTGGTTCCGGACAGCAGGTGCGCAAGAACCCCTACTACGAGCTCACCGACCTCGACGAGATCAGGCGCCTGATCCGCGAGAACCCCTGGGCGATCCTGGTCTCCAGCACGCCCACCGGCCTGGTCGCCTCGCACTACCCCATCCTGCTCGAGGAGGATCGCGAGGAGATCTCGATCGTCACGCACGTGGGCCGGCCCGACGAGAAGGTGCACGAGCTCGGGGAACGCGAGCTACTCGTCATCGTCCAGGGGCCCCACGGCTACATCTCATCGAGCTGGTACGGCGACCACGTCGAGGTCCCGACGTGGAACTTCATCGCCGCCCACCTCTCCGGCGTCCCCGAGATCCTCGAGCCGGAGGAGAACTTCGAAGTCCTGACCCGGCTCGTCGATCACTTCGAGCGCCACGTCGCCAACCCGCGGCCGCTCGATGCCACGCCCGAGGTCGCGGCCGATGCCCGCAGGGACAGCCGCGGGACGGTCGGACTGCGCCTGGTCCCGACGCGGATCGTCGCCAAGCGGAAGATGAGCCAGAACAAGTCGCCGGAGATCGTCGACACCGTGCTCCGCGAGCTCGAGGGTGTGGGGCCATATGCGAGCTCGGAGCTCGCCCGCGAGATGCGGCTCGTCCACGACCCGGACGCTGGGCCAGACTGAGGCTGCGCGCCCGTCAGCCGCAGGCGGCGGGGTTCTGCTTGCACTGCTTCTCGAACCCCGCCTGAGGGCTGCCCGCGGGAGGTGGGACGTCGTTGGTGGCCGAGTCGGGCTGCTTCGGGTTGACGGTCTTGCCCCCCTTGGGGGTGGTCGTCGACCCGGTGGGCGTCGTGGTGGTTGTGGGCGGCGCAATCGTGGTCGCTGGGAGGGGTGAGGTGACGGCCGGGATCGAGACGCTGGGCGTGGTCGTCGTCTCACCGGAGCTGCCGCAGCCGGAAGCAAGCAGGCCGATCGCAATGGTTGAGAGCGCGAGCGCCCGGATCACTCGGAGCCGTCGAGCGCCGGCTGGCGAAGCCCGCAATACGGGCAGTCGCTGACGTCGAGCCCGATCAGCTGATCGCAGCGCCGGCAGGCGCGCAGGTTCTCAGGGGCCCTGACCAACGCGGACTCGGAGGGTGCGAGAGGCAGGGTCGCAGCGACCACCTGCATCTCCTCACCGGTCTCCCGATCGACATAGACGGCGCCGGGATGGACCCTCGCGAGCGCCTCGCGCCCGGACGCCGGAGCCCGAAGCCGGTAGGTCTGTTCCGGGTTCTGCACGGCGCGCACAATACCGTTGCGCCGGATGCGAGTGCTGATCTTCCACGGATACCTGCTGCACGGGACGGGGAGCAACGTCTACAACGCGAGCCTCGCGCAGGCGCTGGCCAGGCAGGGGCACGAGGTCCACCTGTTCTGCCAGGACCGGAGGTTCATCGAGCTCGACTGGGTCCGTGACAACGACAACATCACGGTCCACGTCCCCAACATCGGCGGCCTGCTGCCCGTCTTCGTCGCCGACCGTTACGAGGGCTTCCGGGTGAAGACGTTCCCGGAGCTGACCGACGACGAGCTGGACCGCTACCTGGACTCCAATATCCACGCGGTCCGGCAGGTCGTGGAGCGGTACGGCGAGCCGGACGCAGCGCTGGCCAACCACCTGATCATGGGGCCGGTGATCCTCGCCCGGGCCGGGCTGCGCTACGCGATCAAGGTCCACGGCTCGGATCTCTCCTACGTGGTCAGGCCCCATCCGGAGCGGTTCATTCCCTACGCGCTGGAGGGGACCGAGGCAGCCGCCGGCATCCTCGCCGGCTCCTCACACACCGCCCAGGTCCTCTACGAGACGCTGCCGGATCCGACCATCCCCGAGCGCACCCGGCTCGGGCCGCCCGGCGTCGACGTCCACCGCTTCAGGCCGCGGGAGCCGGAGGACGCGCTGGCGATCCTGGAGGGCCTCGCGGAGCGGCTGGACGACGAGGTGCCGGAGGCCGGGGAGAGCCGGGACTCCTTCGGCCGCGACGGCCCGGCGATCGCGGCGGCGCTGCGGAGCTGGGCGGAGGGCGGCCCGCGCGTCCTCTATGTGGGCAAGTTCGTGGTGAGCAAGGGGGTCGACCTGCTGCTGGCCGCCTGGCCCCTGGTCTATCGCGACCGGCTGGCGGCCGGGGATCCATCGCCCCGGCTCCTGCTGATTGGCTTCGGAGCCTTCGAGCCCGCGCTGCGTGAGCTGGTCGCGGCGCTCGAGCAGGGCGACCTCGCGGCGGCCCTGGCGGTGGCGGCTCGCGGCCGGGGCTACGAGGACGAGGATCAACGGCGGCCAGGAACGCCGCCGCCGGATCAGCCTCTGCCGATCCTCACCCGTTTCCTCAGCGATCCTCCCGAGGGCTACGCGGACGCCGCCCGCGATGCCGCCGGCTCCATCCTGATCGGCGGTCGCCTCGCCCACGAGGAGGTCGCCGAGGTGATGCCGGCCGCCGACACCTTCGCGATGACCAGCACCTGGCCGGAGGCCTTCGGGATGGTCCCCGCCGAATCCGCGGCGTGCGGCGTCCCGCCCGTCTCCGCGGATCACTCGGGGATGCGGGAGGTCTCGCAGCTGCTCGCCGAGGCTCTGGACCCTGAGCTCGCACCGCTGCTCAGCTTCCTTGTTGGCCCAAAGGCCGTCACCGAGCTGGCGGACCGGATCGATGGCTGGCTCGCCCTCGAGCCCGAGCGCCGCCGTCGGGCCGGGCTCGCGCTCGCGAAGCGCGTCGACGAGCTCTGGAGCTGGGACGGCGTCGCCCGAACCGTGATCGCGGCGTCTCGGGGGGAGTTGGAAGGGCTGCCGGAGGTAGTCACGTGAGTGACAAGCCCCGGGCGCGGGTGCTTCAGATTCGCTGAATAGAATGGCGCCCGATGCGGGGCGTCCCCATTGCCAAGCTGCTAGCCGCGGTGGTCGTGCTCACGGTGATCACCTCGGTGATCATGCTGATCCCGAACTGGAATGGCCAGGAGGCGTCGACCGCTGCGCCGAAGATCGACGATCTGCTCGACGTGATGATCGTGCTCTCGTCGTTCGTCTTCTCGATCGTCATGGTGATGCTCGTCTACTCGCTCTGGCGCTGGCGGGTGCGACCCGGCGACGAGGGCGATGGGGCCCCGATTCACGGCAACACCAGGCTCGAGATCGCCTGGACCGTGATCCCGACCGCGATCGTCCTCTTCGGCGCGATCTACTCGTGGATCACGCTCTCCGACATCGAGGCCCACGACTCGAACCGCATGACGGTGGACGTCTACGGCCAGCAGTACGAGTGGCACTTCAACTACCCAGCGGAGGGCGTAACCTCGCGCGAGCTGCACGTGCCCATCGACCGCCAGGTGGAGTTCCGGTTGCACACCCTCGACGTGATCCACTCGTTCTGGGTCCCGGAGTGGCGGATCAAGAAGGACGCCGTCCCCGGGATCACGACGCGCGCCTACGTGACGCCGACCAAGGCCGAGGACCTGACGCTCGTCTGCACGGAGCTCTGCGGCTTCGGCCACGCGACGATGAGGGCACCGGTGGTGGTGGAGCAGTCGCAGGCGGTCTTCGATCAATGGGCGACCCAGCAGCCCCCGATCCCGGCGAGCGAGCCGAAGCCGGGCGAGACGACGCCAAAGAGGCTGAGGCAGTGAGTGAGACGAGGAATAGGATGAGCGCGGGAATGGAAGGATGGCGGGGATGACGGCAGCACTCTTCAAGCGTCCGGGCTGGTGGCGGGCTCTGACCTACACGATCCTGGCGGGCGCCTTCGGCCTCGCCCTGGTCGTCGTTCTCCGCAAGGTCTCCGGGCTGCCGGCCTTCCAGACCGAGCAGACCGGCTACCCGCAGGTGATCGTTCCCGCGATCACGGCGCCGCTCGGCTTCCTGGTCGGCATCGGGTGCTTCGACTACTGGCTGCGCTGGGCGGTTGGGGCGCCGACCTTCCCGAAGGAGCGCGAGCACGACGATCACGGCGCCTACACCTGGCGCGACTACTTCAAGGTCAACACCGACCACAAGGTCATCGGCATCCAGTACATCTGCACGACCTTCGTCTTCTTCTTCATCGGCGGGCTGATGGCGATGATCATGCGCGCCGAGCTGGCGCAGCCCGGCACGCAGATCGTCGAGCCCGGGATGTTCAACAGCCTCTTCTCGGCGCACGCGGCGATCATGATCTTCGTTTTCGTGATCCCGGTTTT
>DATAPB010000235.1:0-1507 GCA_036265435.1 Solirubrobacterales bacterium | reverse complement strand
ATCTCTCGCAGGAGGACCTCGCTCGGCGCGGTGGAGAAGGTGACGACGAGGTGCTCGATGCCGTGCTGCTCGATCAGCCGCTCGAGGTCCCAGCTCGCGCCGAGGACCGGCACAGGCAGGCCCGAGGTGTCGAGCGGCTCCTTGTCGAGGAACCCGACCGGCCGCAGGCCGAACTCGGGGTGCTCCTGGAGCCGTCGCGCGGCGAGCCGGCCAACGCGGCCGGCGCCGACGATCAGCGTCGGCTTCGCGACCTCGCCCGCGCGCCGGGCGTTCAGCTGGGCCCAGTCGAGAGCGATCCGGCCGGCGGCGAGGTAGAAGGCGCTGAAGGCCCAGAGGCGGATCGACTGGCCCGCGAGCTGGTCGACGTCGCCGGGCAGGAGGATGCGGAGGGTGACGAGGGTCATGCAGGCGAGAACGGTGGCGGTCAGAACGGACCTGAGGTCGTCCAGGACCTGGAGGCGAACGCGCCAGGAGTACATGCGCCGCGTGTGGAGGGCGAGCAGGACGAGGCCGCTGTAGAGGGCGACCCAGACCCCGGGCATCGGGATGATCCCGGCCACGCGGGAGCCGAGCGTCGCGGCGAGCCCGGCGGCCAGCAGCATCGCGCCGTCGAGCGCGAACGCGCCGCGTGACCAGGAGGCATGCGGACCCAGGCGCCCGAAAATGGGCGCAGCACGGTGCTCGAGCTCGATCGGCTCGAGAACCGGCAGTACCTCCGCATTCAACGGTCGCGTCGCCATGCCGCAGCTACCTCAGCCCTGGACTTACCGGGGTCTCGCCTGGCCTACTTCTTCGCCCGGCCGAGCGCCCGCATTCCGGTGCCCGCTGCAATCAGCGCCGCGCCGCCGGCCGTCATCAGCGCGAGGTCGAGGCCGGTAAACGGCAGCCCTCCCCGCGACTTGACGGCCTGTGCGCCGAGTGCCTGCTGGACGGCGCCCTGGACGCCGACACGCGGATAGCCCTGCAACGCCGCGTCCCTGAGCGCGCGCTGCAAGTCGCTGCGCGAGTAGTTGTGCGTGAGCCGCCCGTGCTGGGCGTAGTCCCGGTAGATCTGCTGCGGTGTCGCAGCTAGTGCACTCGGGGCCAACCCGAGCAACGCGACCGCGCACGCGGTCACGCCCAAGATCGTGAATCGCCGCCTCATCCCTGCTCTCCCTTCATCCTCCGGCGCCCTTGCGAGGCACCTCCACTTTTCTCCGCCCGAGGGTTTAGTCGCCGCAGTGCGCCTCGCGTTCCTCAACGTACTCGCAGTTGTCGTATTCCGCAAGAAGCGTCAAGCTCACTCTCCCTCGATGAAGCTTTACCCGTATGCGTTCTTTCTCACACAAGCATGATTGAAACTCGGAATGGCTTTTTCGCCGTCATCTTCTCTTTGACGTCTAACGGGCGCCGTTGTTGACGTATAACGGACGCTGGAGCGGATCGGTTTCTTCCAGACGGGAACCGTGATGCGGGCAGGCCTCGCACGGGTGGTGCCCACTGCCGCTCTCGCCGCGGTGGCCTGGGC